>DFZP01000035.1:0-8267 GCA_002382125.1 Firmicutes bacterium UBA4053
GGGTGATTAATTTACTTTCTTATAACGAAGCACTTGACTTATTAAACAGGTACGGAAAAAATGCGTCCTGGGTTCAACACTGCCTGGCCGTATCCCGGCTGGCAGCTTATTTTTCCGAAACATTTGCCGTAAAGTATGCGCTTGACCTTGATTTTATCCGCTGTGCCGCTCTGCTCCATGATATCGGAAGATATAAAACCCATCACCCCGTTTTACACGGGGTGGAAGGGTATAAACTTTTAGTTGATTTAGGCTACCCAAAAGAAGCTTTTATTTGCGCCTCTCATGTTTTTTTAAACAGCGAAGAAGCATTAAGTTACGGATTGCCAAAAAGGGATTTTTTACCGTCATCCTTTGAAGAAAAACTTATTCCCCTGGTTGATTTTTTAGTGGAACATGACCGACCTACTTCCCTGGAAAAAAGGTTTAAATCTTTAAGGGAGCGGCATAACGGCAACAAAGACTTTTTAACCAGAATTGAGCCCATAGAATTTAAAACTAGGGCATTCATGCACCAGTTGAACAGAGAATTTAACCTTTCCGTGGAAGAGTTGGCTAATAAATTTTATTCTTCTTCCGGCTAAGCCACATTATGATAATTAAGAGTAATGGATTACGCTATCCGCCTGGCCACGCGGGAAGGCTGATATAAGTTGACTCTTTTCAGCGATTCCAATCGTCTTGGAGCCCATGCTTTTTACGAAAAATTGCACTTTGTCCGTAAGGGTGTGAATTTTTACTTAAATATTAAGGAGGACTCTCATGATTGAACTGCACTGTCATACCCAATGCTCTGACGGTTCCTTGAGTCCCGGGGAACTTTTAGTCCATGCGCATAGGTTGGGTGTCAGATATTTGTCTGTAACAGACCACGATACTATGTCGTCTTATGATAAATTGAAGGATTTAGCCAAACACTACAAGATACAATTGATTCCGGGGATTGAGATTTCAGCGGAGCACCGGCCTTCGGGAGAAAAAGTGCACATTTTAGGATATTACCTTGATATGAACAGCCAGTTCCTCCAAAAGGTTTGCCGGGACATGACGAAAAGGAGAGAAGAGGCCACCAGGGATATGCTCTCCAAAGTGGCTGGTTTAGGCTATCGTATCGGACCCGAAGAAGTAGCCCCCTTTTGTATGCATAGTACCAACCTGTACAAGGTTCATATCATGCATGCCTTGTTTCATGGCGGCTATAGCCAGAAGATCAAGGATGTTTCTCTTTATAAAGAACTTTTTCCACCCGGAGGAAAGGCTTTTGTACCCCTGGAATATATACCGGTTGAAGAAGCAATAAGCGCGGTTAGGAATGGTGGTGGGGTTGCTGTTTTGGCCCATCCCGGAGTCCATAAAAACCATCACTTATTTCCCTATTTGCTGGAATTAGGCATCCAGGGTATTGAGGCTTACCATCCCGGCAACAGCCCGCAAGATACAGCCTGGTGCCTGCAAAAAGCTAAAAAATACGGACTGGTAATAACAGGGGGGTCTGATTTCCATGGACTTTATGGTGATTTTTCTCACCTTCTCGGTTCTTTAAACCCGGGGAACGATACGGTAATGGCTCTGAGCCGAAAGGCGGGTGTTGATAGTCAATAGATTTCTGGATTAAGTCAAAATATAGTCTTTAAGGCCTAAACAAGGAAGCAAAATGAACGTCCCTATGCTTCCCTATGCTTCCCTATGCTTCCCGGATGGATTCCACTTGGCAAAACCAGCGGTTTTGGATGCAATGGTACAATTTATTACTACCACGGCCAGACGAAAACAATTTTTGTAAAGGAGATATAACAAGGATGTCCAAAAAGAAAATCCTCTTCTTGTGTACCGGCAACTCCTGCCGCAGCCAGATGGCAGAAGGATTTGCCAAAACGATGGGCAAAGATGTATGGGAGGCGCACAGCGCCGGGATTAACCCCGTTGGACTTAACCCAAATGCCGTACGTGTAATGGCCGAGGCGGGGCTTGACATCTCCAACCAGACATCCAAGCCTATTGACCCGGACATGCTGGCCAAAGTAGACTTGGTAATCACCCTGTGCGGCGATGCAGCAGAAAGCTGCCTCACCACTTCACCGGGGGTACTCCGTATCCACTGGCCTATAGAAGATCCGGCTAAAGTCACCGGCAAGGAAGATGAAATTATTGCCAGCTTTCGTGCCGTACGCGACGAAGTTAGAAAACGGGTGGAAGAACTGCTTAAAAATCAATCGGTCTAACAGATACCCGTTGGAAAGGACGAAAGTTACCCCATAAATCTATTTAGTTCTTCTACCAGCCCTTCTATTTCCTCCTGGGGAAGGTCTATTTTTTTGTTCCAGTTTACCCATGTATTCGTCGAGCTTAAGGTTCTTTTTCCTGATCCTTGCTATTCTTCTATCCTGAATCTCTTGAATTTTATCCAGATCTCTTCAATTATCTATCATAAGGATAGTAAAAATAACATCAAAGTGGAGAATAAGAATTTCCAAAAATACTTTTCACACAGTCTGACGTTCCTAAGCTTCTATGCTTCCACTAGAAACCAAATATCTTCTGGGCGGAAGATGAAAATCTATTTTCAGGGTAGCCTGGATAAGAAAACATCGAGCAATCCAAACCCGGATATCAGCAAACTGAAGTATGCATTAAGAACAAAAAAGGCGACTTCCAGGCGGGAAAGATCCCTGGAAACGAGACGTTGCTGCCAAACAAGCAGAACTCCTGCGCTAAGCAATCCCACCCAGTAAAATACTCCTGTTTTTAACCACCACCCAACACCGGCAAAAAGCAAAAAAGCGATCAGTTGAAAAAAACGGGAGACGAGCAGAGCCCTTTCCAAACCAAAACAAGCCGGTATGGACTTAAGCCCAAAGCTCCGGTCAAATTCTATATCCTGACAACCGTAGATCACATCAAAGCCGGCAACCCAGAAAGTAACTGCCAGCCAAAGTAAAACACCCGGGAAGTCTATGCTGCCGGTTATAGCTACCCAGCCCCCAAGCGGGGCCAGTCCGTCTGTCGCTCCTAAAATTAGGTGACAAGCCCATGTCCAGCGTTTTGTATAAGAATAAATGACTAATAAAAAAACAGCGGCCGGCATAAGCTGAACGCATAGTATGTTTAACTGCCAGGCCGAAAACCCTAAAAGCAAAAGGGAAGCCAGAACATAAACCATTACCTCTGCGCTTGACAACTGGCCCCTCGGCAAGGCCCGGTTAGCAGTTCTTGGATTGAGGGCATCCAGGTGACAATCAATCAAACGGTTCAGAGACATTGCTGAAGTCCTGGCGCCAACCATAGCCATGGTTATCCAAAAAAGATCAGCCAGGGGCGGTACTCCGTCTCTGGCCAAAAAAGAGCCCAAATAAGCAAAAGGAAGTGCGAAAACAGTATGCTCGAACTTGATCATTGCAAAAAAAACAGGAACTTTATTTAAAAAAGCAAAACTTTTTTTAAATTCTCTTACAGGTACTGCCAACGGCACCACCATCTTTCCAGGCAATCAAGGACGAAGTACAGGCCCAAACCTAAAATACTCATTCCTAAAATAGCGGCAAACATTTCCCCGTAATTCGCGCGATGCCAGCCATCCAGGATAAGATAACCCAGCCCGCTTGTTCCGGCAACTGTTTCGGCAAAGAAAAGAACCGAAATCGCCGTCCCCAGGCTAATCCGGACTGAGCTTATAATACTGGGCAGACAGGCGGGAAAAACAACGTGCTGGTAGATGGCCGGCCAACCGGCCCCTAAGGTGCGGATAGCAGCGAAAGCCGAGTGTGGAATTGAACGGGAGGCATCCCGTGTGGTAACCAGGATCTGAAAAAAAATGATTAAAATAATCACCGTATTTTTTGCCGTTTCCCCGATTCCTGCAAGCACCATAATTAGCGGCAGCAAGACGATTTTAGGTATGGGGTACAGCATATAGACAACCGGAGCGAGCAAGCGGTCAAGCTGCCTGTTTCTCCCTGTTGCTAAACCAAGTGGAACAGCCAAAAGAAGGGAAAAACTCAAACTAAACAACACCCTGCCGCAACTGACCCCAAAGTGGTAGCCCAGCTTCCCTGCTGCGAGCATCTTGACGAAGTCCACCAACGCTAAAGCAGGTCCGGGAAAAGCCGGGTTATTGATTATTATAGAAAGGATCCACCAAAACAAAAGAACTATAAACCCACCGGTAATCAGATCTTTACCTTTAAGCATCCCTTTAGCTCCTAAAAATTTTTAAGGAAGCGCCTTTTCAAAAATGCCTTGCTGGAAATTCATTTTGGATTCTTTAAGCTTCACAGGAACTGGTTAAAAAAGTTCTTAAGCGGTTGCATTGCTGGTAAAAATCAGACCGCTCCCGGAAACCCCGGCAACCCGCCAGAGGATTCTCAATCAGAGCGGCGACATTAGCGGGCCGCTGAGTCAGGACTGCTATGCGTTTCCCCAAATACACCGCTTCTTCAATGCTGTGAGTAACCATAACCAGCGTCTTATGCCGTTTCATCCAAATTTCCAGAATTAAATCCTGTAAATGCTCTCTGGTTAGGGCGTCAAGAGCAGAAAGCGGCTCGTCCATGAGCAAGAATGCAGGATCAAGCGCAAGCGCACGGGCCAAACCAACTCTCTGACGCTGTCCGCCGCTTAACTGGGCTGGATAACGATTTTCCAGACCCTTTAAGCCCAATTTCTCGAGAAGAGGAAAAACCACTTCCGCCTGGTTGAGGCGTGACAGTCCGCGCAGGGCCAGCCCCAGCGCGACATTTTCCCGCACAGTCTTCCAGGGCAAGAGGCCGTAGTCCTGAAGAATCAAGGCCGCCTCTGGATAAGGTGACTTGACGGCGGCGCCCTTAAATAAAACAACGCCTTCCGTTGGTTTCAACAAACCAGCCAACAAATAAAGAAGGGTAGTTTTTCCGCAACCCGACGGTCCAATAACAGCCAGACTGTCCCCTTCCATAACCTTAAGACTAATCCCCCCAAGCACCTGTACGGGGGAATTGGCCTTAACTGAATATTCAAATCTAACTTTATCCAACTCAAGCATTAGGACCCGCCCCTGGTAAATTGGGAATCAGTAATCTCCTGATAAGAATAAGCGTTTGGAATGAGCTTTTCGGTCACCATCCAGTTCATCACCAATTGCACTTCGTCAGGTCCGGGCAGGGCCGGCTGGGAATACCGGGGGGTTAAATAGGTATCTTTCAGTTCTTCCGGCAACCGGGCTTTCTCAATAAAAAGGCCGCGGTACTTCTGGGGATTGCTGGTCACCAGCGCACTGGCGTCACCAAAAACATCCAGGAGTGCGGTAATAGAAGAAGCCTTATTTTCAATAACTTCTTCCCTAAAAAGCAACACAACTTGGGAAATGTTCTCGTTAATTTGTGTATCGTCAAGAATTACTTTTGCCCCCTTTTTTTCTGCCAGGGTAGCCAGTGGATCAGGCAAGACGGCAGCTTTTACCTGGCCGGCTAAAAGTAATTGGAGCCTTGCTGGAATTGCGGGAATGTTGACAGTTGTAATTTCCTCCGGCCGCAGTCCGGCTATAGCAAGCAGCCGGTAATTGACATAATCAATGATGGTGTGTTCTGAAACAGCTACTTTTACTCCTTTTAAATCAGCCGGTTGATCAATCCCTGAATCAGGCGCTGCCAGAAGAACAAATCGTCCTTCCCGGGGCGTAGAACCCATTGTCAGGGAGACAATCTTGACAGGGGTCCCGGCTTTCTTGAGCAAAGCAGCAGCAACAATGTCAGCAACCTCACCATCAATTTCACCCGCCTGAAGAGCCAAATCCCGTTCACGGGCGCTGTTAAAGGAAATTAGCTCTGCTGGCAGGCCTGCTTTCGTAAACATTCCATCAGCTTGGGCTACAAAAAAGGGGAAATTGTCCTCTATCGGTAAAACTCCCAACTTCAAAGGCTCCAATTTTCCCGCAGGGCTGTTTTTTTGCGTCCGGCTGCACCCGGACATAATTAAAACCGCAAGCAGGATTACCGATAAGAACACGCAAATAATTTTCCCTCTGGTGTAATTAAACATTAAAAATCCCTCCTCGCTTAATCAATCAATTAATTTTTAATCCAGGCCCAGCCGGGGCCATTTTTCTTCAACAAGACGGACAATATCCTCACTCATGGAAATATCCTCGGGCCAAGGACGGGGATGTCCTTCCGAGGGCCATTTGCGGGTTGCATCTATTCCCAGTTTGGCTCCGTAATGCAGGTTTGGAGAAGAGTGATCCAAAGCATCCAGGGGCCCCTGGACAATCACCAGATCCCGCCCTGCGTCTATATTATTAAATACCCTCCAGATAACCTCCGACAGATCATGAACATTTACAGTGTGTTCTACAACTATAATCATCTTGGTAAACATCATCTGTCCAAGCCCCCAGAGTGCGTACATTACCTTACGGGCCTGGCCTGGATAAGTCTTCTTAATTGAAACAATTGCGCAATTGTGGAACACTCCTTCCAAGGGAAGGTTCATATCTACGATTTCAGGAACCTGCCACCTGATTAAGGGCAAAAAAATCCTTTCCGTGGCCTTTCCCAAATAGCAATCTTCCATGGGCGGCCTGCCGACAATAGTTGCAGGATAGACGGCATCCCGCCTGTGGGTCAAGCAGGTGACGTGAAAAACGGGATAGTAGTCGGCCAGGGAATAATACCCCGTATGGTCCCCGAAAGGCCCTTCCAGCCTTAATTCCTCCATGTCTACATATCCTTCAAGGATAATATCAGCCCCCGCGGGAACTTCCAGATCGACAGTCTTACAGCGCACCAACTCCACCGGTTCCCGCCTTAAGAAACCGGCGAAAAGCAGTTCATCAACCCCATGGGGAAGAGGGGCGGTAGCAGCATAAATGACGGCCGGATCAGTGCCTATAGCTACGGCCGCCTCCATCCTGCTTTGCGCAAGCTTGTGGCGGCGGAAGTTTTCCGCCCCGTCTTTATGCAAGTGCCAGTGCATCCCGGTAGTTCGCCGGTCATACACCTGCAAGCGGTACATACCTGCGTTTCTGGCGCCGGTTTGCGGATCCCGGGTGAAAACAATGGGCAATGTAATGAAACGTCCTCCGTCTCCAGGCCAGCATTTAAGAACAGGCAGGGACTCTAAAGAAAAATCTTCTTTAATTACCTCCTGGCAGGAACCGCTACGAACTATCTTGGGAATAAAAGAATTGAACTCGGCCAGACGTGGTATGGCTTTCAGCTTTTCAATGAAGCCAGTTGGTATCATACCGGTCATTTTAAGAAGGTTGTCCAGCCGTTGTGCAATTTTGTCAAGTTCATCTCCAAGCGCCATCTGCAACCGGTGGTAACTGCCGAAAGCATTGGTTAAAACCGGCATATCATATCCGGAAACGTTTTCAAAAAGCAAGGCAGGCCCCTCTTTTTTAACCACTCTGTCCGTGATCTGGGTTATTTCAAGTATAGGGCTGACCGGTTCCCGGATCCGCCTGAGTTCACCTGCAGATTCAAGAACTGCTATAAACTCGTGAAGATCCTTGTATGCCATTAGAATCTACACCCCCCTTCACTTTTCTCTTCCAAAATCTTAAAACCAGCTCCCCTAAGAGCAAAGCTGAGTAAGGAACCGGTGACTTCTTCCACAGGAGAAGTCACCTCTGAACTCAACCAGTTCAGAATTACCTGGTTATAACTTCCCGCTATCGCTTGAGCCGTCAACCGGCAATCCTGCGCAGGGATCAACCCCTGATCCATGGCCTCCTCAAGATCTTCCCTGATAAACCCGGTCAACTCGTCATGGATAGCGGCAACAAGCCTGTGCACTTTGTCCTGCCTTGACTGCAGTAGTACCAAACGGGCTAATTTTCTGTGTTCACTGAATAACTTTAAAAAATATTGCATTGAAAAAGACAGTTTTTTTTGAGCGTCAGCTTCCATTGTCTTTCTCCTGCAGCGCATATCTTCAATCATTTGCTGATAAAATTCGTCGATCAAGGAAGTAAACAACTGTTCCTTATTACGAAAATAAAGATAAAAAGTTCCCGCGGCCACCCCGGCTAAACGGGTGATCTCTTTGATCGAGGAGCACTCGTATCCCTTCTCATCAAAAAGCTTTAAAGCCGCCCATCTAATAGATTTTTCCTTTTTAGCCAGCTTTTGGGCAACTTTGAACGTTTGCTGATAAACCAAAACCGACCGGCCCCCATAAATGAATTCTAATTCATTTTTTGATGATAATATCCCTTTTCTAATCTATTTGTCAAGAAAATTCTAGGTGAGCTTTTTGCTTTGTAAGTTTTTTTTTGGCTTTTTAGTCATTGA
>DFZP01000024.1:0-3736 GCA_002382125.1 Firmicutes bacterium UBA4053
CTTCCACTGCGGTTACTCCGGCAGCAGCCAGGACGCCCAAATCGTGCGCTTTTAAGCAATGACCGGCAGGCAGTACGAGGTCGCCGGTGGTTAAGTCTTCTCCCCGGCGGATTACGTTTTCTCCCGGGGCCACTGGTTTAACAACGCCAATGGTTTTCTCGTCCAGTGTTTCGGTTTGTTCGACCATTACCACGGCGTCGGCTCCTGCCGGCAGCATGCCGCCCGTGGCGATTCGCCAGGCCTGACCAGGTTCCACGCCTCCCTGTGGTTCTTCGCCCATGAGCACTTCGCCTGCTATTTCCAGGTAAGCGGGCAGTCCTTCGGACGCGCCGAAAGTATCCCGGGCACGCACGGCAAAACCATCCATCGTAGAACGACTGAAGCCCGGTACATCTTCCGCAGCTTTTACTTCTCTCGCCAGGTAACGGCATAAGGCAGATAGTAAAGAAAGCGTTTCTGTTTTTCCCTGCCGGTTGTAATGAGCCAGAATCATCCTTCGTGCTTCCGGGATTGTAACTGCCTTAAATAGTTCCGTCGTTTTTCAACTCCTTTGAAAATAGATTTTGCTTGCCGTTCGTTTGCCGTCGCTTCGATGCTACAGGCCGACAAGACATCGGCTTGGTTCGGAGCGAATCTGCCAGCGCTGCATATTGCGCGTGGTTTCTTGGTTTTTTAACGTCACAAAGCTTCTCTAGTGTTCGCTGTTGATCTTTTTGCATACTGTTGTCTGCGCGATTCGCTTAAGCCGATTCGCTAACCTCACCTGCGCCGTGTCTCGTTACCGGCCTTTCGCATATGTGGCTCCTTGCAAGCGAACGGCAAGCATGCTATCTTCATGCTTTGTGGAGAGGGCGTCAACCATCATGGGCAACTCCTCCTTTGAATGTTGATGTGTTGATTGCCCGTTGACACTAAACGGGTAATTTTTTTTAGTTGGGGCTTTGTTCCCGGCCGTACAGATAACGATATATTTTGTGGTTCCAGAGCGCCTTGCGAATGAACTGCCTGGTTTCAGGAAATGGCAACTGGTCAATTTTGTCCGGATTTTTTGACCAGTCTACTTGGGTTAACCATTTCTTTACGTTACCGCGGCCGCCGTTATAAGCCGCCAACACCAGGACGGTATCTCCATTAAACTCCCGGTAAAGGTCGGACAGGTACCAGCAACCAATGCAGATGTTGACTTGCGGGTTATAAAGCTGGCCGGGATAGAACCCGGACAGTCCAATTTCAGCGGCTGCCCATTTTCCCGTTGGCGGCATTACCTGCATTAACCCCATTGCTCCTTTACGTGAGAGGGCGCCGGGGTTGAAGTTGCTTTCGGTCTTTATTATGGCGGCTACCAGGCAAGGGTCTAGATTATACTGCTGAGCATAGCAAAAAATAACGTCACGGTGAGGGAAGGGATATAGTGCTCGTCCCAGGCGATTGATGTTCAGAACCAGAAGTAAAATCAGCAATAGAAGCAGGATTCGTCTTGAGTTGAGTCTACTTCTGCGGCGCAGAAAACGCAAAAACATCACCTCGTCCACGGGAAAAGTTCGGCAAACCGGATGTATGCTCCTGCCGCCGGAGTAAATATTTTAACTCCGGCAGATTGTGCATAGCTTTGAGTATAGAAATTACATCTTTTGGCAGTAGGGGCAGAAGTATGTACCGCGTCCGCCGATGCGCAGCTTGACGATGGTTTTGCTGCACTTTGGGCAGGGTTTGCCTTCACGGTTATATACTTTCAACAGGTTTTGATAATTGCCTGCCGTTCCGTTGCCGTCTACGTAATCCCGGAAAGTGGCGCCGCGGTTTTCAATACCTTCTTTTAGTATGTCCTGGATGGCATGAAAAAGCCGGGTTGCTTCCCGCGGGGTGAGCGTGTTGGAAAGCCGCCGGGGGTGAATCCGGGCCCGAAATAAAACCTCATCAGCATAAATATTGCCCAACCCGGCGATGAAGCTTTGATTTAAGAGAAGGGGTTTCAGCGCGGCGCGGTGACGGCGCAATTGCTTTTTCAGGTATTCGCGTGTGAATTCCTGACTCAACGGTTCCTTGCCCAGGCTGTTTAAACCGGAAACCTTATCCAGATTATCTGCGGGTACTAAGGAGATATTCCCAAACTGGCGTGTATCTGAGAATCTAAGCTGATAGCCGTTGTTTAGATGAAAGATGGCATGGGTGTGGGGGGTAAGCGGTGTACCGGGCAGGGAGTAAACAAGGCGTCCGGTCATGCGCAGGTGTATGATCATGGTAAGATTCTGCGAGAGGTGGAATAATAGATACTTACCCTGCCGCTCCAGTCTTTGAATGGTTTGACCGGCCAGAAGGGATTGAAATTCTTCCGGAACGGGGGTGCGGATGAGCTTGGGGAGAAAGATTTCCACCGCAGTGATAAACAAACCTTTAAGCTTTGCTTCCAGGGTGCGCTTTATTGTTTCTACTTCAGGTAGTTCAGGCATGATATTCTCTCCTTGATTTCTCAAATTGCAATAACCTCACACTTTCTTTACTTCGTACCAGTTAGGCCCCATCTTCATTTCCACCAGCAGAGGTACGTCTAAGAGCATAGTATTTTCCATGCAGTCCCGGACCAGTTCCTGTACTTCTTTTACTTCCGTCTTTGGAACATCAAAAATAAGCTCGTCGTGTACCTGGAGGATCATCCGGGTTTTAAGCTGACGGGTCTTTAGTTTATGATGTATGCGGATCATAGCCAGCTTGATGATGTCTGCTGCGCTGCCTTGGATAGGGGTATTTATGGCAGTACGCTCACCGAAGCTGCGTACCGTGTGGTTGGGGCTGAACAGGTCCGGCAAATAGCGGCGCCTGTTCAAGATTGTGGTGACGTATCCTTTTTCCCGTGCTTCACTGATGGTACGCTTGATATATTCCTGTACACCGCGGTAGCGGTTAAAGTATTTTTCAATGTACTGTTTTGCTTCCTGACGGGATACATTTATATTGCGGGCCAGCCCAAAGTCACTGATTCCATAAACAATTCCAAAATTTACAGCCTTGGCGCGGGAACGCATATTTTCCGTTACTTCAGCCACCGTTGTGCCGAATACTTCAGCAGCGGTCCGGGTATGAATATCCTCCCCCCTTTGAAAAGCTTCTTTAAGGGTTTGGTCGGCGCTCATGTGAGCCAGAAGCCGTAATTCAACCTGAGAATAGTCGGCCGTCAGGATGAGGTTATTCCCCTCCCTCGGAATGAACACCTGCCTTATTTTTTTCCCCTCTTCCAGGCGGATGGGAATATTTTGCAGGTTGGGGTCGGAACTGCTCAAGCGTCCTGTAGCTGTTACTGCCTGGTGAAAGGTGGTATGAAGACGTCCTGTGCATGGATTGATCAGGGCTGCCAGACCGTCCACATAGGTTGATTTTAGTTTCATCAGTTGTCTGTGTTCTAAGATCTTACTCACCACCGGGTGGGCGTTGGACAGTTCTTCCAGCACCCCGGCATCGGTAGAATATCCTGTTTTAGTGCGCTTGATTACTGGCAGTTGTAGTTTTTCGAAAAGTATGTGGGACAACTGCTTTGTAGAATTGATGTTAAATTGTTCGCCCACCGTCTGGTAAATTTCCTGTGTTAAATTATTTATCTTTTGACCCAATTCTTCTGACATAATAGCCAGCCTTTGAGTATCTACGGCTACCCCGGCAATTTCCATTTCTGCCAATACCTTTACCAGGGGCATTTCTATCTGGTAAAAAAGTTTTTCGGTTTCCTGGAGGCGAAGCTTTT
>DFZP01000052.1:0-4028 GCA_002382125.1 Firmicutes bacterium UBA4053
ATTGCCTCATTAAAAGCTATTAAGGCAATGCTCAATTCATCATCCCGGCCCCATTCCAACTTCTTAAAACTGTAGCGGCAGGCAGTTTTAAGAATAAAATGCCTGCTGACTTCCAAAAGGTCTTCTCTGGCCGCAGTATCACCATTCTGTGCTTTAACTAAAAGATCTTCTACAGGAGGGTATTGTAACGGTAAAGAATTATCATTCATTCCCTGTTTCACCTGCCCCGTATCCTTATAAAACATTACTGCACCGGTAAATAAGGCAGGCCTTAAAACACCCTTCCCTGGAATAAATTACCGGCAACTGGCTGGCATTTGCGGCTCTTAGCCGTCTTTTAGCCCCTTTAGCTTTGCGTCACCATCTTTCGATGGTTTTGCCTTTTCGGTCTTTTTCGAGCACATTATGTTTTTCTACCATCAACACTAATTTATGTTATTTTTAGAAATTTGTCAAGGGGTTATTTTTAAATCTGGACCGCAATTCTTCTTGCAAAAGACTGTTTTCCGGATCCTCCAAACCGGGATCGTTTTCCAGCAACTCTACTGCTTCCCGCCGGGCCTGCTGGAGTACATGCCAGTCGCGTACCAAATCCGCTATCTTAAACTCAGGCAGGCCGGACTGGCGGGTTCCCGTCAGATCACCCGGTCCCCTTAACCGCAGGTCCTCCTCGGCCAGGGCAAAACCATCCGTCATCCCGGCCATCGCTGCCAGACGCTCCCCGGCGGTACCCGAGCGAACGTCCGAGACCAGGATGCAATACGATTGGCAGTTACCGCGTCCCACACGGCCGCGCAGTTGGTGCAACTGGGCCAGTCCAAAACGATGTGCGTCCAAAATTACCATCACGTTGGCATTGGGCACATCCACCCCCACCTCAACCACCGTTGTGGCCACCAATATGTCCACCTCACCACACCGGTACGCCTCCATTATTCTTTCCTTCTCTTCAGCCTTTAACTGTCCGTGCAGGAGGGCCAGGCGGCAATCCTTAAAATACACTGCTGTGGATAATTCCGCCGCCAGTTCCACCGCCGCCTGCACGTCAATCCGCTCCGATTCCTCCACCAGGGGGCAGATTATATATGCCTGGTACCCCTTTTTTACCTGCTTACGAACAAAATAATAAACTTTTTCTAAATCACTGGTTAAACGGGCATAAGTTTGCACCGGACGGCGGCCCGGGGGAAGTTCATAGATGGCGCTTATCTCCAGATCGCCGTAAAGAGTAAGAGCCAGAGAGCGTGGAATAGGAGTGGCCGTCATCACCAGAACATCCGGCAACTGCCCCTTGTGCTGAAGGAGGACTCTTTGCCGCACGCCGAAACGGTGCTGTTCGTCAATCACCACTGCGGCAAGATGCTTAAATTTTACGTTATCCTGGATCAGGGCATGGGTACCCACTACCAGGGATATTATTCCTGTCTGCAGTTGTTCTAAAAGCGTAGTGCGCTCCTTCTTTTTCAAACTTCCCGAAAGGAGCCCCACCTGTATTCCCAAGGGAGAAAGAAGGCGACGCAAGTTTAAAAAATGCTGCCCGGCCAGGATCTCCGTAGGAACCATCAGCGCCCCCTGTAATCCACTGCCTGCTGTCTTGAGCAAAAATAAAATACTCACTATCGTTTTCCCTGCCCCTACATCTCCCTGCAGCAGCCGGTACACAGGATAAGGCTGGTCCATTTCCCGGCTGATTTCATACCATACCCGGTTTTGATCCGCTGTGAGAGCAAAAGGAAGGGTCTGTAAAAAATCCTGTACCAGGGAAGGATTTACAGCATACCGGTGGGGCTTATACTGCCGTGTCAACCGCTTCCGGCGCAGAGCCAGGGCTGCCTGAAGCAAAAACAGCTCTTCAAAAACAAAGCGCTCTTTAGCCCTTTGCGCTTCATCGTAACTGGACGGGAAGTGAATTTGGGAAAGGGCCCGGGGCAAAACGGGCAACGAATACTTATCGATCAACCCGGCTGGAAGAAACTCTCTTACTTTTCCTGTCCACTCATCCAGCCCTATCTTAATAATACCGCGCAGCAAACGCTGGCTTAACTGTTCAGTAAGGGAGTAAACGGGAACTATCCGTCCATCGTGCAATAATTCGCCCCCGTTTAATATTTCAAAATCAGTTACCTGCACCTGTACCCGGCCAAAAGCAAGTTCTATTTTGCCTGTCAGCAAAACTTTTAAACCAGTAGATAATTGTTTTTTAATATATGGTTGATTAAACCAGACCCCATAAAAAATCCCCGTTTCACTGCTTAACACCAACCTGGTAATAGTCAGGCCGCGCCGGGGGTTTAACTCCTGCATTCCGGTTACTGTTCCGGCCAGGGTGGCCTGTTCACCATGAACACACTTGTAAACAGGCTTTATTTGACTCCGGTCTTCGTAGTCGCGGGGAAAATAGTAAAGCAAGTCCTTCACTGTCTGGATGCCCAGCCTGCGCAAAAGGACTGCCCGCCTCGGACCAACAGTTTTCAGGTATTGTACGGAATAGCTTTCGGGACTATAATTGTTAGTATCTGAAAACATGCTTGCACGACCTAAAGACTTCTGATAGAATATCAACCGTAATGTTTTTTAAAGGAGATGTCGTTTTTGGCCAGAAAATGTACTATCTGTGGAAAAGGTGTAACGGTAGGAATGCAGGTCAGTCATTCTCACATCCGCACAAAAAGAACCTGGGCGCCAAATTTGCAACGTGTAAAAGCGCTGGTTGACGGTACACCAAAAAGAATCCTGGTTTGCACCCGCTGCTTAAGAAGCGGAAAAGTAAAACGGGCCATCTGAAAGAGTTTTCACTCTTTTTCACTGATCGCTTAATAGTTAAAGCCTTTTTAACCGCGGCGAATGGCTGATTCCCGGAATACGTCCCCGCTTGGCCACAGCCTTTCCTTTTACCTCTTTAATATCCATGGTCATATCAATGGGCGAAGCAGCAGATATGTAACTGCCCACACCAAAAGAATCCGCTCCCGCCCTGCCAAGGGCAGATATACGTTCAGGGGTAATGCCGCCGCTGACCAGAATTTGAACGTGAGAAAACCCTGCCTGATCCAGGCGCGCTCTCACTTCCTTAACAAGTGAAGGGGTTACCCCGCCTCTTTCACCCGGTGTATCGAGCCTGATCCCGTGCAGCCTTTCTTTTAGCGCGCCCGCCACCCGCAATGCCTCTTCCGCCTCGTCTTTGAAAGTATCAACGAGCACAATCACCGGCGCATCAGCAGGCATAATGCGCTCGTACACCCGGGCAACCTCCAGCGTATCACCTAAAATCAGAATCACCGCATGAGGAACGGTACCGATAGGTTCCCGGCCGGCAAGCTTGGCCCCCAAAATACAGCTTGCCCCATCCGCCCCGCCCACTACGGCTGCCCGTTCCATAACCGGCGCCACAGCCGGATGCAGATGACGGGCGCCAAAGCAAACCACCCTTTTCCCACCCGCTGCATCTTTACAGCGCCGGGCAGCAGTAGCCCATCCGCTCGAACTGGCCAGGATACCCAACAGCGCGGTTTCATAAATCCCGAAACAACTATAGGAGCCGCTAATGCGCATGATTACTTCTTTTTCTTCAAAAGCTTCGCCTTCCGGCAAGGCCCATAATTCCACACCCGTTTCTTCTAAAAGATTTCTTACTTCAGGAACACCGGCCAGAATACCCGGCCGGCTCGTAAAAATTTCAGCCGTCACCCGATCGTCATCAATACATGCTTCCCTTAAGATTTCCCGGCTCTTAACAAGGTAAATATCCGTAGTCCACCCTTGCAGGATCTCCTGCTCGCAAGCTGAAAAAAGACGCCTGCCGGGGGAGACTTTAAAGTCTGCCACTTCCTTTGAACTCTGGATCGTCCGGAACTCTTCCACTAACCTTTCTTCCTTTCTTTGCCGGTAAAAAATCTATACCCCCACCCTAACCCTCCCCCATCAAGGGGGAGGGTAAAGCAGTATCTTTATCTCAAACACTCGAAACACTATCACGTAATTTTTTTCCATCAAGGGGGAGGGGAAAACAGTACCTTTATTTCCTCCTC
>DFZP01000090.1:0-4763 GCA_002382125.1 Firmicutes bacterium UBA4053
AATAGCATAATTAATGTGTTTAAATGTTAAAATTTTGTTAAAGAATTGAAAGGTACAATTAAAAAATTGGAGAAATGTTTAAAAAACCATCTTGACTTTACCTTAAAAACGAAATATTTTTTTTCTTGATGACCATTAATCATGACCACAAAAATAAATGAAGAGCTAAAAATGAGGAAGCATAAGAAGCATAAAAGGAAAGGATGGGCTGCCGAAGATGGAAGATAAAGAACTAATTGCTTATTGCGGGCTTTATTGCGGAGATTGCTTTAATTATAAAGGCGAAATTGCCGATCTGGCCAGGGACCTGCGAAAAAAATTAAGAGAGGCAAAGTTTAACCGGGTTTCGCTAGGATTGGCTAATTTCTTCAAGGAATTTGCGGATTATGAGCGGTGTTACGAGGTTTTAGGCGCGATGGTAAGGCTGCGCTGCAAAAGAACCTGCCGGAATGGAGGGGGGCCACCCGCCTGCAAGATTAGAAGCTGCTGCCAAAGAAAAAATATCCGGGGTTGCTGGGAGTGTGAAGAATTTCGAACCTGTGCAAAATTAGACTTCCTTAAACCCGTTCACGAAGATGCCCATCTAAAGAACCTCGACAAGCTCAAAAAACAGGGAACGGATAATTTTCTGGCCGGAAAGAGGTGCTGGTAACATAGGGAAGCAAAAAGAACGTCCCCCTTATTTCCCTATAACCGTCCCCATGTCTTTCTCAATACAAAAAGGGCAACCTCTGCAAAAACTCTCCCGGCGTGCAAACCGGAAATTTAACTTTTTCTTTCAGCTCGCCCCTTAAAAAATGCTTATCAAGGCTCAACAGCCAGCCCACTTCTCCTGATAGGGCCGACGCTAAAATCAGCGCGTCTTTTTCGTTAATCAATTTCCTTGCAAGTGCTAAATCTTCTTCCAGTAGATCTATTATTTTGAAAGGTAACTTTTTGAATAACGTATAAAAGTGCGCCACGCTGCCGGGCAATTTCTTTTGCACATTGCGAAACACTTCGCTTACAACATATTCGCATATGCACGGGATTATGACATTTAACTCAGCCAGCGCAAGAAATTCGTAAGAGCCACCTTTTTTTGACACAAGGCCAGCAATGATTACGCTGCTATCTAGGAAAACTTTAATCTGTTTCATATTCGTGGTTGCCTTCTCTTAGCTCCTGAAGCAAACATTGGAGGTTAACGCCGCCCTTGTCCATTTCTCTCTGGACGCTTTCGGCAAGCTCTTTTACGGCCAATCTCTCCGGCGTAGCTATGATGGCCTTCCCTATCTGAAAAACCTCTAAATAAGTGTCTTCCTTTATTCCCAACCGTTTTCTTATTTCTGCTGGAATTGTGAATTGTCCCTTACCCCAGACGCGCACTTTCCTAGCCTTAGAGTATTCATGTCTATTTGTAGTCGTAATTTCAGACATTTTTACTTTTCACCTCTCTAACTTTCTTACATAATAAATCAGAAAGGCAAACATCACAAGGTATTTTTGGAGAAGAGGAAATCGAGGAGGGGGAATCAAGGTAGAGTAGAGAACTGGCAATGACCGCTTTAGACTGGCTTATCTGTTCCCCCCACCAGTATCCAGGAAATATGGTGGTGGGTTTCCCCGGTGGCCCGTGATTCAAAGTATTCGTATTCGTACAGCTCCTCGATTCTGAGAAAACTAAAATCCTCTTCCAGTTCGCTGCGCTCGCAAAGGTGAAGGTATACATTATCCACAAAGGAATTAATCTCGCCGGAAACAGGGGTTCCCTTTTCAGAATGTTCCGGGTCACGTGTTGAGAGCGTGCTTAAAAATAATAACCCGTTTGGTTTTAGCACTTTTTCAATCTTCCGCCGCAATTCTATTTGCTCATCCTTTTTTAGCAATTGGTAGAAATTAGATAGAAAAACAATGTCGTATTTATTGTTTTCTTCCAGTTCTGCAAATCCGCAGCAGCGGAACTTTATCCGGGAGTTTTCCGGGTAACTCTTCTTCGCCAGTGTAATCGCCTTTTCCGAAATGTCCACGCCCAAAATCTTACCCCTGGTGTATTCAGTAAGATATAAAGCATCACGTCCGTAACCACAGCCAATATCCAGCACATTCAGCATATTCTCCGCCAGCCCGTGTTTCTGCAAATACTCGACAACGACAAGGGCAAGCCTGCTGGGGGTTTCTCCCCAGAGATGCTCATTATGTTGATACTGGTTATCCCAATACATGAAGATTCCCCTTTTTTTTAATCAATAAAGTTAGCATAAAATGCTTCTTACCCCCTGTCAATCCCCTAAGTCAGCGAAAATTTTTCTTTAATGAAATAGTCAGGTCACTAAAACACAAATCGCCTCTTTAATATAAACAAGAGCAAAACCACAGTTACTACAGGGCAGCAAGCCATGGCAAGCAGGCTACCGGATGTTGCTGCCGGGTCCCGGTAAAGGAGCATCGCACGTAGCCCCCTCCTGGGCGTAGGCAACCGGGATGAAAGCGGCTATCTCTTGGAAGTAAGTTCTGGGGACACAATATATAATAAAACCAAATACTGGCATGGTGGCGCCTTTTGTGTTATAGTACGTTATATATATAAGCGAAAGGATAGCTACCATTATGGATGCTTCTGTTAAAATCCCCGGGTGGTTGGAACCCTATTTTTGGGATGTACATATCCATGACCTGGATTTAAAAGATAATTGCATCTTCATTATTGAAAAGACTGCTGAATGAAGGTGATCAGGAGGCTTTGAACTGGTTGTTCAGGACGTACACCGAGGGGAAAATTAAAGAAGCGGTTCTTGTAAGCAGGGGACTTTCATTGAAGACCGTCAGATGTTGGCAGAATTATTTCGATCTCAAGGAGGAAGAAATACGTTGTTTTGGAACACGCTCGACCGGCCCCGAAAGATTCTTTTAACCAGACTGGCGGCAAATATGCCGGTATCCGCCAGCTACCTGGCAGAAGGAACTGCACTGGCATTAATTTTAGGGATGAGTTTGAACCCGGGATTCTACTTCGAGACCTTTCGGTACTGGGCAAAGTCAAGGTTGCGGAAACCAAAAAGGGAACCTTCCATGGTTTTATTGACGGGATAAGAGTTACTTGGCTTATGTATCCTAACCCCCTGCTGAATCCATTAATCAATGTGAAAGATGTCCCCGGGCTGCAGTTGGCTTCATTAACGGATATAGCGGTTATGAAATGGGCAACTGTAAGCCAACGGGGAGCACGCAAAGACTTTATCGATTTATTTTACATCTGTCAGTATGGTTATAACCTTGAAGGTATATTAAATTTGCTGCCTAAAAAATATCCAAAGACGGATATTAACTATTATCACATGATTAAAAGTCTATCTTTTTTTGATGATGCGGAAAGAGAAACAATGCCCGTAATGATGGAAAAATAGAGTGGCCATTAGTAAAAGAATACTTCTTGGGTATACAGAAAAACTTGCTGAAAAGAATAACTACGGTATCTCAATAATAAAGCAGTTGACGGTGAATATATTGAAAAAATAGAACCAAGTGAAAATATTGTTAACCCTCTTCAAAAGAAAAAACTTATAAAAAGAGGGTTTGTGTGTTTCTTGCTCTGCGACTAAGATGACTGTCAGCGCTTCCTGGGAACTCTTGGCCAGGTGAAGACTGACAAGTTTGAAGTGTATGGATATTGCTTGATGAGTAATCATGTCCATCTGCTCATTCATGAAAAAAATGAAGAGATCCACCAAATCATGAAACGCATGAAAATGGAAATCCAGGATACATGCCTTGATGATGAAATCAAACAAAGGAAAACCGATGGTGAAGTAAAAGTAGAGATTGAAGCTATGTTAAATGGGGAGCCAGTAACGATATTGCGAACCATTGAGAAACAAAAGCGTGATGAGATACTCAGGCGGATCAAGGTTATTGAAGGGGCAACACAGCGGCAGATTGCCCGGGTAACTGGATTAAGTCAAAATACAGTCTTTAAGGCCTAAACAGGGAAGCAATAAGAACGTCCCCTCTGCTTCCAGCGACAACCGCCTTAATACGTATAACGATCAGTTAGTTGGATATGATGACGACGGGAACATGACCATGGGACCGCTGAACGGGCAATTGGCCGCTTTCACTTACGATGCCCGGAACCGGCTAACCGGTGCGGGGGGCACAACCTACCACTATGACGCCGAAGGCAACCGGATCAGCGTAACGGACAGTGTTTACAACATCCGGGCGGACTATACCGTCAACCCGCACGCGCCTCTCAGCCAAGTGCTGGTGAAAACTGATGCTCAAGGCGACCAGACCTACTATACCTACGGTCTGGGCCTGATCGGCGAGGAGGCAAACGGTGCCTATCAGACCTATCACTTTGACCTGAGAGGCAGCACGGCTACGCTGACAGACGATACCGGCAATGTCACCGATCGGTTCCAATACGGGCCATATTCCGAGTTAGTGAAACACGAAGGTGAAACGAAAACGCCGTTCCTTTACAACGGGCAGGACGGGGTGATAACGGATGCTAACGGCTTGTATTACATGCGGGCCAGGTATTATAATCCTGAGAGCAAGCGGTTTATCAACAAGGATATTCTACTCGGTAGCATTGAAGAGGGACAAAGCCTTAACAGGTATGTTTTTGTCACTAATAATCCGGTCAACTATATTGATCCGTCTGGGAACTTTGTAATTATCCCTGCCGTTGGTGCTGCCGCAGTTGCCGAAGCCGGCGGTGTAGCGGACCTTGGTACGGCAGCAGCCCTTGCTACTAAAGAGCTTGTGGAAACAATTGA
>DFZP01000022.1:0-3336 GCA_002382125.1 Firmicutes bacterium UBA4053
GGGACTATTTTGGTGATTGGCGAAATCAGGCCGGAAACAGCCGGATCTTTAACTACACCCAGACAGAAGAAATAGCCGCCAAAGTAAAGGGGCATCAGGGGGTAATCAAGGAGGTCCGTACGGAGGGCAAAAGCGAGCCGGCGCCTCTGGCCTACGATTTAACGGAATTACAAAGGGATGCCAATAAACGGTACGGATTTTCAGCGCAAAAAACCCTGTCTATCTTGCAGGATTTATATGAGCAGCACAAGCTGGTCACCTACCCGAGAACCGATTCACGTTATATTACCTCGGATATTGTACCTACCCTGCCGGCCAGGTTGAAAAGCATCGCTGTTGTACCATACGCGGAGCTGGTAAAGCCTCTTTTGCAAAAACCTTTGACGCCGACAAAACGCTTTGTTGATAATAATAAGGTTTCCGACCACCACGCCATCATCCCCACCGAGAAGCCCCTGCAGTTAACGTCCTTGATAACAGAAGAAAGAAACCTGTACGACTTAATCGTCAGACGGTTTATCGCCGTTTTATATCCTCTTTATCGTTACGACCAGACTACCCTGATTACGGTAATTAACGGCGAAAACTTTTACTCCCGGGGCAAGGTTGTCAAAGATCAGGGATGGCGGGCGGTAACTTCTAAATTAGCGGAAAAAGATGCGTTGAATGACGATGCACTCCCTGAACAGACGTTGACACTGTCCAAAAAAGGCGATCTCAAACAGGTTAAAGGCTGTAAAATCAACAAATCAAAAACCAAACCGCCGGCCCGTTATACCGAAGCTACCTTACTGACGGCCATGGAAAGTCCCGGTAAATTTATTGAAGATGAAGAATTGCGCGAAGCCATGAAAGGGAGCGGGCTGGGGACACCGGCTACCCGGGCCGAGATCATCGAAAAATTACTTTATAACAATTATATCGAGCGTCAGGGCAAAGAGCTGGTTCCTACTTCCAAAGGTACGCAATTAATCAAACTGGTTGCTCCGGCTTTAAAAACCCCTGAATTAACGGCCCAGTGGGAGCAGAGGCTTTCCAATATTGCCAGGGGCAAGGGCAGCAAAACGGACTTCATGGCCGACATTCGCCAAAACGCCATGGAATTAGTCAAAAGTGTCATTGACGACACAGCCGTCTATAAAGCGGATAATATTTCAAGAACCAAATGTCCCGTCTGCGGCAAGTTCATGCTGCTGGTAAACGGCAAGAGAGGTAAAATGCTAATTTGCCAGGATCGTGCCTGCGGGCACCGGCAGCCGGAAAAACAAGATGATTTCGGTTACAAGAGTTCTAAAAACGCCGGCAGGGTCAATCAAAAATTAATCGCCCAATACAGTGATCAGGGCTCTATCGGGCATAATCTAGGGGATTTGTTGAAGGTGGCGTTAGCAAAAGAAAACACCGCCGGGGAAGAATAAACCTATTGTTTAAAAAGGAAGAATACATGAACAGTCGCTCGAATCTTGAGATGTAAGATGTATTAAATGACCACTAAAGCAGAAAGGTTTGTTTTGGACTCGTCGGCTATCATTGCTTTAAATGGAAGAAGAGGATGGTGCTGATAGAGTGGCAGAAGTCCTAAGTCAACAAAACAGCATTCTTCCCTACACGGTACTACTCCTTGAAGTTTACTATATCTCGCTCCGGGAGAGCAGTCAGGCTGATGCTGACCGCCGCTACGTATTAATAAAGCAATTACCGGTCAAAATTTTATGGAACATTGATGAAGCCGTTTTACTGACTGCTGCGCGTTTCAAGGCATTCCGCCGAATTTCCCTTACGGACACCGTTATTGCGGCATATGCGAAGCTGCACAACGCTGTCTTGCTACATATACCTGGCGTCAAGCGTCCTTTCCCTTCTATGTCGCGGTCTGGCCTCCGACTGGCAAGACATCTATGACTATCGCCCGGTGCTGCTTGAGACTTTCGTGGAGCAGAAGCGCTTCCAAGGCACATGCTATCGGGCGGCCAACTGGATCCACGTCGGATGCACCCAGGGCCGCGGCAAACTCGATTGCCACAAACTTCGGCAAAAGCCGGTGAAAGAAATCTTCCTATTCCCTCTCGCCAAAAACTTCCGTATAATTCTTACTAACGGGATCACCGAATAGTTACCATCCACTTTTAAGAGGATTATAATTCAGAAAATAGTTTTAATAAACGTCCATGGCCGGAGATATTACACATTATATACATATATGTAATAACCTATCTGGACTTGTCTGGGAATAACATGTTAATATTAGCAAAAAGAGGTTGCAGAAATATCCTACCGGGTTCTGCCTTCAGTTATCCTATTGCTACTTACTTTGGCGTTTATTCTCCGGTGGGAGGAGGGGCTGGTAAATAGATTCAGCAACAGGCATTTAGGCAGCCCCCTCACTTTGGGAGTTCCTGTATGGTTATCCTCGGCAAAGTAAGATGTTTCTAATGAGTTACATGGAGTTGGTTTGATCCTTGAATTTGTTAGAGTAATGAACAAGTGTAGTACCATGGCATAGTCAGTCAAGAAACTGGAAAAGGAGGAGAATATGGAGAACATCTATCCAAATGGCCTTGAAAAGGCGCTTGCTAAAACAGAAGCTGATGTTGATGCAACATTAAAAGCTGCAGCTTCAGTTGTCAGTTCCTTAAAAAGATTTCGCGCCGCCGTCCAAACAGGAAGTCTTCGTGAGTTAAGGAAAACGATAGAATCTGCAGAACAGGCAATCGCTGCGTTGAAACAGCAATTTACCAATACTAAAGAGGGATGGAATTTCGATGATGAAAAGTATATTGCCAGCAGGGCATTTCCTGAAGAGCTCCTGGAGATATCCAAATCTTTGGGAGTAAAAATCTTTGAACAGGATGAAAGATTATATTGTTATCCTTTTCTCATCCGCATCCTGCCTAGTGAGCTTGCTGTTCAAATTGATAAGACAAAAGAAAAACGTTTAAGACCCTCTACCCTTGTTAGTCACCTTAAGGCATTACAGAATAAACCCATAAGATTTAAACCGGAAGCGTTTCTGGAGAGTCTTTTTTCGGCGTATGAAACTCTCATAAAAAGTGATGGGAAGGAAGTCGACAAAGGAGTGGTGATAGCACTTCTTGAGATATACAAATTATTGACGCTACTACCGGGACAGGCCAGGGAATATTCGCGGCAAGAATTTGCGCGAGACATTTATCTTCTTGACCGAAGCGGTGTAACAAAAACAAAGAAGGGGTTTGTCGGCAGCTTTCCGGCGAGTACAGGTACAAGATCGATCACAGGCACTATTCGCGTCATTACACAGGAAGGCCAAGACAAACGATATTACGGAATATCATTTTCAGAGGTTTAGGAGGCATA
>DFZP01000022.1:3346-3592 GCA_002382125.1 Firmicutes bacterium UBA4053
TAAAGCTGCTGCGTAAAACCTCAGAAGAAGAAAACTATATTTTTACATCCGTTGATGCCGTTTCAACAAAGATTCACATGATTGACAAGTTGTTTCACGAAGTAGCCCGACAGATTGACTGGGATGAGTTGTCACATGCCTTTATTAAAAAGCTCTTTACCCAAAACGATTATCAGTTGCCGGAGCAACACGAGGATTTTAATCTTCAAAACATAGCTGAGATCAATAATCGCGAGGAAATGTTTT
>DFZP01000083.1:0-3129 GCA_002382125.1 Firmicutes bacterium UBA4053
ACAGAATCTTGCTGTGTGATGAAAGGAGAAAGTAACGTTGCTGAGCGTTGAAAAACAGATGGAGGTAATTAAAAGAGGAACGGTAGAAATTATTCTTGAAGATGAGCTGGTACAGAAGCTAAAACGCTCAGTAGATACAAACACGCCGCTGTGTATAAAGCTTGGCCTGGACCCAACTGCGCCCGACATTCATCTGGGGCACACGGTGGTGCTGCAGAAAGTGCGCCAGTTCCAAGAAATGGGGCACGAAGCGGTCATTATCCTGGGTGATTTTACGGCCCGTATTGGTGATCCTACGGGAAAATCCGAAACCCGGCAGCAGTTAATTGAAAAAGAAGTCCAGGCCAACGCCCGTACTTACGAAAAGCAGGTTTTTAAGATCCTTGACCCGGCCAGGACCAGGCTGGTTTTCAACAGTCAGTGGCTGGCGCTTTTAACGTTTACTGAGGTGATTGAACTGGCGGCTAAATATACAGTAGCCCGGATGCTGGAGCGGGACGATTTTGCAAGGCGATTTAAAGAAGGTCTGCCGGTTGGCATTCACGAGTTCTTTTATCCTCTTATGCAGGGATATGATTCAGTGATCTTGAAGTCGGATGTGGAGGTAGGAGGTACGGATCAAAAGTTCAACCTTTTAATGGGCAGGGTTTTACAGAAGGAATACGGCTTGGAACCGCAGGTGGCCTTAATGATGCCGATCTTAGAAGGTCTGGACGGTACCCGGAAAATGAGTAAGAGCCTGGGTAACTATATAGGAATTGATGAATCCGGGCGGGAAATGTACGGCAAAACCATGTCTATACCGGATACACTGATCACGCGCTACTTTGAACTGGTTACCCCTGTGCCGTTGGAGGAATTGCGGAGCATCGCGGCCAAACTGGCCGGTGGCAGCCTGCACCCGCGGGATGTAAAGATGCGGCTGGCTTATGAGATCGTCTCTTTTTACCATGATCAAGAAACGGCACAAAGGGCGAAGGAGGAGTTTAAGAGAGTTTTTCAGCAGCACGAATTGCCATACGAGATTCCTGAATTTGAGATAAGCCCGGATATGTTGGAGAATGGTTCTATTTGGCTGCCCAGGCTGATGTTGCTGGCGGGGCTGGTTCCCAGCACAAGCGAAGGACGCCGTCTAATTCAACAGGGGGCTGTAAAAATAGATGGATTGAAGGTAGAGGAACCGGCGTATACCCTGATTCCGGCGGGGGGAATGATCGTCCAGTCCGGCAGGCGTAAGTTTGTAAAGCTGAAGGTGAATTAAAGCGCTCCTGGTAATATCTGCTGGTTACTTTCCCGGAATGTTTTTCATAATAATAGCTTAAGATAGTTACCTTAATAAATTTTTGTTATCCCTCCCCTGGGGAGGGAGTTAGAGGGAGGGGCAAGGGGAGAGGAGTGGAAGCCATTGTTTAAGAAACGGCGGTCCTTTCCAATTTTTCTTGGCTGGCTACTTCTTTTCCTTATCCTAGTTTCGTCTTTCGCCGGTATGGAACGCCTGCTGCGTTCTACAATCCTGAAGATTGCTGAAGCAAGAGTAACCCAGATAGCAACCGAGGCTATCAACCGTTCTGTCCAGCAAAAGGTGTGGGATAATAACCTGCAGTACCAGGACTTCATCCAGGTTCACAAAGATGACCAGGGTCGAATAGTTTTTATGCAGGCCAACACCATCGGAGTTACCAGGATGGCGGCAGATATTATCCTGGCCGTGAATGATACATTACAGCAGTTAAAGGGACAGACTTTGGCCATTCCATTGGGACAGATGACCGGCCTGCAGTTACTGTCCGCATCGGGTCCCAGGATTAAAGTTACCATTATCCCTGTAGGATCGGTAGCTGTAAATGTAGAAGACAGGTTTGAACCAGCAGGAATCAACCAGACGCGTCATAAGATCTGGTTAAGTTTTAATACCCGGATTAGAGTAGTCATTCCCTCCATGAGCGCGGAAGCCACGATCGCTACCCGCGTTCCCCTGGCGGAAAGCATTATTGTTGGCGAGGTGCCGAGTACCTTCGTCAATATTTCCGGGGGGCTGTTCGGTGGAGGAGTTATCCGGTAAACTATAATTGATTGATTACCAAACCGGTAGCTATCTTAGGATAAAAATAAGTAGACTTCTGAGGCACTTTTTCACCGCTGGCGGCTACTGCAGTAAATTCTTCAATAAGTATCGGGTTAAGGAAAAAGGCAAGCTGATACATTCCTGCATCTACCGCTGCCAAAATGTTTTCTTCTTCCCTGGTGTAGGACAGATAATTTTCATCCGCCCATTGTTCTTCTTCGATTCCCAACAGCCTTTTCAGGATCAAATAGTGAAGTACGGATACATCCAGACCCTGCCACGTTAGTGAGTAGCCGGAAGGTATAACCGGGGAAAGGGTGGATTTATCACGCAGGATAAGCAGGTAAAACCTGTCGCCACCTATGTACAGGCCAAAAACATGCGGGTGTTGGTTCCGGCCGTATTTGACATCGTGGCGCGACTGTTGTTGCGGACTCGATCCCCGCTTGCCCAGGGCTTCAAAAAAGGCCTTGAGGTTTTTGTGATCTGCCCCCGGTGGAAATTTTTCCACCAGAAAGTGCTCCCGGAGGTGTTTCAGAAATTCTTCCACGTTCAGGTGTGGAGCATTGCGAATAATACGGTGAATAGGCAGGATTACCAGTCCGGGGTCGTACAGGTTAACCAGGCTCATCATTACATAATCGTAAGGGCATTCGCCAGCAGAGTAGCCTTCTTGCTTCCGCCGCAGATCGCGATAAGTTAGGGCAGTTTCATAACGATGATGGCCGTCTGCTATAAAGATGCGCTGGCTGTCCATTAACTGTTGTACCTGTTTAATAACCCCGGCGTTGGCAACCACCCATATGCTGCAGCGCCGGTTGTCTTCGTCTGTAAAAGAAACGTCGGGAGCGCGGCGGACTTCTGTTAATAATGGTTTTTCGATAATTCTTCCGGGATCGACGTACAAACCAAAGATGGGGCTGAAGTTGGCCTTGTGTTTGGGCATGGTTTCCTCGTGGGGCAGTATGATGCCCTTTTCGTATGGAAATAGTTTCACTCCGCAGATAAAACTGCTGCGGGTTTTCATCTGACCATCGCAGGTGAATTCTTCCCGGCAGAAATAT
>DFZP01000079.1:0-984 GCA_002382125.1 Firmicutes bacterium UBA4053
AATTAACTTCCCGAGTAACGTCACGGTTACCTTCTTTTTGAACTATCCGGAATTTCCGGATAGTTGCTTCTTCTATTAATTCACCTGTTTTAAAGATATTTACCAGGTGCTCATTGATAGTGCGCAAGCTTACATCAAACAATTCCGCCATCTTTTTCTGCGTCAGCCATACCGTTTCATCGGAAAACAGTACGTCTAGCTTAATCTCTCCGTCAGGAGTAGTATAGAATAAAATTTGTCCTTCTGCCGGTACCACATCTTTATTCATGGAACCGTCCTCCTCATCATATCTCCCAACCAATCAAAGCCTGGTTTTTCCGAATCTCTTCCTCCAAATGTTGCGACTTTGCAAACATCTCCGCCAGTTCGCTGGTGAGCCGCTCCATCTTTTCATCAAAAGGCTCGCCATCTTCTTCAACATCCTCGATGAGGTGTGGCCAGCGGGCTTTCCCGGGAACCCAGAAGATATTGACGGCCCGGTACTCGTCGGGGTCTTCGGGGTCGGCGCCCAATGATTTCTCGGCCTGAAGTTTCGCGTATTGCTCCTCGAAGGCATCCGAGATGTACTTGAGGAAGATCAGGCCGAGCACGATGTGCTTGTATTCCGCGGCGTCCATGTTGGAGCGCAACGCGTCGGCGGCCTGCCATAAATCTCGCTCGAAACCAAGATTGGCTCCGTTATTGTTGTACTTCGTCACCATTTATCTCTTTCCACATGAAAAACTCCTGTGGTTTCGGCCAGTTGCAAAAGATCTGCGGCCTTGATCTTCCTGTAAGGAACTGCTGGCGCCAACTCGATGGGGTAGAGCACCCACCAGGAAGATGTTTCATACACTTCGCTATATTCGACGCGGTTTTGCCAAGTTCCTGCAAACTAAAAAACCGCTTTGCTTCTCGAAAGATCGTCGCACCATCCCTGTGACATAGGACAGTTCCTCGATGAATGACAGAGGTCGCGCCATCAAAAGCTTCAATCATCAAAGG
>DFZP01000079.1:1013-3096 GCA_002382125.1 Firmicutes bacterium UBA4053
AGAAACAATGGAGAAAGGCCTTTATGACCAATAAGCGTACAGAAAACGAAAAGAAGTTCCGCTCATGGAATGAACTTCTAGACGGTGGTCGTCGATATTTCTATGAAGTTCAGGGAAAACACGGATGGAGGGCACAATATGTTAAAGAAGTGGATAAATCAGAGCAAACAATAAAGTTCTACCAGGAGATATATGATCAAAAGGGCAACCTGGTGGAAATCCACGAAAAATTTCCTGAAGACAATGGTCATAGGAAAGTGAGGGAAGGAGACAAAAAATGAAAATCAACCGTCAAAATGTGGCACAAAAAATCATTGACTATTTATATCACCGAATTAACTTGTCAGACCTGGTTAACTGGGCGGAAATGTCAATGATGGAAGCTAATTTTGAAGAAAAGGAATACGAAACCTTAAGGGACATCGTCAGCCGCTTGGGTCTGGCTGACGTGAAGGCTTTTGGAATAACGTGGGAGGAATGTGAAAACTTCCTAAGCCAGTTAGGCTACCGGGTAGATTTAAGGGTAACAGAAATTAAGGCAGTTTAATAGATATTCCTGAACAAAAACGGGTAGTTCCCGTGTAATTCCCAGGACACAATACTTATCTTTTTTCTCGATACTTGGTAATTTCTTTGGCCTGGGCCTTAGTGGTTTTAATTTTGAGTTACCAGGGCAACAACCGGCACCCCATCCGTAATTAAAGCCAGAGTCCCATGCTTTAACTCCCCGGCTGCATGAGCCTCGGCGTGAATATAGGAAATTTCTTTAAGCTTTAAAGACCCTTCCATAGATACGGCGATAACCAACTATGCCGCACATTTAAAGAACTAGCAACAAAGAGGCCCTTTAAAGTATCCAGTCGCTCATCCAAATAACTCCTTTATCAGTACCCTTTTATCCACTTCGAAACAAGAAGCAATATCATTCAGGATCTTCTTCTACCCGAAAGATAATCTCTCTGCTTTTCATTCAAAAACACCATCCTCTTTATTCACCGTAAACGCCTCAACTCCATATATTTCTCTACTTTCTGCGGCCTCTCTTATTGGTAGTGTCAACACCCTTGTGTAAAAACTCTTATCAAATTTAACTTTGGCGCCGACTACTTCGCCAATTACCCGCATAAAATAGGCGAAAAAAATGGCTATTGATTCCCCTGCTTTTCTTTAGCATTAATTTTCTTTTCCGGGTTAAGAAAAACTAAAGAAAGTTCGCCAGCCGTACGGCGTTATGCATTAAGGTATTTAGTTAACGGGCTTCATACGGTTTCTTTCCTGTTTCCCTTTCTCTGGCCCGGCAAAAAGGGCAAACTCGGTAGTAAATTTTACAAATCCCTTGCTCAAGCGGCTTCCCTTCCTTCTCGAACGGGTGCATATGGGGCAGTACTGTTCACAAAAATTTGCCAGAGGACTTAATTCAGCCATTTTCTAAACTCCCTCCCGGTACTTACTTTTTAAAGGCCTCGTTGGATAGGGCAAACTGAAAAATGCCTGCTCCCAGAATCAGCCAGGTTAAAGGACAGGGCCAGTCATACCCCCAAGGGTAGGATAACTGTTTGGGTTTAGCCGTTTCAGTTCACCGTAGTGTTATTATTTACTCTATTCTACAGGTGTGGTATGATGATTTTGGTGCTAGCGCGGGTTCATTCAAGAGCCAGTCCATATTTTACTTCCAGCGAAGCCTTTAATCAACATTTTTATTAAACGTTTGTCCAGGTACTGCGGAGGCTTTTCAATGTTGGTCAATATTGGAGGGAAACAAGTTGAAAATAACTTATGATCCTCATACAGATTCCTTGACCATTATTTTCAATGACAGGCCGGTAGCTGAAAGCGATGAGGATAAGCCGGGGGTAATTATTGATTATGATGAAGATGGAAACCCGGTAGGAATAGAAATCCTTGATGCTACCAGGCGGATAACTGAGCCTACTGGCATCGAGTATCATCTGCTTCAAGCAAAGTAAGCGGCATCCGCCGACCCTACCCTGGCTAAAAGAAGGGGAGCAAGAGGTGGTGAGCCTGCACGTTAAGAATAAAACGGGAAGTAGCACCCAGAGCAGCCCTGGTAATGTCAAAAGAA
>DFZP01000018.1:0-2880 GCA_002382125.1 Firmicutes bacterium UBA4053
ATTTGATGAAACGCTATACTAGTATATTCTTTTGTTATCGCCACCTCACCACAATTGACTCACGTTGAAAAAGACGAACAGCAATGCGAAGGACGAACAAATTTAAAACGCCTGTTGCAATAGATAAAATAAAGAGCCTGGCTGAGGTAATACTGTAAACCCGATAATTTGCACCCCAACAATCGCCAGAATCGGAAGTACCATAAGAAGCAAAAAGAATGTCCCTATGCTTCCCCCTATGCTTCCATGGCCCCCTCAAGAGCAGTATTCGCTCGGTAACGATGCTACAAAGCAAAGAAGGGCGCAGGACCTTTAGCCGGAATCGTCTTGACAAAAGAAGGTAAGACTTATATATTTACGGTAAGGTACTGGCATGTTAAGGGCACGATTAACGAGTAAGGGCTAGATTAATTCCGGTAATTGTTCTCCGCCTGCTTAACCTGCAACTAGGGGAAGGTGGTCGCGAAGAGGCTGTGGATCTTAAAGAACGGCCAAATCACAAGATATATATTCAGGTGCTTCGTCAAATGTCGCCTGAAAAAAGGTTACTTAAAGCATTTGAGTTGTCTGAATTTACCAGGCAACTTTTTATTCATGGGTTACGCAAGAGGTACCCAAATCTTAGCGATGAAGAATTCAAAAAAATACTTTTGGAGCGTCTGGATAAATGTCACAACAGGCATTATTAAAAAAGGTTATACAAGTACTTGATCAAGCTGGAATTAAATATATGATAACAGGTTCTATTGTTTCAAGTTTACAGGGTGAACCGCGGTCTACCCATGACATAGATATGGTCATTGCTATTCGAAAGCCAGAAGTAAAGAAATTAGTCGAAGCTTTTCCTCCGCCCGATTTTTATATAGATGAAGACAGCATTCTTGACGCAATTAACAGGCAGAATATGTTTAACCTAATTGACGTAAACGCTGGGGATAAAGTTGACTTTTGGATATTAACCAACGAACCTTTTGACCAGTCGCGTTTTTCGCGTAAAATTAGTGAAGAGTTCATGAGGCTGAAAATGCCGGTTTCAAGTCCCGAAGATACAATCTTAGCCAAGTTGAGATGGGCAAAACTCTCCGGCGGAAGTGAGAAGCAATTTACAGATGCCCTCCGGGTTTATGAAGTACAATATGAAAAATTAGATATAGATTATCTGGAGCAGTGGGTAAAGAAATTAAACGTTGAATCATTATGGAAACGGTTAGTGGATGAAGCGGAAACATTATAATTGACGCACCGTTATTTAGCCTCAAGCGGAGCACGGGGAGCGTAGCGATCGAATTGAGAAACAAAAGCGAGATGAGATACTCAGGCGGATCAAGGTTATTGAAGAGAAACACAGCGGCAGATTGTCCGGGTAACTGGATTAAGTCAAAATGTGGTCTTTAAGGCCTAAACAGGGAAGCAATAAGAACGTCCCCTCTGTTTCCTATAAATTATACTCGCTTCGTTCGTTAGAATAACGTTATTTGGTAACCATTCAGTAAATCCGATCAGCGCAGTGACCCAGGGGTCAGGCTTTACTTTGTAAATAGTTACCTTTTATTTAAGTAAATTTTTATTTGTCTTTAAAACACTCTTACTGTGGTATGATGCTATTAGCAAACGTTATTTTTCACCTTAATTATGCTGTCGAAAGCAGGTGACAAAATGGCTATAGAAAAAATCCTCGAAGAAGTTAAGAAGCTGAGCCCGCAGGAGCGGAAGAAACTGGTACATTTAATTGAAAAAGAAAATGAACCAATATTTAAAGAGAAGGAACCGGAAAAGAGCATGGCTGCGCTAAAAAAACTGATCGGGTTGATAAGCGACCCGGAAGGAGGTTCTCACACTTATGAAAAGGACCTCTACGGAGGTCCCGGCCCACTTTGATCTCTTTGTTGACAGTGCCGGCTTCATAGCCGTAATGAACGACCGGGACCCCGCTCATGAAAAGGCGGTTGAACTTTGGAACCTGTCCATCGAGACCGGTAAGCTCCTCGTTACCAACAATTTTGTCATCGGCGAAACTTATACCTGGATGCGGTACCGAAAAAATCCATATATCAGACAGCAGGCTTTTAGCTTTCTTGAGCTGTTGGACCAAATTCAGCCGCCAGTTTTAACAATAATTCAGGTCAGCGCCTCCGTAGACAAACAAACCAGCAAATTGCTAAAGAAGTACCGGGACCTTCCTCTTTCTTACTGTGATGCTACCAGCATAGTGCTTGCCGATCAGTTCGGCGTAGATTAAATCTTTACTTTTGATCAGCATTTTCTCGCCGCAGGCAAGGTAATCAAGCCATAGCCGGCGAATAACCCCAAATGCCAGGGATAATCGCCCGAAGCATAGGGAAGCAAAAAGAACTTCCCTATGCTTCCTTCAAATGTGATTTATTTTTTGAAGCCAGTGTAGCAGGTGGTATTCCAATTATTAGACCTCTTAAGCAATGCCTGGCAGCTAACCGTATTATTGAAATTATGGTCATTATAAACGGTACTACTAACTATATATTGAGCAAAATGATGAAGGATGGATCTACTTTTAAATGTGCACTTCAGGAGGCTCAAGAGTTGGGTTATGCTGAAGCAGACGCAACAGCAGATGTCGGTGGTTTTGATGCTGCCCAAATGGTTTTCAAGCAGGTAGGTTTTGAACCTGGTGGGTTAAAGAAAGTTATAGCGGCTGCCAGACTGGCTGGAGCCAGTGGGGGTTGCTTTAAGTGGAGCAGGACCTGCCATAATAGCTTTTGCTGATAATAATTTTAAATTAATTGCAAGGGTAATGGAAGAGACTTTTCGAGAAAGTGGTGTAAGAGTACGGGGAATGATTTTGAACCCTACCTTAGTTGGAGAAAGAGTTTTGGAACAAAAGTAAGATTAGGATAAAAAGAT
>DFZP01000060.1:0-4912 GCA_002382125.1 Firmicutes bacterium UBA4053
GCCTAACCTTTATTGTAAAAATTGGCTCATTGGCGTGTCCAGCTAAGGACACAGTATCTAGTCGGTGCAAGTCCGACCGGGAGAAAAGACTCTCCTCCCGTAGCCTGAGAGGCACCGTGGAGCGAAAGCGAGGCGGTGAAGCCCTCTGACAACACGTTCATCAGGAACGTGGGCAAAACTCCAGGTTGTAACGCACAGTGAACGCAGATGTAGCCTCGTTACACGCAAATCCGGTGGCTGAGACGGTCGATAACGCGTGAAAGCAACAAGTACTGACCGAAAAAAGTCTGATACGGCAGTACTCACCGGCGGGGTATCAGCGGCGACATGGAGGGAAAGATGCTGTGGAAATATGACCACAGTAATTGATGTTGATTTGTCCCGCTACTTTGATACGATACGGCATAGCGTACTGCTGGAGAAAATAGCGAAACGTGTACAAGACCCGCAGGTCATGCACCTCGTAAAACAGGTAATCAAGGCAGCAGGGAAAATCGGTGTGCCGCAAGGCGGCCCGTTCTCTCCGCTGGCTGCCAATATTTACCTGAACGAGGTTGACTGGACATTCGATGCCATCCGGCGCAAAACAGCGGAAGGCAACTATGAGGCGGTGAACTATCATCGGTTTGCCGATGATATAGTAATCACGGTAAGCGGACACTCCAGCAAGCGCGGATGGGCTGAACGGGCACTGCAGCGACTGCGGGAAAAAACTGGAACCTCTGGGAGTCGAACTTAATATGGAGAAAACCCGGATGGCCAATGTCCTTAAAGGAGAATCCTTTTCCTTTTTGGGGTTTGACTTCAGGCGAGTACAGAACCGAAGCAAAACCTGATATTTCATCCTTATGACACCCAAAAAGAAAGCCCGCAAAGCAGTTAAGGCGCGAATTCGCGAATTGATTCAAAACGGAGGATCAAAAAAGGAATTCCAGGCCCGGGACTACGACGCCATGGTTGCCCACACCACTCTGGTCTGTGTCCGCTACTTACTGCTCAGTATAGAGAACCGGGAAAGCAAGGATGACCGTTCCTGGGGCGGGATCTTCTACGAAATGTGCGAAGAGGTTGAAAACATTAGCTTTGCTCAGGCATTTGTCATTCTCTTGATTTATTTACTCAGGTGCTTCGGGATAAATTGTACTTACCTGATAATATACTGGAAGAAATATTAGACAGCTTTATGGATTCTTTACCGGGGTTTTTGAAAAAACGCTTATTTGCCCGGGCAGCATAAATCTGCTCATTTGTCAACTGCGAAAGTTGAGCCCTTAACAAGAATCAAATTAGTTTTATCTAATTCCTAATAAAAGCTCCCCCCTTAGGCCAAGAGATTACTATCGTAACAGCCAGAGTTCGCGCGAAATATATTGATGGTATTCCGAATGTGGTCACCATTCACCAAGCAATCTCATCCCCCCCATTATTTAGTGGTGCTGGCAAGTAGACACAACTACCGTTAGTCATCAAAAACTAACCATTTACCAAATAAAACCAACCACTCACTTGATAAAACTAACCATTTACCTGATATTTATTGATTAATAGATAATTATAAATTAAAATAACATTTGAAAATAATAATAATAAATATATTGTCTTGATAACTCATATTATTTAAACCGAACTTCAACTCCAAAAAGAAAGGGATGAAGTTGTCAGCTAGAAAGATATTGCGCTCCCTTGGTGAACTCAAACTGATTCAAATTGAACTACCGGGTGGAGAGCGGCGCTTTTCCCTAACTGCTCTCGGTAAAGATCATCAACGCATCTTGAATATGCTCGACATTAAAAAGGTCGCGCTGCCCCGCGTAGTCTAGAACCTTTTCAAGGAATCCTACAACGGGGCGATTATTTGGCTGTTAGGGTTGAAGTTCGGTTTAAAGACAATGATTCTTAGTTATTGAGATTTGGAGGTGAGAAATAAAACCAAAAGCTTCTACTGTAGGGAATAATGAGCATTTTGAGTTTCCGAGAATCTACCAAAACCAATTAAGGAGGTAATTGAATTGACCGGAAGCGCTGTTCCCGAAACCCATGAGAGTGAGAGCAATGTGCACGGAAGTACACCAAGAACACAGTACCTTTACAATCGGTGCCGGTGGAAACATACATCCGGCGGGGAATTTGTCCGGCCAGAGGTTAGGGTAGGAATAGAGCGCGTGCGTTTGTACACAGATGTGCATAAGGCAACGGCAGGAGAACCGGAAATCATCAGAAGAGCAAAATGCCTGGAGAATTTCTTAAAGAATAACAATATTTTTATTCAGGATGGGGAACTAATCTTGGGGGATCACGGTGAGACGCCAGATACCTTGTGCCTTTACCCTGAAATGGGTTTTTTCGCCGCGATCGATATGGTCGAAAGCGACGTTATGCTCGACGAGTACCGGGATGAGGCAAGGGAATTGGCTATGTACTGGAAACCCTTCGGATTACAGGATAAATGCACCCCTTATTTTAGTCAAGAAGAAGTAGAAAGGTCGCTGCCTTCTACCATTATTGAAACTCCGCCTTACGTAATGAACTATATGAATATGGTTCCTCCCTATATGAGCATCTTAGAAGACGGTATAGAAAAAAGAGTTGTTATGTGTGAAGAAAAGATCGAAAAGGCTTTTGAGCAAATGCGAGCCTACCCCTGGAACGGTCCAAAGAATCTGCCTCTTGTAGATAAAATCGATACCTGGCAGGCGATGATTATCGCTGGTAAAGCAGTAATCAAATGGGCCAGGAGATATAGCCGACTGGCTAAAATAATTGCTGAAAACTTCAATGTAGAACCTGGACGAAGAAACGAACTTCTAGAGATCTCCGACATTTGCTGGAGGATGCCTGCCGAACCGGCAAAAGGTTTTAAAGACGCAATGCAGTCGAAATGGTTTTTGTATGAGATTTGTCATTCTATTGATCGTTACGCCTCTGGCTATTCTCACCTGGAAGACAGGCTGATGTGGCCTTATTACAAGGCAAGTATAATTGACAAGAGTTCTCAACCGATGACCAGAAAAGAGGCAATAGAACTTTTGGAATGTGAAAGGTTGAAGGTATGTGAACGCGGTGTTACCAAAGGAAGAATGGCTCGCGAAGGTTTGCCGGGAGTAAACGATCTGCACATTGTTACCCTCGGTGGTCTAGACGAGAACGGCAACGACGCCAGCAGTGATTTAACCGATGCGATCCTGGAAGCTTCTTTAAATATCCGAACAAATGAACCATCTTTAGCTTTCCGTTATTCTCCGAAGATCAATGAAAAAACCAGACGTCTGGTTTTTGAAAACATTGCACAGGGGTTTGGTTTTCCCTCTATCAAACACGAAGAAAAGAACACCAAACAGTTGATTGAATATTTTAAAATACCTAAAGATGAAGCAGCCCACTGGGCTTTAGTGCTATGCATGGCTCCCGGTGTGAGCAAACGCAAAGGGACGCAAAAATCAAGGAGCGAGGGCGGAAGCGGGTTCTTTATTGATAAGTGTTTGGAAATAGCTCTCAGTGATGGATTTGACTACTCTTTAACCAATTCTCAGATGGGGCCGAAGACGGGTGATCCAACCCAGTTCAAGACATTTGAAGATGCCTGGAAAGCCCTTGAAACACAAACTAAGTATGCTGTATCCCTACACTTTCGGAGTAAGGACCTCACCCGCCGGGCAGAAATTAAGTTCTGCGAGAGTCCATTTGTAGCGCTGATGGACGACATCTGCCTGGAAGAAGGTATAGGTACCTTTGAAAACAAGACGTGGCCAAATACCTGGAGTGATCCGGTAGGGATAGTTGACGTTATAAACTCTATGGCGGACATGAAGAAACTGATCTTTGATGAAAAGAAGTACACCATGGAGCAACTCATCAAGGCATTGCGGGCCAACTGGGAAGGTTATGAAGAAATGCGGCAGGACTTCCTGGCGGCGCCTAAGTGGGGCAATGATGATGATTACGTGGATGAAATTGGAAAGATGGTCTATAATCTGATAGCAGATGTATATGGGGATCAGACCACATATACTGGAATGAACCCAGTACCGGTACCTCAGACTGTTTCCTACTTCTCCACCAGGGCTCCGCGGGTTGGTGCCCTTCCTTTTGGCAGAAGGCATGGGGAAGTGTTGGGCGACGGCGGTTGCTCTCCTTATGTAGGCACGGACAAAAAGGGTCCCACGGCCGTTTTAAAGACCATGTCCAAGATTCCACAGAACAGATACAAGGGAATTCAGCTCAACCAGCGTCTGCCTGTACATATCATGAGAGGACAAAAAGGTTTTGAGTTCTGGACAGCTTACATGCAGACCTGGCATGATCTGAATATTGACCATGTTCAGTTTAATGTGGTTGAGACAAAAGAACTACGTGAAGCGCAAAAAGAACCTGAGAAGTGGGAAGACTTAATTGTCCGGATAGCCGGTTACAGCGCCAGGTTTGTCAACATGCCTAAGAACGCTCAGGACGCTATTATAGCCCGCACGGAGCAGCAAATAAGTTAGTATGTATATATATGTAACTCTAATCGAGGTGAAAGACCACCTCAAAAGAAGGCATCGCCTGGCCGGATCGAGATTGTAATGACCAAATAAAAATGAGAAATGCAGGAACGACAAGGTTTTTAAGATTTTAAATCAAAAGTTGGGCTAACGAGGAGTCTGTTGTCCGCCTGATTGGAGCAGTGCTAATGGAGATTGGCGAAATCTGGACTACGAGTCACCGCTATTTCGATATGGCGTAATACTATGAGCAAAAAATTATTCTAGAAAAGCTGTATAATGAGGTGGAAAATACCAATATTCATGTAAGTGCGGCTTAAAACGGAGTGGTCTTATCTACCAAGGGGAATTTACATCACAATTTGGACTTGATCTTCTTGTTCCGGATTTTATTTTTTCCGCGCGTTTCTTTACAGGTGTTGCAAGAATGT
>DFZP01000068.1:0-18124 GCA_002382125.1 Firmicutes bacterium UBA4053
CCATAGCCTCTTTCCTTTTCAGCCACTCGAAAACTAAGCTTGGGGTAACCAAATAAATTTTCCGCTACTTTATTTAATTCTTCGGTTAATTTTATTAGTTCTGTTCTTTTGGAAAGAGAAAACTTATTTATCCCTGGAATACTTGAGTTTTGTTGCTCATTTTCTTTTTTTAGCAACGGCTCATTTTGGAGGGCAATTTGCTGGCTTAACTTTGCTTCTTGATTTGCCGCGGCAATTAAACCACCAGCCCCTATTTTCATTTTTTACCGCCCCTTCTTTTATGCCTTGCCCTTTTAAGAAAATTAATTTATTTTATTTTACCTCATCCTTTTAGAAAAGGCAACTAAATTTTATACAGTGCTGACGCATCAAATATTTTATAAAGTTCTTTGAGCTCTTTTTCGACACCTGGCAGTATGGTCTGCAGGCAAAGATATGTGTTTTATGTAAATTTGGTAATGGCCTGGATATTTTATAGAACTATCTGGGCAGGATTGGCCCAAGCAGGATTAGGCGAGGTGGTCCTCGCCTAAAGTGATTTTTTTGTTTGATGAGCAACTTGCCGTGATTAAATTATCAAACGAAGTTGCACCGGTTTATCACGGAATTTCCTCAACCTGGAAAGGTCAAGCCGGTTGACCGTGAAGGTCTGCCATAAAAACTGCAGCGTGCCGCGCATACCTAACGTTTGCACCGTATTCCATAAGGCCACGGTGTGCAAGGTGAGAATGTTGATCAGGTGGAAGGTAGAGGTTTGGGTGTATTGCCTGATGCCGAACCACGTGCATCTCATCGCCGCTATACCTGCCGGGTGAACTTGCGAGAAGGCTGGACGGGGTACTTGTGGCAGAGACGCTTTTCTTCATTTCCGCTTAATGAGGCTCATCTATATATCGCGGCACAATACAAAAGGATTCCGGCGGAAAGAGCTGAACAGATAATTGAGTATAATGTCCCTCGAATTTCCTCCTCGGTTAATCTGCCATTTATTTTTTCTTTTCAGGGAGGAAGTTTACCATCTTGTAGCGTATTATTTTATTACAGGTTTTTTTAAGAAAGAGGTAATGGTCCTGCTTGCCCTAGCAATTAATGGCAGCCCGCGGCTGGCTGAGGCATTTGATATAATGCGCGAGGCTGATGCGATTATTATCGGTAGCCCTGTTTACTTTAGCGCTATATCGGCGCCTCTTAAAGCGCTGTGGGATAAAACCAGGGTATTCCGGAGAGAAAAAGCTTTGCTGAATATAGTAGGAGGGGAATAATAATGTCTGACCGTAACTATATGTTGAGCCAGGAAGAAATAGATGCTTTGCTTAAAGTAACTGAAGGTGAAGTAGAAACTACAGAAAGCGTGTCTGCCTGGTCTAAAGAAGAAAGAGAATCTAATAATTTTCCGGCTTCAACGAGTCGGGAAGGGGATGAAGAGTCATCTGCTGCGGCGGTTCATCATTATGAGATGGAACTGACTGCCGAGGAAGCAGATGCCCTGGGTGAGGTTGGCAATATTTCTATGGGATCATCGGCAACCACCCTTTCGGAGCTACTAAGTCAAAAGGTAACCATTACCAGCCCGAAGATTAATACCTGTCTGCAGGAAGAACTCTTTGCCACTTTTAAGACTCCTCATATTCTTGTTCAGGTGGAGTTTAAAACAGGCTTAGAGGGATTTAACGTTTTAATAATTCAATTGCAAGACGCTATTATTATGGCTGATCTGATGATGGGTGGAGATGGTTCTACGCCGGTGGAGCAGGTGTCTGAGATGGAGTTAAGCGCTGCTTCAGAAGCGATGAATCAGATGATTGGTACCGCTTCCACCTCTCTGTCCACCATTTTCGATCGTACCATTAGCATTTCTCCGCCGACGACCGCTGTTCTGAAAGTGGATAAGGGGGCAATAGATTACCGGTTATCCGGTGAAGATCCGGTTGTGGTTATCTCCTTTAATATGACAATCGGAGATTTATTGGATACTGAAATTATGCAGATCGTGAGCATGCGGACGGCAAAAGAAGAGGCAAATTTACTTTTGCAGCAGTTGAAAGGCACTGAAAAAACTGCGCAGCCGGAAGAGCAAGTACCTGAGCAGGAGTTGTTGACTGCCCGGGAGAATGCTGCCGCTGCTGCAACAGTTAGTTATCCGGATTTTTTCTTGTCGCATGAAAAGGACATGAGAAAGGTTGCCAGTGGATCTTCCTTTCTTTCTGAGGTTGAGCAGCGCAGATTGGAGTTGTTGCTGGATATACCGTTGAAAGCCAGCGTCATCCTGGGTCGTACCAAACGTCCCATTAAAGAGGTGCTGAACCTTACGCCCGGCGCTATCGTCGAGCTTTCGTCGCATGTTGATGAGCCGGTGGAAATATTGGTTAACGGTATACTGGTGGCTCGTGGTGAAGTAGTAGTAGCGGGTGAAAACTTTGGCGTGCGTATAACCGGCATCATCAGTCCCCGGGAAAGAATACAGAAACTGAGTGTCTGATTTTCAATCTTATGTTTGCAATTCAATATTCGAAGATTCTGTGTGATGCTTGTTGCAGGTGAGGGAAATGTGTTAAAATAATTTTGGAACAAGGCAAAAACCTATTTACTGAGGAGTTGTCAGGAGTCTTATCCTTATGTCGATGATTGATTTGTTATGCCCTCGACTTTATGTTTCATCTTTGTTTGATATAAACCTGGAAGATTTATGTCAGCGAGGTATTAGGGGAATCTTGTTTGATCTGGATAATACCATTATACCCCGCCATCTGGATGATTTTTCCGCCGAAGTAAGCTGCTGGATGAATGAAGTACGGCAGCGCAATTTTAAGGCCTGTATTTTTTCCAATAACAAGGCGAAGCGTGTATATGCCCTGGCAGAATTGCTGGGACTGCCGGCAGTCTGCCAGGCCGCTAAGCCGCGCCGGAGAGCTTTTCGTCGCGCTCTGGAGTTAATGGGAACTGCTCCTGCAGAGACAGCAATTGTAGGGGATCAGGTTTTTACTGATATTCTTGGTGGAAACAGGCTGGGGCTTTACACTATACTGGTGGTTCCTATGCCCGGCAGGGAGTTTTGGGCCACTCGCTTGATTAACCGCCAGTTGGAGAAATTTGTATTGCGCCGTTTATGGCAGAACAAAGCGCTTTGAACAATTTCTCTATGTTCTCGATGATTAAATTCGAGGTGGGATATGAGTGTCTTTGGTGATCAGCGGTACTACACGGGTTTGCGGCTTGCTTGGTTTCCCTGTGCAGCATTCTTTTTCGTCTGTCATGCATAACGCGGCTTTTTCTCTCTTGGGGCTGGACTACGTATACGTTTCTTTTTGTGTGGCGCCGGAAGAATTGTGTGCGGCTGTAATGGCAGTGCGGTCGCTGGGACTGGTTGGTGTAAATGTTACCATACCGCATAAAGAAAAGGCAATTACGTTCCTTGATGAAGTAACCCCCGGGGCGCAACTTACCGGCGCCGTTAATACCATTGTAAACCGTGGAGGGAAGCTGTGTGGTTATAATACTGACGGAGTTGGTTTTTTACGTGCTTTGCAGGAGGAAGTGAATTTTTCACCGGCAGGAAGGACGGCGCTCATCCTGGGTGCAGGGGGAGCTGCGCGGGCGGCATCTGTGGAGCTTGCTCTTGCCGGAGCGCAGGAAATATTGCTGGCCAACCGGACACCCGAACGGGCAGAAGGGCTGACGCGTTTGTTAACTGAACATACCCCGGCCGGGGCGAGGATTGTTTTATGGTCGGAGCAGGCCATGGCAGAAGCTGTAAGGAGATCTGACTTAATTGTTCAAACCACGCCGGTAGGCATGTCTCCAGATGAGGATTCATGTGTTGATTTCCCTTTTGAGCAGTTGCGGCCCGGGCAGGTGGTTTGTGACCTGGTCTATAATCCTCCGTTGACGAAGTTTTTAAGACATGCGGGGCGAATTGCCGGGGTAAGGACGGTTGGTGGAGCAGGGATGCTTTTGAATCAGGGGGCGCTTGCTTTTGAATTATGGACGGGAGTAAAAGCCCCCGTGGATATAATGCGCCGGGCGTTGCAGGAAGTGCTGAGTTGATCTTGATTTCTGCGTTGCAGGCCCGCAGCATCGGAGCGATGGGCATTGATGCTGGCCCTGTCTGCGTGCCTGTCTGCGTGCCTGTCTGCAGGCGACGCACNNAGAAATGTTTTGGAAACAAGTTTATTATGACCATAGGTGGTAAGAAGGGTAAAAAAGAGAGGGAGTTATATTGCTGCGTCATCTGACTTCCGGCGAGTCCCACGGTCCTGCATTGACGGCCATTATTGAAGGTTTGCCGGCGGGGCTTTCCCTTAGTGTAGATTATATAAACCTGCAGTTAGCACGGCGTCAGGGTGGTTACGGGCGTGGAGGCAGGATGAAAATTGAAAATGACTGTGTGCTTTTCTTAAGCGGGGTGCGCGGTGGATTGACTATCGGCAGTCCCGTAACCCTTCAGGTTGAAAACCGTGACTGGGCAAACTGGCAGGAAATTATGGATCCAGGTGTTGGCGCCCGTCTGGATCAGAGAGTGGTTACCCGTCCCCGCCCCGGGCATGCGGATCTGGCAGGGGCGTTAAAGTACCGGCAGCATGACATCCGGAATGTATTGGAGCGGGCCAGTGCCCGGGAGACAGCAGCTAAGGTGGCTGTGGGCAGTGTGGCCCGGCGGTTGTTAGGGGAATTGGGAATAGAAATTATCGGCTGTGTTTTGCGGATTGGATCGGTAGTTGCCCGGGAACCTTCTGAGTTGGCCGGGTGGCTTGAAGTGGGACGTTCTACCTTATCCCGCCTGCAGGAGCTTTTGGCCGCTTCGCCTGTATATTGTGCTGATCCGGTGGCTGAAGAAGCCATGATGCGGGAAATTGATCATGCCCGGGCAACGGGAGATTCTCTGGGGGGTGTTTTTGAAATACGAGCCTATGGGCTGCCTCCCGGTCTTGGCAGTTATGTTCATTGGGACCGCCGGTTGGAAGGGAATCTGGCCAGGGCGTTGATGAGTATTCCGGCCATTAAAGGAGTGGAAATAGGGTTGGGGTTTGCGGGTTCTGCTTTGCCTGGTTCTTTAGCCCACGATGAGATTTTTCACAAGCCGGGGCAGGGGTTTTACCGCCAGACAAACCGGGCGGGAGGCTTAGAAGGAGGGGTTACCAACGGCGAGCCCCTGATCATAAGGGCGGCTATGAAACCTATTCCTACCCTTTACAAACCGTTGCACAGTGTCGACCTGCTTACTCACGAGCCTTGCACGGCCTCTGTGGAAAGGGCCGATACCTGTTCGGTTCCTGCCGCCAGCGTTATAGGGGAAGCAGTTGCCGCCTGGGAACTGGCTGTGGTTTGCGTAGAGAAGTTTGGTGGTGACACAATAGAAGAGCTTAAGAAAAATTATAATTCCTACCTGGATTACGTGAAGGAAAGAAGTATCTAAAAGTTAGGGCGGCTGATCATAGTGATAAACATTGTTCTTATCGGCTTTATGGGTACGGGTAAAACCATTGTCGGTAAACGCCTGGCTGCCCGTCTGGGTTGGGAATTTATTGATACTGACAGCGAAGTGGAACAGGTTACGGGTAAAACCATTCCTCAAATCTTTACCCGGGACGGCGAGATCAGGTTTCGTTCGGAAGAAAGGATTGTGATGCAAAAGCTGGCTTTACGTCAGTGTCTGGTAATAGCTACGGGTGGAGGAGCGGTTCTGGATCCGGAAAACGTTGCAAACTTAAAGAAAAATGGAATACTTATCTGCCTTAGCGCTGATCCAGAGACAATTTACTACCGGGTCAAGGGCAAGCGTCACCGTCCGTTGCTCGATGGAAAAGATGATTTAAGAAGACGGATCGGGGAATTGCTGATTGAACGTGCGCCAGCTTACCAGGTGGCCGATTTTACTGTAGACACGAGCCGCTGCCGGCCGGATGAGGTGGTGGATAAAATAGTAGATTATCTTAAAATCTATTTTCGAGGAAGTATAAAATGACCGTACCTGTAGATATCTATCTGGATCTTGGTGAACGTAGTTACCATATTTATGTCGGCTCCGGATTGCTGGCTCACCTGGATGCTTATATGAAGGACATGCCTTTGGGCCGGCGGGTGCTCCTGGTTACCAACCCTACAGTGCGCACCCTGTATGGTGAATTGGTGGAGGCAATCCTGACCGGCGCCGGTTATCAGGTAATCCCGGCTTCTGTGCCTGATAGCGAAGAGTCCAAGAGCCTGGATGTTGCCGGACAACTGTACGATACAGCATATCTTAAAGAACTGGATCGTCACTCTGTTGTGATCGCTCTGGGTGGAGGCGTGGTAGGGGACCTGGCCGGTTTTGTGGCTGCCACCTATATGCGGGGTGTGCCTTTTATTCAGTTGCCGACTACGCTTTTGGCCCAGGTGGATAGTAGCGTAGGCGGGAAAGTAGCTGTTAATCATCCCCGCGGGAAAAACATCATCGGTGCTTTTTACCAGCCAAAATTGGTAATGGCAGACATGAATGTGCTTTCCACCCTGGAAGTCAGGGAACTAAAATCAGGGTTGGCAGAAGTAATTAAGTATGGCGTAATCGCCGATGGAGCTTTTTTTGCCTGGCTGGAAAGAAACTTAGAGCAATTACTGGTTATGGAAATGGAAGCTTTGGCCCGTGCTGTCGCTACCTCCTGTAAAATAAAAGCAGCGGTGGTGCAGGAAGACGAAACAGAAAAGGGGTACCGGGCCATTTTAAATTTTGGTCATACGTTGGGCCATGCCATAGAAGCCCTGACGGGCTATAACATTTATCGCCACGGGGAAGCGGTGGCCATAGGTATGGTGGCAGAGAGCCGGCTGGCAAGCGTAATGGGTCTTTTGCCGGCAGCGGAAGCACAGCGCATTGAAGATCTGATAAAAAAAGCCGGGCTGCCTGTTCAAATACCCGTACACCTTTCCGTTGATGAGTTGCTGGCTTCCATGGAGCGGGATAAAAAAGTGCTGGATGGACAATATACATTCGCCTTGCCGGTGCAAATAGGACGGGCGGAAGTGTTCCGGGGCATTCCCGGGGAACTCTTGCGTCAAATATTAACACGAAAATAGCTTGCCATCTATTTTCATTACTGGTTGTGCCTTACAGGCATGGGTGGTTAGGTTGAAAAGGCAGAAATAAAGAAAATTCCTTTTGTGACTTAAATCTGGTTATAAAGCCTGCTTTTTTTCCGCAGATTGTTTCTGCAGTATTTCACATATAATAGTACTGCGGAAAGAAGGAGGATGAGAATAAGTGGCACAATGTGTAGCCATCGGCGCTATGCAAAATATTGACCTAATCAAGGCAAAGCTGGACAGGGAATTTGAGTTACTGGAAGCGAAAGGGCTCAAAGTAAGGATAGTGGAAAATCCGGCGGGAAAATTTACATTCTTATTCTGTTATCTTGCTGATTATAGTCGTTGGCCATATGCGACGGAAGACGCCCAGATTGTTTTCAGGCAGTATATAGCCGAAGCTATTTCCGATCTTATTCTCAACCAGTGGGAGCAGTTGTTGATCCACAATATGATCAGGGAAAATTATTATTACTTTGAACCGGGAGAAAGGGAAATCGTTTTCCAACAGGCTCTTAAATATGCGGGGACGAAAGATGAAGTTCCCTGCCTCTACCGGATACGCCGCAAAAGCAGGGTATTAAGAAAACTGGTGGAATTTTTACATCATGATAACCAAATCATTATTGAGGGGTTCATTCGTTTTCGTTTAAAGGAATATTTAAATGAACTGGAGGGAGTTGTAGATAAGGCAGTAGACGATTTTTTAGTGGAGAAGGATTACAGGGAGTTTGTCCAGTTGCTCAGGTACTTTATGGAGATTCAAGGTTCACAGATCGACCTCGTGCATGTGGTGTTTTACCCTGACGGGGTTTTTAAACTTTTTGACGACCAGAAAAGGATAGTGAGAAGTGGTATTTTGGAAGAAATGGTTCAAGAACTGGCCCGGTGGGAGATCAGTTATGGGGATTTGCTGGTTAGTGTTTTGGTTTCACTTGCCCCCAGGCAAATAGTGTTTCACGCTCCTGCAGGTGAACACACATCAGTTATCCAGAGGACGATCAGGGATATATTTTCCGGATTGGTAAAGGAATGTCCGGGGTGTGATTTATGCTTGAAACAGTAGCGACATTTTACGAATATCGAATTGCAAATTTTATGAGGGTGAGGAAAGAGATTTGCACTGGCCTTTGGCCGTATTGTTTCCTTTAATAGGCGCACTGATTGGATGGCTTACAAACTGGCTGGCAGTGCGGTTGCTGTTTCGTCCCTACAGGCCGGTTCATATTCCTTTGGTGGGCTACTGCTTCCAGGGAATGTTACCCAGGTACCGTTTTGAATTGGCCAGAAACGTGGGTGACTTAATTGAAAAGGAACTGGTACAGGCAGATAGTTTGTTAGAATTTCTTTGTTCCGTTGAAATGACTGCGGAAATGGTTCAGTCGATAGAACTGGCTATACGCGTGAGGGTGATGGACAGGCTTCCGCGCTGGGCGCCTGTGTCCGTCAAAAAAATTGTTGCTGATGCACTTGCAGAACAAGTGCAAAAACAGATACCGGTCCTGATTGGAGAATTGACAGGGCGGTTGGATCACAGGTTAAAGGAAGAATTTAAACTGGCCCAGGTGGTGGAGTCGAGGCTGAACGAGTTCTCCTTAGAACGTTTGGAAAAGATAATTTTGTCGATAGTAAGCCGGGAACTCCGGCATATAGAGTTCCTGGGTGGAGCAATCGGTTTTATAATCGGTCTTGTGCAGGCAGGATTATTGTTCTTGATTGATTGACACAATCCCTCTTTTTTGATTATACTTAAATCGCTTGACGTTTTAGTATTTGGTGGGAATTATCTTGCAGGAGTGTTTAAATCTTATGTTTAAGGTTGTATTAAAAGATGGCGCCAGCCGGGAATATCCTGCCGGTACTACACTTGCCCAGGTGGCAGTTGACCTTGGCCCCCGCCTGGGGAGGGAAGCTCTTGTCGCGGCAGTGGATGGCATGCTGGTAGACTTGAGCTATCCGTTGGCTCATGATGCCAGGGTACAGTTTTTTACTTTTGAAGATGAGAAGGGTAAGCAGGCATTTCGCCACAGTACCGCCCATGTATTGGCCCAGGCGGTACAGCGACTTTTTCCGGGTATAAAGCTGGCTATCGGTCCGTCTATAACTGATGGGTTTTATTATGATTTTGATCCGTTGCAGCCTTTTACCGTTGAGGATTTAGAAAAAATCCAGCAGGAAATGGAAGCTATCGTAAGAGCCGACCTTCATTTTAAAAGGGTTGAATTAAAAAGGCAGGAGGCTATCAGACTGTTTCATAATGCCGGTGAGACTTATAAAGTAGAATTGATCAATGATCTTCCTGCTGAGGTAGTGATTTCTTGTTATTCCCAGGGAGAGTTTACAGACTTGTGTGCCGGCCCGCATGTTCCTTCCACCGGCAGGCTAAAAGCGCTAAAACTAACCAGTGTTGCCGGCGCTTACTGGCGGGGCAATGAAAGAAATAAAATGTTGCAGCGTATTTACGGCACGTCATTTCCCAAGAAGTCGCAGCTTGATGAACACTTGTTTCGAATTGAAGAGGCCAAGCGCAGGGATCACCGCCGTCTGGGCACGGAACTGGAACTGTTCAGCATTCAGGAAGAGGGTCCTGGCTTTCCGTTTTTTCATCCCAAGGGTATGGTGTTGCGCAACGAACTGGAACAGTTCTGGCGGGAGGAGCACAGGAAAAAGGGTTACCAGGAGATTCGCACTCCGGTTATCCTGAACCGGTCATTGTGGGAGCAATCGGGGCACTGGGAACACTACCGGGAGAATATGTACTTCACCAGAATTGATGATCTTGATTATGCTGTTAAACCCATGAACTGTCCGGGAGGTATTCTGGTTTATCGCAGCCGTCTTCATAGCTACCGGGACCTGCCTGTGAGGCTGGCCGAACTGGGCCTGGTGCACCGTCATGAGTTGTCGGGCGTGTTGCACGGTCTGATGCGGGTACGTTGTTTCACCCAGGATGATGCCCATATTTTTATGTTGCCTGCTCAGGTTAAGGATGAAATTATCGGGGTTATTAAACTGGTGGATTACTTTTATAAAGTGTTTGGCTTTTCCTATAAAGTAGAACTTTCTACCAAACCAGAAAAAGCCATGGGCCATGATGAAATTTGGGAGTTGGCTACCACTGCCTTAAAAGACGCTCTTCAGGAAAAAGGGATGGAATACAAGGTAAATGCAGGGGATGGGGCTTTCTACGGGCCCAAGATCGATTTTCACCTGGAGGATTGCTTGGGTCGTACCTGGCAGTGTGGAACCATTCAGTTGGATTTTCTGATGCCTGAGAAGTTTGATTTGGTTTATATCGGCGAGGATGGTGTCAAACACCGGCCGGTAATGCTGCACAGGGTGATTTTCGGGAGTATTGAACGGTTTATCGGCATTCTTACAGAGCATTTTGCCGGAGCTTTCCCGCTTTGGCTGGCTCCAGTGCAGGTAAAAGTGTTGCCCATTACTCAACGGCAACTGACTTATGCTCGTGAAATAAAGAAATTGTTGGACGAACAGGGCTTTCGTGTAGAACTGGATGGCCGCAATGAGAAGGTTAACTACAAAATACGGGAAGCGCAGGTACAGAAGGTTCCCTACATGCTGGTAATCGGTGATCGGGAAGTAGATGGCGCTCTGGTTTCAGTGCGCCACCGGCAGCTTGGCGATTTAGGCGGCATGAAACCTGATAAGTTTGTCGCTCGAATCCAAAAGGAGATTGCCGGCAAGGCTCTTTCCCCGGGTACCCAACTCGAAGGAGATGTCTGTAAATTTGGCTTTGGGGCTATGTAGTAGAGCGCCAGATCCGGCAAAGGAGGTACACAATAAGATAAAGTGTTACGTTTAGCTATTTATCCCGGTAGTTTTGATCCTGTAACTTATGGTCATCTGGATTTGATTGAGCGGGCGGCCCTGCTTTTTGATGAAGTGGTGGTGGCCGTATCCCGGAACGACAGCAAAAGACCACTTTTTTCTGTTGCCGAACGCGTGGATATGTTAAGGGAGGTTTTACAACATTGTTCTAATGTACTGGTAGATTCCTTTGAAGGATTAACAGCAAATTATGCTGAACTCCGGGGGGCGAAGGTTATCATCAGGGGTTTGCGGGCCGTCTCCGATTTTGAGAATGAATTTATGATGGCCTTAACCAACAAGAAATTGATGCCTTCTATAGATACTGTTTTTCTGATGACCAGAGCTGAATATTCCTTCGTCAGTTCCAGCGGGGTGAAAGAAGTGGCTTATTATGGTGGCTTTATTTGTGGTCTGGTACCTCCGTTAGTGGAAGAAAGATTGATCAAAAAACTCATGACCCTGCGGGAAAGAGAAAAAGCAGAAGGATAATGTAGAAAGAATGTGCAAGCCGCACGTAAAGAATATTTTAGAAATTCTTTCCAGATTGTATCCAGAGGCACGTACAACTCTGGATTATGAAAATACGTTTCAATTGCTGATTGCCGTTATTCTCTCGGCTCAATGCAGCGACCGCCAGGTGAATAAAATTACAAGACGTTTATTTCAAAAATACCGGACTCCGGAAGAGTTTGCTGGTTTAACCGTAGAGCAGCTTGCCGGGGAAATCAAGAGTTGCGGATTATACCGCAACAAGAGCATAAATATTATTGCAACGTGCAATATCCTGGTTGAGCGGTACGGGTCCTGTGTGCCGGCGTCGCGTGAAGAATTACGGCAATTACCGGGGGTAGGGCGTAAAAGCGCCAATGTAGTGCTGGGTGTTGCTTTTAACCAACCCACGCTGCCGGTAGATACCCATGTTTTTCGTGTATCGCACAGGCTGGGCCTGACCAGAGCCAGGACACCGGAAGGAACCGAAGAAGAACTGCTGGCCTGTATTCCTTCACAATACCGGATGGATTTTCATCACCAGCTTTTGGCCCACGGACGTCAGATTTGTACCGCCCGCAAACCGAAATGCGCCAGGTGTCAGTTGCTGGAACTCTGCCCGGTGGGGAATTGTAGAGACTGATGCTATTTCCATTATTGCTTCCATCGCTTGTGTTTTTGTTGCTTCTGTGGCACTGGTTATTCCTCCTGAAGCAACCAATGAAAAGAGAACCCCCTAAACTTAATCCTCCCAGTAAACTGATAGCAGTAGGAATGCCCCAATGGGTAAGTTCCGACTCACTATGGATGACATTTGGGTTGGAACGAAGGCGGCCGTTTTCGATGTAAATGAAATTTGTTCCGCCCTGTCTTTCTATATAATACGCAGGGCTATGGCTACAGGTAGTTCGGGTATTCCGGCACTTTAGGGGCAAGTGTTGACATCTGATATAGCTTATGATAAATTAGTAGAGGTCATCAACCAGCAAAAGGTAGTTGTTTATTGGTTAAAGCGAGAGGATGAGACACTGATGCGTGTATTGGTTACACTGGCCTGCGGCGAATGTAAACGGCGGAATTATACTACAGCCAAGAACAAGAAGAACGATCCTGGCCGGATTGAAATGAAGAAGTATTGCAGGTATTGCCATATCCATACTTTGCATAAGGAAACTCGCTAATTTTTTACAAAAGGTTGTTTGCTTCAAGGGAAAGACTTTTTAGTTTTTAAGTTAAGGATGTGGCCAGTATGGGTAGCCAGGTAAAAAAGGGTAATTCTGTGAAACGAACTGCAACCAAAAGTGGTCTTGGGCTTAAAAAGCAGGAAGCTGGTTCTAAGAAGGCGCCTGCTAAGAGTGATCGGAAACAACTGGCGCCGAAAAAAGAAAGAGTCAACTACCTGGAAGAGGGGAAAAAGTACTTCAAAGCCGTCTATAATGAGCTAAAAAAGGTTCACTGGCCCGGCCGCCGGGAAGTTGCTATTTATACTGGAGTGGTTCTGGTTGCAGTGGCTGTAGTAGGAGTGCTGATCTGGGTTTTTGATTCACTTCTCAGCCGGCTTTTACAGTTAATTCTGAAGTAATGCCTTTAGGAGGTGGGGGGGCCTTAAATGGGGTGCCCTTCTTATGGATAAACAGTTGGATCAAAGATGGTATGTCGTACATACTTATTCCGGGTATGAAAACAAGGTAAAAGCCAACCTGGAAAAACGGAAAGAGTCCATGAATATGGAGGATAAGATTTTTGGTATTATTGTTCCCGTGGAGGACGAATTAGAAATAAAGGATGGGAAAAAGCGGGTCAACAAGAGAAAGATCTTCCCCGGTTATGTGCTGGTGGAGATGGTAATGGGCGATGATTCCTGGTATGTGGTGCGCAATACTCCCGGGGTGACTGGTTTTGTTGGTTCCGGTTCTAAGCCTGTCCCGCTGACTGAAGATGAAGCGGTGCAGATTATGCGCCAGATGGGCGTGGAGGAGATTAAGACCCGTGTAGATCTGGCAGTTGGTCAGAATATACGGGTTAAGTCCGGGCCTTTTGAGGATTTTATTGGTGTTGTGGAAGAAGTTCATCCTGATAAGTATAAACTGAGGGTTAAGATCTCTATGTTTGGCCGGGATACTCCTGTAGAATTAGATTTTTCCCAGGTGGAAAAAATAAGTTAGAATTAAGGAAAAGAAATTAATTGCTCTTTAGGTATGAGGTTAAATTTATTTTTTGCAAGGAGGTGTTATAGTTGGCCAGAAAAAAGGTGATGGTAGTGGTTAAACTGCAGGTTCCGGCTGGCAAGGCGACGCCGGCCCCACCTGTAGGTCCTGCCCTGGGCCAGCACGGGGTGAATATTATGGCCTTTGTCAAGGAGTATAATGAGCGGACTGCCGCTCAGGCTGGTTTGATTGTACCGGTGGAAATCACCGTTTATGAGGATAGAAGTTTTTCTTTTGTCTGTAAAACGCCGCCGGCATCGGTATTGCTTAAGAAAGCAGCCAATATTGAAAAAGCGTCAGGCGAACCTAACAGGAAAAAAGTAGCCCGGGTATCTTTTTCTAAAGTTCAGGAAATTGCACAGAGCAAGATGCAGGATCTTAATGCTAATTCTATAGAAGCAGCCGTCCGGATGATCGAAGGCACTGCCCGGAGCATGGGTATTGAAGTAGTTTAAGGGGTGAGATTAATCAAATGCCGAAACGAGGGAAAAAGCATCAGGAAGCCAGCAAGCAGGTTGATCGGAATATCCTTTATAATCCCGAGGAAGCCCTGGAGTTGGTGAAAAAACTGGCCAGCGCCAGGTTTGATGAGACTGTGGAAACTGTAGTTAAATTGGGTGTGGATCCACGTCATGCTGATCAACAAATACGGGGAGCAATGGTATTGCCTCACGGCACGGGTAAAACACGTTCAGTGCTTGTTTTTGCCAGGGACGATAAAGCAAAGGAAGCTCTTGATGCAGGCGCTGACTTTGTAGGCGCTGAGGATATGGTAGCCAGGATTCAACAGGAAGGCTGGCTGGGTTTTGAGGTAGCTATTGCGACTCCGGATATGATGAGTCTGGTTAGCAAGCTGGGGCGTATTCTTGGTCCGAGGGGCCTTATGCCCAACCCGAAGACGGGCACTGTCACTCCTGATGTGGCCCGGGCAGTCCAGGAGGTCAAGGCTGGTAAAATTGAGTACCGGGTGGATAAGGCCGGTATTATTCACGTGCCGATAGGCAAGGTTTCTTTTGTCACTGAGAAACTGGCGGAGAATTTTCAGGCTTTGTTGGAGCAGTTGGTGAAAATAAAACCGGCTGCAGCTAAGGGCCAATATGTCAAGGGAGTTTACGTGTGTTCAACGATGGGACCAGGAATTAAGGTAAATGCACTGAAGCTTTCAGCTTGATTGAAGCTGGGATGATTAATATGCAAGCTGTAGACAGTTGGTGTCGTATAGACTTAAGGGTGCACAACCGCCAACCGAGGCCTTGATCAACTTTAAAGCTGTTTCTCTTTGTATAAACGGCGGGCCTTTGGTTGTTACTAAAGGCCTGTTGTATTTTAATTTTCTAAGGAGGTGTTAATATTAGAAAGGAATCTATTAAAAAGATGTCTACCAGAGAAAAAAAGCAGGTAGTAGTAAATGAACTCAGGGAAAAGCTAAAGGCCAGTAACGTTACGATCCTGGCTGATTACCGGGGGTTGGATGTATCGGCCATGACCAGGCTGCGGCGTAAACTTCGGGAATCAAACAGCGAATTAAAGGTAGCCAAGAATACCCTTACCCGTCTTGCTGCCAGTGAAATTGGCCTTGATGATCTGGAACATTACCTGGAGGGTCCTACGGTTATTGCCTTTGGTTTGGGAGATCCGGTTGTGCCGGCTAAAGTTATGGTGGATTTGACGCGTGAATTTAAGCAACTGGAAATCAAGGCTGGTATATTGGAAGGAAAAATCATCCGGGGTGAAGAAGTCCTCCAATTGGCTGAATTGCCTTCCCGGGAAGTGTTGTTGGGTAAAGTGGTATGTGGTATGCAGGCGCCACTGTATGGTCTGGTCAATGTTTTTAACGCGTCGATCAGAAATCTGGTTTACGTGCTGGATGCGATTCACAAACTTAAAAAAACCGGCAATGTCGCTGGTTGAAAAATCTTTAATTTAAGGAGGCTAATGGGATAAATGTCCAAAATTAGTGAAATTATAGAAATCGTCAAGGGTTTGACTGTGTTGGAGTTGGCCGAACTGGTAAAGAAGTTCGAGGATGAGTTTGGTGTTAGCGCTGCTGCTCCAGTGGCTATGGCTGGTCCTGTTGCTGGAGCTGCGGTTGCCCAGGCGCCTGTGGAAGAGGAAGAGCAAACTGAGTTTGATGTTATTTTAGCTTCTGTGGGCGATAAGAAAATTAACGTGATTAAAGTTGTTCGGGAAATTACCGGGCTCGGGCTTAAAGAGGCCAAAGAACTGGTAGATAATGCCCCCAAGCCGGTTAAGGAAAAAGTTAGCAAGGAGGATGCCCAGGTTATCAAGACCAGGCTGGAGGAGCAGGGCGCCGGGGTGGAGATAAAATAGCAAGATAAAATCAAAGAAATCGCTCTTGACAGCCAGGTAAAGATATGCTAATCTTATAAAATAGCTGTCTTATACAAAAGACGCGGTATTCAGTGGCCTGCTTTAGGAGATAATGTTAATAGGAATGCTCTAAGGGTTAAGAGAAAAGCGAGGTATGGGAATTAACCAGGGCCTGGCTTTTCCTTGTTTGCCTTTTGGGTGGGTTGCTTTACAAAGGGGTGTGGTAGATTTAAGATGAGTCTTGTAAATTCAGGTTCCAGGACACGGTGGAGTTTTGTTAAGCTTAAGGAAGTTTTAGACTTGCCTGATCTTATCGAGATCCAAAAGAGTTCTTTTGAGTGGTTTTTGAATGACGGCTTACGGGAAGTTTTCCATAGCGTATCTCCCATTCAGGATTTTACAGGTAGCCTGGTACTGGAGTTTCTAGATTATATTCTGGGGGAACCCAAATATTCCGAAGAAGAATGTAAAGAAAGAGACGTTACTTATTCTTCACCTTTGCGTGTAAAAGTAAGGTTAATTAATAAGGATACTGGTGAGGTCAAGGAACAGGAAGTATTTATGGGCGATCTTCCACTGATGACTGAAAAGGGTACTTTTGTTATTAACGGAGCAGAACGTGTTATTGTCAGCCAGTTGGTGCGTTCACCCGGTGTTTATTTTGGAGAGCAACAAGACTCTTCAGGCAAAAAGCTCTATACTGCTACTATTATACCTAACCGCGGCGCATGGTTGGAGTTTGAAACAGACGCTAATGATCAGATCTATGTGCGTGTTGATCGTACACGCAAGATTCCGGCCACAGTGTTGGTACGTGCCCTGGGTTATGGCCCGAACATCCGGATCCTTGGTATGTTTAATGAGAACGTTCATATCCAGGACACACTGGCCCGGGATAATACAGATTCGGGAGAAGAAGCCCTGGTAGAAATATACAAGCGCCTCAGGCCCGGGGAACCTCCTGCCGTGGAAAGTGCCCGTGCCCTACTGGAGTTGCTCTTTTTCGATCCCAAGCGTTATGATCTGGCTAATGTCGGCCGTTATAAGATAGAAAAGAAGCTCAAGCACGGATTTTTATACAGGGATAAAGATCAGCCGGGCGATGATCGTCAGTGGCGCCGGGGAGCAACTTCGAACCGTGAATTTATCAGGGAACTGACACATGCAGATATTATTGAAACCATCAGGTATTTATTGAAGCTTCTGGACGGGGAGGGCCAGGTGGATGATATTGATCATCTTGGTAACCGGCGGGTGCGTTCGGTGGGCGAACTGTTGCAAAACCAGTTTCGCATCGGGTTGGCCCGGATGGAGCGGGTTATCCGGGAGCGCATGACCATTCAGGATGTAGACGTGATTACTCCTCAAGTTTTAATTAATATTCGTCCGGTGGTAGCTGCGATAAAAGAGTTTTTTGGTTCCAGCCAGTTATCCCAGTTCATGGATCAGACAAACCCCCTGGCTGAGCTAACTCATAAACGCCGGCTTTCTGCCTTGGGTCCGGGTGGTTTAAGCCGTGAACGGGCCGGTTTTGAGGTGCGGGATGTCCACCATTCTCACTATGGGCGGATATGTCCGATTGAAACTCCTGAAGGTCCAAACATCGGTCTGATTGGTTCGCTGAGCAGCTTTGCCCGGGTTAATTCTTTCGGCTTTATAGAAACCCCTTATCGTAAGGTGGATAAGGAAAATAGACGGGTCACCGAGGAGATTGTATATTTGACGGCAGATGAGGAAGAAGACAAGGTTATTGCTCAGGCTAACGTGCCGCTTGACGAAAATGGTTATTTCAAGGGTCGTGTTGCTGCCCGTTACGGCGGGGAAATACTTGTGGTTCCAGACGGTAAAGTAGATTACATGGACGTTTCTCCCAAACAGGTATTCAGTGTGGCGTCTGCGTTGATCCCTTTTCTTGAACACAATGACGCCAATCGTGCTTTGATGGGCGCCAATATGCAGCGTCAGGCTGTACCGCTGGTGAGGATCGAGGCGCCGCTGGTAGGTACCGGTGTGGAATACAAGATAGCCCGTGATTCAGGAGTGGCGCTTATTGCCAAAAATAGCGGTATGGTAAAACGGGTTACGGCTAACGAGATTCTTATTCGCACAGATCAAGGTACAGTTGATCCTCCGTATAAATTATTGAAGTTTAACCGTTCTAACCAGGGGACCTGCATTAATCAGAAGGCTATTGTTAAAAAAGGAGA
>DFZP01000068.1:18226-30459 GCA_002382125.1 Firmicutes bacterium UBA4053
GGGCCAGAGGAGATCACTCGCGATATTCCAAATGTGGGTGAGGATATTCTTAAGGATCTGGACGACCGGGGGATTATCCGTGTAGGTGCGGAAGTTCGCCCTGGTGATGTACTGGTGGGCAAGGTGACACCTAAAGGTGAAACCGAACTGACTGCTGAAGAGCGTTTGTTGCGGGCTATTTTTGGCGAAAAAGCGCGGGAAGTGCGGGATACTTCATTGCGGGTGCCGCATGGAGAAGGCGGTAAGGTTGTAGATGTAAAGGTGTTTTCCCGGAATAATGGAGATGAGTTGCTTCCTGGCGTGAACAGGCTGGTTCGTGCTTACGTTGCCCAGAAGCGGAAGATCTCTGAGGGAGATAAGATGGCCGGCCGTCATGGTAATAAAGGAGTTATTGCCCGTATCATGGCGGAGGAGGATATGCCTTTTCTTCCCGGTGGCGAGCCGGTTGAGATCGTATTAAATCCCCTTGGTGTACCTTCCCGCATGAACCTCGGACAGGTGCTGGAGGCTCACCTGGGCTGGGCAGCCAAAGTAATGGGTTATTTTGTCGCAACTCCTGTATTTAATGGAGCGGTGGAAGGAGATATACTGGATTTCTTAAAAAAGGCAGGCCTTCCCGAGAACGGGAAAATTGCTTTGCGTGATGGACGGACGGGAGAGCCTTTTGATAATCCTATAACAGTCGGATACGTATACATGCTTAAGCTGGCACACCTGGTCGACGATAAAATTCATGCCCGTTCGACAGGACCTTATTCTCTGGTCACCCAACAGCCCTTAGGAGGCAAGGCCCAGTTTGGAGGCCAGCGTTTTGGTGAAATGGAGGTGTGGGCGCTGGAGGCCTATGGTGCTGCCTATACCTTGCAAGAAATTCTGACCGTTAAATCCGATGACGTGGTAGGCAGGCTGAAAACATACGAGGCAATCGTAAAGGGAGAAAATGTGCCCGAACCCGGGGTGCCGGAATCATTTAAGGTATTGGTCAAAGAGTTGCAAAGTCTGTGTTTGGATGTAAAAGTTCTTTCGGAAAATGATGGAGAAATCGCGATTAAGGAAGCAGAAGAAGATAATACGGAGGCTGCTAAAGATCTATGGCTGGATATGCATGTTGAGGAACCGGCTTATAATGAAGGTATCTCAACTGGTGATTGCAAAGGCAAAGAAGATGAGGAAGACGATTCTCAGGAAAAATTTTTGGAAGACAACCCTGTTCTGGATAAAGAGGATGAAAGTGAATAGTTAAATCTTGAGTGGCGCTTTGAGCAGGCTGCAGCACGGATCCAAGAATGGAAAGGAGAGGACTCCTTTGTTGGAATTAAATAACTTTGAGCAGGTCAGGATCAGCTTGGCATCCCCTGAACAGATTCGCCAGTGGTCAAGTGGTGAAGTTAAAAAACCAGAGACAATTAACTACCGTACTCTAAAGCCAGAACGGGACGGCTTGTTTTGTGAGCGGATTTTTGGTCCTACCCGGGATTGGGAGTGCCACTGCGGTAAATACAAACGTGTGCGGTACAAAGGTGTGGTGTGTGACCGTTGCGGCGTTGAAGTTACCCGTTCTAAAGTACGCCGGGAGCGACTCGGCCATATTGAGTTGGCTGCTCCGGTGTCGCATATCTGGTATTTTAAAGGTATCCCCAGCAGGATGGGTTTATTGCTGGACATATCACCCCGTGCTCTGGAAAAGGTACTGTACTTTGCGTCTTATGTAGTTATTGCTTCCGGTAATACTACTTTGCTTAAAAAACAATTGCTTACTGAAACAGAATACCGGGAACACCGTGAAAGATACGGCAATGCTTTTAAGGCTTTGATGGGAGCGGAAGCAATTAAGCTCTTATTGGAGGAAATTGACCTTGATGAGTTAAACCGTGAATTGCGCAAGGAACTTAAGGAGGTTTCCGGTCAGCGTAGAATAAGAGCTATTCGCCGGCTGGAAGTGGTGGATGCTTTACGCAAGTCTGCAAACAGGCCTGAGTGGATGGTTCTGGAGGTGATTCCGGTTATCCCTCCGGAGTTGCGTCCCATGGTCCAACTTGATGGTGGCCGGTTTGCTACTTCCGATTTGAATGACCTTTATCGACGGGTGATCAACCGTAATAACCGTTTAAAACGTTTGCTCGAACTAGGCGCTCCGGATATTATTGTGCGCAATGAGAAGCGCATGCTCCAGGAAGCCGTGGACGCATTGATTGATAACGGACGCCGGGGTCGGCCGGTTACCGGTCCCGGCAACCGTCCGTTGAAATCGTTGAGCGATATGTTAAAAGGTAAACAGGGGCGGTTCCGGCAGAACCTTTTGGGGAAGCGTGTGGATTATTCCGGCCGGTCAGTAATTGTTGTTGGCCCCAGCTTGCAGCTCCACCAGTGCGGGCTGCCCAAGGAAATGGCCTTAGAGCTGTTCAAGCCTTTTGTGATGAAGAGATTGGTAAGTAAAGGTTACGCCCATAATGTTAAGAGCGCCAAGCGAATGGTGGAACGGGTTAAACCGGAAGTGTGGGATGTACTGGAGGATGTGATTAAAGAACACCCCGTTTTGTTGAATCGTGCGCCCACCCTTCACCGTTTAGGTATTCAATCCTTTGAACCTGTATTGGTGGAAGGCCGGGCTATTCAGATTCACCCTCTGGTTTGTATGGCCTATAATGCTGATTTTGACGGCGACCAGATGGCTGTGCATGTTCCCCTTTCATCTGAAGCCCAGGCTGAAGCAAGTGTCTTGATGCTTGCTGCGCATAATATATTAAACCCGAAGGATGGACGGCCGGTGGCCGTTCCAACCCAGGATATGGTGCTGGGCTGTTATTACCTGACAGAGGAAAAACCCGGAGCGCCGGGCGAGGGCAAGATTTTCAAAGATAAGAATGAGGCAGTAATGGCGTATTACAATGATGCGGTAGATTTACATGCCAGAATCAAAGTGCGTCATGTTGACGGCGTTTTATTGGAGACGACTGTTGGCCGGTTGATTTTCAATGATGTTATTCCTGAACAACTTGGTTATTTAAATCAAGCAATGGATAAAAAAAGCTTAAGTGAACTGGTGGATAATTGTTATCGTAAATTGGGGTTTGCTGCTACCGGTCTTCTTTTAGACGGTATTAAGAAAACAGGTTTTCGTTTTGCAACGCGGGCGGGAGTGACGATCAGCATTTCTGATATTATCATTCCCGAGGGTAAAGGGGAAGTTTTGAAAAGCGCTGATGAACAAATAGAAGTAATCGAACAGCAGTATCGTTGTGGCTTGATTACAGAAGAGGAGCGCTACCGCAAAGTAATCAGTGTTTGGAATGAAAGTACGGAAAAAGTAACAAAACTGCTGGTGGATGGTCTGGGTAAGTTTAATCCCGTGTACATGATGGCTAATTCCGGGGCTCGCGGTAATATACAGCAAATACGTCAACTGGCAGGAATGCGCGGCTTGATGGCGGATCCTTCCGGGCGTATTATCGACATGCCGATCAAGGCCAACTTCAGGGAAGGCCTGACTGTTCTGGAGTATTTTATTTCTACTCACGGCGCCCGTAAGGGGCTGGCAGATACGGCATTGCGTACGGCAGATTCCGGCTATTTGACTCGCCGTCTGGTAGATGTTGCCCAGGATGTGATTGTAAGAGAAGAAGACTGTGGTACAGACCAGGGTATTGAGATGGAAGATGTCAGGGATGGTACGGAAATTATTGAGAAGTTGGAAAATCGCATTGTTGGACGGCTGGCGATGGAAGATGTAGCAGATCCTCAGACAGGTGAGTTGCTGGTACGCAGCAATGAAGAGATCGATGAAGATAAAGCCACCCGTATTATTGAAGCAGGAATCAAGATGTTAAGGGTTCGTTCGGTACTAACTTGTAAGACGCGTTACGGTGTTTGTAGAAAGTGCTATGGCCGCAATCTGGCTACCGGGCAGTTGGTGGATATTGGCGAGGCAGTGGGTATTATCGCTGCTCAATCCATTGGTGAACCAGGGACTCAGCTTACTATGCGGACATTCCATACTGGCGGTGTGGCCGGAGAAGACATCACCCAGGGACTGCCGCGGGTAGAGGAATTGTTCGAAGCCCGTCGCCCCAAGGGCCAGGCTATAATCACCGAAATAGATGGCATCGTGGAGATTATGGAGAACAGGGACCGGAAAGAAGTGGTGGTAACCGGTGAAGACGGTGAACGGAGAAACTATCCGGTACCTTACGGGGCGCGCATCAAGGTTGATAATGGTGTTTATATGGGAGTTGGAGATGAACTTACCGAGGGTTCTATTAATCCCCATGATTTATTAAGGGTGAAAAATGCTCAGGGAGTTCAGTTGTACTTGTTGCAGGAAGTGCAGCGGGTGTACCGTTTGCAGGGTGTGGAGATTAATGACAGGCATATTGAGGTGATGATTCGCCAGATGTTGCGTAAGGTAAAGCTGGATGATCCTGGCGATACGGATTTATTGCCGGGTGGCTTGATTGATATTTTCGAATTGGAGGAAGAGAATAAACGGGTCGCAGCTCGCAGTGGTAAGCAGGCTACATCAAAACCGTTGCTTTTGGGTATTACCAAAGCTTCTTTGGCTACTGATTCATTTCTTTCGGCAGCATCTTTCCAGGAAACCACCAGGGTACTTACGGAGGCGGCTATAAAAGGAAGACGGGATCCCTTGCTGGGACTCAAGGAAAATGTTATTATCGGCAAGTTAATTCCTGCCGGGACGGGTATGAGTCGTTACCGGCGCAGCAAGTTGCTCGAAGACGCAGAGCAACTTGCTGGTAAAAATATCTTGAGTACGCCTGATTTTGAGTCCGCAACTGTTGACAACACACATGACTGATGATAACATAAGCAAGTGTCTTTTTATTCTAGCGAAGCTTCGAGCATCAAGGAGGGTTTTATGTGCTTGACAGAGTTGCAGCAATTGCAGCAGGCCTGCAAGAAAATAGTGGGCTCCAAGCAAACTTTAAAGGCTGTCCAGCGGGGACAGGCGAAAGTTGTTTATATAGCCCGGGACGCCGAGAAACGGGTTACCGAAGCCATTGTTCAGATTTGTTCAAGTCAAGATATACCTGTGGTTGAAGTTGAGACAATGCGTACTTTGGGCAGGATTTGCGGTATCGAAGTTGCCTGTGCGGCTGCTGCTGTTATAGAGGTTTAAAGCTTGATTCCTTAGGAACCCTCTTTTTCTGCCTTCCAGATACGGAATAAAAAGGTAATTTGTATGACAGGACATAGTCAGTCGGTCTTGAATTCAGAATACAGGATTCAGAATGTGATCAGGTTTTTACATTCTGAGTTCTGACTACTTTAAAAAGGAGGTGTATGGGTAGTGCCGACTATCAGCCAACTGGTGCGCAAGGGAAGGGAAAAAGTAATCGAGAAATCTTCGGCTCCTGCTTTAAAGGAATGTCCTCAAAAAAGAGGTGTGTGTACCAGGGTGTATACTACAACTCCGAAGAAACCAAACTCTGCGTTGCGTAAAGTGGCGCGTGTACGGTTGACCAACGGAATTGAGGTTACTTCGTATATTCCGGGCATTGGTCATAACTTGCAGGAGCACTCGGTGGTACTGGTGCGGGGAGGGCGTGTAAAGGATTTGCCCGGCGTAAGATACCATGTTGTACGCGGCACCTTGGATTTGGCAGGAGTACAAAACCGCCACCGCGGACGTTCCAAATATGGGGCCAAAAGGCCCAAGAAATAACGTAATTAAGGTATTCCGGAAGTGAACAGGAGACGCTTTTCTGTGGTAAAAATTTGTAGTAGGGGAGGGTAAAAATGCCTAGAAGGGGTAATATACCGACGAGAGAAGTACCAACAGACCCTATTTATAATAGTAAAACATTGGCCAAGTTGATCAACCAGATAATGCTCAAGGGGAAAAAGAGTGTGGCTGAGAAAATTTGTTACGGCGCCTTTGATATTATTCAACAAAAGACCGGTAAAAATCCACTTGTGGTTTTTGAAAACGCGATGAAAAATGCAATGCCGGTAGTGGAAGTCAAAGCCCGCCGTGTGGGTGGCGCCAACTACCAGGTTCCTATAGAAGTACGGCCCGAGCGAAGACAGACGTTGGGGATAAGATGGATTGCCAGGTATGCCCGGGAGCGTGGCGGAAAAAGTATGCAGGAAAAACTGGCGCTGGAAATAATGGACGCAGCCAACAACACGGGATCTGCCGTAAAAAAGAGGGAAGATGCCCACAGAATGGCCGAAGCAAACAAAGCCTTTGCTCATTACCGGTGGTAAAAAGGAGGTGTAATTGGTGGCACGGCAATTTTCGCTGGAGAAGATGCGCAATATAGGTATTATGGCTCATATAGATGCCGGTAAGACCACTACTACCGAACGGATACTATTTTATACCGGCAGAGTACACAGGATGGGTGAAGTGCATGATGGCGCTTCTACCATGGACTGGATGGTGCAGGAGCAGGAGAGAGGTATTACAATTACCTCTGCTGCTACAACTTGCCAGTGGAAAGGGTGTTGTATTAATATTATCGACACGCCAGGGCACGTTGACTTTACGGTTGAGGTGGAGCGCTCATTACGGGTATTAGATGGTTCAGTAGCTATCTTTTGTTCGGTAGGGGGGGTGGAACCGCAGTCGGAAACAGTATGGAGGCAGGCCGATAAATATACTGTTCCACGGATAGCTTATATCAATAAAATGGATCGCGTGGGCGCGGATTATTTTCGTTCTCTTTTAATGATCAGAGACAGGTTGGGGGCCAATCCGGTGGCTGTTCAACTGCCTATTGGAACGGAAGAAAAATTTATTGGTGTAGTTGATTTGATTCGCCGCAAGGCGGTTATATATGTTGATGAAATGGGTACTAAGAGCATTGATATGGATATTCCAAAAGAGATGGCAGATTTAGCGGGCGAATACCGGGAAAAGTTATTGGAGGCTGTGGCTGAACAGGATGAAGAATTAATGCTTAAGTATCTGGAAGGGGAGGAATTAACAGAAGAGGAAATTAAGCATGGAATCCGTAAAGCTACCGTGGCTGTTAAGATGGTTCCCGTGCTTTGTGGTTCCTCTTTTAAGAATAAAGGTGTGCAGATGTTGTTGGATGCAATCGTAGATTTTCTGCCCGCTCCTACAGATCTACCTCCCATCAAAGGAATAGTCCCTTTGACCGGGGAAGAGGACAGGCGAAGCTCCAGCGATGAGGAGTCCTTTTCAGCCCTGGCGTTTAAGATTATGACTGATCCATATGTAGGCAGGCTTACATTTTTTAGGGTATATTCGGGCAAACTGAATGCTGGTTCCTATGTATACAACCCTGTAAAGGATCAGCGGGAACGTGTGGGGCGTATCTTGCGCATGCATGCCAACCACCGGGAAGACGTCAGCGAAATTTATGCTGGTGATATTGTTGCCGTGGTAGGATTGAGAAAAACTGCCACCGGGGATACGTTGTGCGATGAGCAACATCCCATCTTGCTGGAATCGATGGAATTCCCTGAACCGGTAATCTCCGTAGCTATTGAGCCTAAAACCGCTGCCGACCAGGATAAAATGGGTGTGGCTTTAATCAAACTGGCCGAAGAGGATCCCACCTTTAAGATTCATACCGATTCTGAGACAGGCCAAACCATTATCTCGGGAATGGGAGAACTACACCTGGAAATTATCATCGATCGTCTATTGCGTGAATTTAAAGTAGAAGCAAATGTTGGCCGGCCCCAGGTGGCTTATAAGGAAACAATTTCAGCGGCCAGCAAAGCAGAAGGTAAGTATGTCCGCCAGACGGGAGGGCGCGGTCAATACGGTCATGTTGTTTTAGAAGTGGAGCCGCTTGAACCTGGAGCAGGTTTCGAGTTTGTGAATAAAATTGTGGGGGGTGTGGTGCCCAAGGAGTATATTCCTGCTGTGCAGGCCGGGATAAAAGAAGCCTTGGAAAATGGAGTGCTTGCCAATTTCCCAATGACCGATCTTAAGGTAAGCTTGATAGATGGAACTTATCATGAAGTAGATTCTTCGGATGTGGCATTTAAAATTGCAGGCTCCATCGGATTTAAAAGTGCTGTTCGGAAGGCCAAACCGATACTTTTAGAACCTGTTATAAAAGTAGAGGTGGTGGTTTTGGAGGAATATATGGGAGATGTAATGGGTGATCTTAATGCCCGCCGCGGTCATATTGAAGATATGGAAGCGCGGGGTAAAAGCCGGGTGATTCACGGATTTGTACCTTTAGTTGATATGTTTGGTTATGCAACCGATCTTCGCTCCCGGACACAGGGACGAGGTACTTATACTATGCAATTCAGTCATTATAGTGAAGTGCCTCTGCAAAATGCCAGGGAGATTATCGCTCGTCGCGGGGGTAGTGTAAGCATATAATGACCCGGGCAGTCTTAAATTTAAGACTGCCGGCAGCTAAGTAGTTGCGAGTAAACTTTTAAGCAAGGAGGAAATTAGACATGGCAAAAGCTAAATTTGAGCGCACCAAACCTCATGTTAACATTGGTACCATCGGTCACGTGGATCACGGGAAAACAACATTAACCTCGGCTATTACCAGAGTATTATCGACTGTAGGCAAGGCGCAGATTAAAAAGTACGAAGAAATTGATAATGCGCCGGAAGAGCGGGAACGGGGATTAACAATAAATACTGCTCATGTGGAATACGAAACCGATAAACGTCATTATGCGCACGTGGACTGCCCTGGTCACGCCGACTATGTTAAAAACATGATCACCGGAGCAGCACAGATGGACGGGGCGGTTTTGGTAGTATCGGCAGCGGATGGTCCCATGCCCCAGACCCGTGAGCATATTGTGCTTGCCCGGCAGGTAGGTGTGCCGTACATAGTAGTATATATGAACAAAGCCGACATGGTAGACGATCCGGAGTTGCTGGAACTGGTTGAGCTGGAAATGAGAGAATTGCTGTCGGCGTACGAATTTCCCGGAGACGATATCCCGGTAATTATTGGTTCTGCTCTGAAGGCCGGGGAATGTGGTTGCGGGAAGCAGGATTGCGAATGGTGTAAATCCATCTGGGAGTTGATGGATGCAGTGGATGAATACGTGCCAACTCCGGAGCGGGATATCGATAAACCATTCCTGATGCCCGTAGAAGACGTATTCACGATCACAGGCCGGGGGACAGTGGCGACTGGACGCGTAGAGCGGGGAACAGTAAAGGTGAGCGAAGAAGTAGAAATAGTAGGGCTGATGGATAAACCGCGCAAAACAGTGGTTACTGGTGTAGAGATGTTCCGCAAGATACTGGATCGTGGTGAAGCAGGAGATAACATAGGGTGCTTGTTAAGGGGTGTAGAACGCAAAGAAGTGGTGCGGGGACAAGTGTTGGCTAAGCCAGGGAGCATTAAACCGCATACCCATTTCAATGCTGAAGTATACGTATTGACCAGGGAAGAAGGTGGACGGCATACACCTTTTTTCAACGGCTACCGGCCGCAGTTTTACTTCCGTACTACCGATGTGACAGGGGTGATTACCCTGCTGGAAGGGATAGAAATGGTTATGCCGGGGGATCATGTCCACCTGGTTATTAAACTGATTATTCCCATAGCAATTGAAGAAAGCCTGCGTTTTGCAATCAGGGAAGGTGGTCGCACGGTTGGCGCTGGAGTGGTTACCTCTGTTATTGAGTAGCCGCCACCGGAAGGAATAAACGTTCCACGCCACATAAGGAGGTAGTTCATGAAAAACCAAAAAATACGAATCCGTCTTAAGGCTTATGAACACTATACGTTGGATCAATCGGCCCAAAAAATTGTGGAAACGGCAAAAAGGACAGGCGCCAGTGTAGCTGGACCTATTCCTTTGCCTACGGAGAAAAATATTTATACTATTTTGCGTTCTCCTCATAAAGATAAAGATTCGCGAGAACAGTTTGAAATGAGAACGCACAAACGCTTAATTGACATCCTGGACCCTACGCCCAAGACGGTGGATGCGCTGATGCGTTTGGATTTGCCTGCTGGTGTAGATATTGAAATAAAATTGTAAGCATCAAGCGTTTTGGCTGCCAGTTTTTTTAGTGAATAAAGCGGGAACAGGTTTTCTATGATCTTATTGAAAGCTGGCAATTAGCTATTGGTATATGAAATGATTCCGACGTCTGACAACCGACGACTGTTATAAGGAGGCTTGTGTTTTATGCCTGGAGGAATCTTGGGCAGGAAGGTTGGTATGACACAGGTTTTTACTGATGCCGGGGTAGCCGTTCCGGTTACTATTGTGAAAGCAGGTCCCTGTGTTGTTGTACAAAAGAAGACACCCGAGCAGGATGGTTATAACGCCGTACAGCTTGGTTTTGAAGAAGAAAAAGAGTATCGTTCCAATAAACCTTTAAAGGGTCACTTTGCCCGGGCGGGATTAAAGCCGATGCGAGTCTTAAAGGAGTTGCGTGTGCCTGATAGTAATTCCTACCAGGTAGGAGAGGAGATTAAAGCCGATCTGTTTAAAGCAGGGGAAAGAGTAGATGTGGTGGGTATTTCCAAAGGACACGGCTTTACCGGAGGTATAAAACGGCATGGTTTTCACCGCGGTCCTATGACCCACGGCTCCAAGTATCACCGCCGGCCCGGTTCTCTTGCTGCTAAGGGTCCGGCGCGGGTATTCAGGGGCCGGAAGCTTCCCGGTCATTACGGAGTGGAGCGGGTTACGGTGCAAAACCTGGAGATAGTACAGGTTGACGCCGATCGAAACATGCTGATTGTTAAAGGAGCCATTCCTGGTTCCCGGGGCAGTCTGGTACTGGTAAAAAACAGCGTTAAGGCTCGATCATAAGGAAAGGGTGAGCTTATGCCCAGAGTTTCATTGTATAACGTTAACGGCGATCAGTTGGGAGAGGTAGAACTGAATAATGAGGTTTTTGGTGTTCCTGTTAATAGTTTTGTTTTGCACGATGTAGTTGTTAAGCATCTTGCCGGTCGCCGGCGGGGGACCAGTGATACCAAAACGCGGGGCGAAGTAAGTGGAGGCGGACGAAAGCCATGGCGGCAGAAAGGTACCGGAAGGGCAAGACATGGCAGCATTCGCTCGCCGTTGTGGCGGGGCGGGGGTATTATATTTGGCCCTCATCCGCGGGATTACAGTTATACCATTCCCAAGAAGGTACGCCGGCTGGCGATAAAATCTGCCCTTTCTTCCAAGGTTGAGGGGGGTAAGATTTTGGTGCTGGATGAATTAAAGCTGGAGCGTCCCAAGACCAGGGAAATGTTAGATATTTTGGATAACCTGAAGGTGACGGAAGGTGTTCTTTTAGTAACGGCGTTAAAAGATGAAAATGTTTTTAAATCAGCACGCAACATTCCTGGTGTCAAGTCAGTTACCGTTAAGGGGTTAAACATTTATGACCTTTTGGCTTTTGATACACTGATCATTACTAGAGATGCCCTGGCCAGGGTAGAGGAGGCACTCTTAAATGAAGAATCCGCGTGATATCGTCAAGTGGCCGATGGTTACAGAGAAGACTTACTCCCTGGCGGGACAAAATAAGTACACCTTTATTGTCGAGCCAGCGGCGAACAAGGTTGAAATTAAGAAGGCGGTAGAAGAACTTTTCAAGGTTCAAGTGATTAAGATAAACACCATGAATGTCAAGGGTAAGCCGTGCAGGGTTCGTAATATCGCCGGCTATAAGCCGGACCGTAAAAAAGCTATCGTGACATTAAAGCAAGGAGATAAAATCGAGATTTTCTAGCTGATATTTGTTCAAAAGGGGGGTAGACTTAAGTGGCAGTTAAAAAATTTAATCCTACATCGCCGGGACGAAGGTTTGTTACTGTTTCTGGGTTTGCAGAAATAACCACCGATAAGCCTGAAAAGTCTCTGGTCAGGCCCCTTAAAAGAAACGCCGGTCGTAATGTCCGCGGCAAGATAACCGTGCGTCATCGTGGTGGTGGACATAAGCGCATGTACAGGATTATTGATTTCAAGCGAAACAGGGATGGTATTCCGGCTAAAGTAGCTTCTGTCGAATATGATCCGAACCGCGCGGCACGAATTGCTTTGCTTCATTATGCTGATGGTGAAAAAAGTTATATCCTGGCTCCTCTTGGTCTGGAAGTAGGAATGACCGTTGTTTCCGGGCCGGATGCCGACATCAAGGCAGGTAATACTTTGCCTCTGCGAAATATCCCGCTGGGTACTTTGATTCATAATATCGAGTTGTATCCTGGTGGCGGCGGGAAGTTAGTACGCTCGGCAGGAGCATCGGCCCAGTTAATGGCGAAAGAGGGCAGGTATGTCCATTTGCGCCTGCCATC
>DFZP01000074.1:0-26822 GCA_002382125.1 Firmicutes bacterium UBA4053
TACCGTAAAAGTTCTTGGTTTATACAGGTAATCATTATTAGTTTAGAAGGGGGGTGTCTAATAATGTCATACAAGTGGAAAAATCGTGATTATGAAGACTTTTCTGAAGCAGCAAAGGCCTGGCTTGACTGGTGGCAGGTAGAGCAATCAGGGTGTCTTACACTGGTCTTCAACCTTGGCTTTGTAAGCGGCGGCACTCTCGACGAATGGAAGCAGAAAGCCCTTACCAATATCGAAAAATACCACTGTGGAAGATGCGGTTCATTTATGACGACGACCCATCAATCCGTAGTCAACCAGCTTTTAGCAGCCATCAGGCGGGTTTAGCGTCTTCAGAGCTCATAATTTCTGATCACCAACTCAGCAATCGGCCCGCGCCTGTCGGCGCGGCAGTTAATTGCCCGTTTAGCCATCACCACCTTAATATCATATCCTTTGTACAGCTCACGAATTAACTGGTTGTCCGAATTGCTGAGCATGATCAGGCAACCTGAGTGATCCAACTGTCTGAAGACTTCAGCCAGGCGGCATTGATCATTTTCACTGAAAGAATCTGCAGTGTAACTTGTGAAGCCGGAGGTTTTCGACAAAGGATAATAAGGCGGATCAAGATACACGAACATGCCTGGTCTGACTGTTTCCAGAACAACGGAAAAGTCCGCCAGCTTTATCCTGGCCCTTTGAAGGAGCCAGTGTGCCCCCAAAAGGTTATCCTCATCAATTATCCTGGAGTTCTTATAGCGACCAAAAGGGACGTTGTGCCAGCCCTTGCGATTTACCCGCCACAGGCCATTATACGCCGTCTTATTCAAGTACAGCAGGCGTGAAGCGCGCTGAACGGAAGTGAGGGTTTCCGGCTCTGCCGACCTGATCTTGTAATAATACTCCGCCGTATTTTCATGCCTGCGCAAATCAACCAGCAAGGAATCAAGATCATCACGCAACACCTGGTAAAAGTTGATTAACTCCTCGTTGCTTTCCAGGTTCCTTACTGGATTTTATAAAAAAGCGCCTGTTAACCCAGGCAGCATAAATCTGCTCATTCGTCAAGTGCGAAAGTTGAGTATTTAAGAAAAACCGCAATCGCGATGATGTGTTTTTCATTGACGCTTCCGGCAAGGATGAGAACGGCAACCTTCGTTATAGGAANNTCGAAACAAAACACATCGAAGACATTATAAATGCTTATAAAAACCGTGTAGATATTGAAAAATTTGCCCGTATGGCAACTATTGATGAGATAAAAGCCAACGAATACAACCTGAATATCCCGCGCTAGGTGGATACTTTTGAAGAAGAAGCCTTGGCGGGTATTGAAGCGGCAAAAACCAATATCGCTAACATCCAAAAAGAACTTGCCGGGGTCGAAGCGCAAATGGCCAGGTTTTATAGTGTCTCCAAAAGTGTGGTCAGGATGCAACCTGCCAAAATGAATGCGGCTGTAAAAATTCTTATGGTTTTGTTTTTCATTCCATAAAAATCTTTTTAAAAAATCTCTTCAAGCTATCTCTTCATGAAATTTGATTAACAGCAGGTATTATTTCGTTAGAAAAATGACCATACTATTAGCAAAACATTATCTTCCCGAAGGAATTACAAAGGAGGTGAGAAAATGACAGGAATCAGTCTCCCGGAATACTTTACAAAAGTAAACGACCGTTTGCCTGAAGAGGCTGAACGGGTACTGAAAGCCCTGATAGAAGAAGGAAGTATGAACAAGGAAGATCTTTCTTTAACCGCCAGAGTAAAACGGGCGGTGCTGGATCATATAGTAATGCAACTCTTTGCCCTGGGGCTGGTCGATGTTTCTACTGAGGGTAAAAGTAAAATTTGCAGCCTGACCAGGCTGGGTGGCGACTTCTTTGCCCTGATTAAAGCTGGTTGATTTAAATCAACCAGCTTTAATCATAATTGACTGGTTGGCCCTTTCTAATTCCTTTTAGCTTGATGTATAATATATTCATCGAGTGAGGTGACATTGATGAGCAATTTGTTTTTTCACGCCTTGGACAAAAATTTGATTAATGAAGCGCCTCTCGCAGAAAAAATGCGCCCCCGCACATTGGAAGAATTTGAAGAACAAAGCTTCCTCGTAGGGCCCGGCGCCCTGCTCCGGCGTTCTATCGAAGCGGATAATTTACAATCTATTATTCTTTACGGGCCTCCAGGGAGCGGCAAAACCACCCTGGCCCGGATCATCGCTAACCTGACACGTTCTCACTTTACTACCATCAACGCCGTAATGGCCGGGGTAGCCGATATTCGCCGGGTAATCGAAGAAGCCAGGGAACGGCGTGCCCATTACGGGCAAAAAACTACCCTGTTCATTGACGAAATCCACCGCTTCAACAAGGCTCAACAAGATGCCCTGCTTCCCGCAGTGGAAAACGGGCTCATCACTCTAATTGGCTCTTCTACCGAGAACCCCATGTTTTCGGTAAACCGCCCCCTTTTGAGCCGTTCCCGCATTTACTGCCTCAACCCTCTTTCCGACCAGGCCGTTACCCGCATCATCAACCGTGCATTACGGGATACGGAACGGGGAGTTGGAGGTTACCAGGTGGAAATAGAGCCGGCTGCCATAGAACATTTCGCCAGGATAGCCAATGGCGATGCACGCGCTGCACTGAACTACCTGGAACTGGCCGTGCTGACCACGCCGCCCGACAATTCCGGCAAAAGGCGAATCACCACGGCCACAGCCGAAGAAGCAAGCCAGCGCCGCGTACTGAACTATGACAAAGCTGACGAACATTACGACGTGGTTTCTGCCTTCATCAAGAGCATGCGTGGCTCAGATCCCCAGGCTGCGTTATACTGGCTGGCCCGTCTTATTTATGCCGGTGAATCAGTGGAATTCATCTCCCGGCGAATCATGATTCACGCTGCGGAAGATGTCGGCCTGGCCGACCCCCAGGCGCTGGTGGTGGCAACATCTGCCGCGCAGGCAGTGGAACACATCGGATTGCCTGAAGCAAGGATTGTGCTGGCCGAAGCTGCGCTATACATAGCCCTGGCTCCCAAGAGCAACTCTGTATTAAAGGGAATTAACCGCGCCATGGAGGCGGTGGAAAAAGAACGGGCCGACCCTGTACCACTTCACTTAAGAGATGCCAGTTACCCGGGGGCAACTGCCCTGGGCCACGGCAAAAACTACAAATACCCCCACGACTACCCCGGCCACAGAGTAAATCAACAATACCTGCCACCAGGGCTGGAAAAAGCGGTTTTCTACGAACCATCAGATCAAGGGGAAGAAAAGGAAATAAAAAAGTAATGTTTTCAAGCCACAGTAATAACCTTACCCGCTCCGGCCAAGTGCTCAACTATTTCGTACATATTGCTTATTCGCCCGACGGCAAGCTTTTCTTTCAGCTTGTAATATTCCAGGCACGTTCCACATGACAGCACTGTAGAGCCTTTCCCCATCATTGCTTGCAGTTGTTCGATTACCGGAGAACCCTTCGTACTCAGATAAACCCCCGTATTTAAAAAAACCAGAGCCCGGGGAAGGACTGCCTGTTCACTTAAAGCAACAAAAAGGCTTTTCATCAGCACCTGGCCCAGGTCGGCCGAGCCCTGACCGAAGAGGTTGGAAGTAACCAGGTAGGTTATCTCATCTAATCGATCTTTATCAACCGCTTCGGGAACGGGATTCCTTTCTTCCTGTTTGATAAAGTCCTTATCAGTACTTTTTCTGGTAATACTCAGGACATACTCACCGTTGTTTTCTTTTACTTCTACCCTGTGCCCCGCATTTTGGGCCAGGAGAGTTACATTCTCCCTTGCCGCCGGATTGTCCACAACCACGATCAACGTAGCCCCCGGCGCCACTTCTTCCAGCGCTTTCTTCGTATTTACAACCGGCTGCGGACAGGCCAGTCCCCGGCAGTCTATTTTTTTCATTAAAAAACCCGCCCCCCATTTATCTTTTGCAGCAAGCAACAAAGAAAAACAATAGAAATCTACTTTCGCACGTTGATCAGCACCCCGTCCCGCTTAATTACCTGTCCGACGACGCGTGCTTCGTCTGCGCCATGCCGGCTCAAACGATCCACCAGCATCCCGGCTTTTTCTGCTCTTACAGCAATAAACAAGCCGCCAGAAGTTTGCGGGTCAAACAAAATGGCCTGTTCAGCCTGGGTAATACCTGGATCAAAAACCACCTTATCTTCCAAGTAATCACGGTTATTATAGGCCCCGGCCGGAATTATGCCCATGGCAGCCAGATCTCCCACCTGGGGCAACAAAGGAATCTCCCCCTGGTGAAGAATCAAGCTGACCCCACTGGCCTGGGCCATTTCCGCGGCATGACCCAAAAGCCCGAACCCCGTAACGTCGGTACAGGCATGAGCGCCTGCTTCTTTCATGACCAGCGAAGGCTCACGATTAAGAGCAACCATACTGGCTACGAATTTTCCATAAACTTCTTCCATGATCATATCCGCTTTTAAGGCCGTGCTGATAATACCCGTACCCAAAGGCTTGGTAAGGACCAACAGATCTCCCGGTCTGGCGCCGGCATTGGTAATCACCTCTTTAGGGTGCACCAGGCCGGTGACGGCCAGGCCGTACTTGGGCTCATCGTCAGAAACGGTATGTCCTCCGGCAATAACCGCCCCTGCTTCCCTTACCTTATCAGCCCCGCCCAGTAAAATTTGCAAAAGCACCTCGCGCGGCAAACAATCAGGGAAACAAACAATATTTAACGCCAGCAAGGGAGAGCCTCCCATAGCGTATATATCGCTCAGCGCATTGGCAGCGCTTACCTGGCCAAACAAATAAGGGTCATCCACCACGGGCGTGAAAAAATCTATCGTCTGAATCAAAGCCATTTCTTCCGACATTTTATATACCGCCGCATCATCTGAAGTATCCAGACCTACCAGCAGATTAGGATCTTCACTTTTCGGCAACTGTCGCAGTACCTGCGACAGGGCAGCCGGCCCCATCTTGGCCGCTCACCCGGCGGCCTTGGTTAACCGGGTCAACCGTACATCTTGCATCCCATTCACCACCTTGCCATATATAATATATCTTTTCAACTTTATAATACACCTTTTAACTTTATCATTGAACAGTGCTCCTTAGAAAAATAAGACTTCACCACTTAAGAACAACATTAAATGCGCCAGTGGGTGTCAAAGTATTCAGAACTCAGAATATCCAAAACAAGAATAAGATCCATGAACTGGAAATTAGCAGTCAATTCCTAACCCACTATACATGCCCATATATAATTATATCACCTGCCAGGCCACTTATCATCTTTTTTTGGCCTCGTATCAATAGCATAATTTATCCATCAAGATATTGTATAAGCAGGATTTTGAAATAAATGGTCGAATAATTATTTTCAAAATTTAAAATAAGGGAGGTGCGCAAATTGGCGAAGAAATTAAGCTGGCTGGCTAATTTTTGCGATAAATACTGCCCGGTATGCACCCGTTCGAGAAAAAGTGGTAGCTGCCTAAAGGGCTTTGTAAAATTTTATCACAGGATCTGCCCCTTTTGTCTGGCACGGGAACGGGAAACTGGTAAGGAACCATATGAACCCCGTTAAAAAGATCCGCAAGCAAAAGTAAATCTGCCTCTCCAACAGCTAAGGTTGCTATAATGCCTGCTTTAACAAAGGATGCGACTGATCAACAAGCTCCTTGGGAACAGGGAATGAAACCTTATGGCTATAAGATTTAATAGTTCTCAACTTAGCACTACAGCGTAATTTAAAAGTTAGCGGAGCCATGGGGACGNNGACGGTTCGAGCGTCCCCGAAGCGTAGCGAAGGGCCGAAGGGGAGACGATGGAACCGTCCCCAATGGCGTATGTTAAGAATCACATAGCCAATACTGATTTTGAGTGTTAAAATGAGTATGGTTCTAGAAAAAACAAGAACCTGGCATAAACATAGTGAGTTGCAATACCTGACTATAGACAGGCTGTCTTCTACCGGTCCGGTAATTCATGCCTGTACCACCCGTTGCGGCGGTGCGAGTGAGGGGAATTATGCCACCTTTAAATATGGGTCTGGCGGTGGGAGGCGGCTGTGAACGTGTGCTGGCTAACAGGTCAGTTGCTTGCTGGGTTTTAGATATACGGTTGGATGACCTGGTAGCTGGTGATATGAAGTAGATGAACCAATGATGGCGAACTTGAGAAGCGTATTTGCCGGCGGGTAAACGATAAGAATGGCGGCACTGATTATGTTGCTTTAGAGAAGAGAGGAGATTAGATGCATAAGATCCTGGTGGTGGATGATGAGGAACATATAGTGGAACTCGTCCGGTTTAATCTGGAGAAGGAAGGGTATGAGGTAATTATTGCCGGTGATGGGGAAACTGCTCTTAAGCTGGTGTACGCTGAGCAGCCTGATCTGGTAATCCTGGATATAATGCTGCCGGGGCAGGACGGGTTGGCCGTGTGCCGGAATTTACACTATGATCTTAATACAAGAGGGATTCCCGTGATTATACTTAGTGCCCGCGCCGAGGAAATTGATAGAGTGCTGGGGTTGGAAATGGGTGCAGATGATTATGTAGTTAAGCCGTTTAGTCCACGAGAGTTGATGGCACGAGTAAAAGCAAGGTTGCGCAGGGACCGTTTAAAGACAGAAGAAAGTGTATCTAACCGCCTGTCAAAACGGCTTGTGCATGATTCTCTGGTAATTGATCAGGAAAGGTTTTCTGTTGCTTTGAACGGCGTAAGGCAAGATTTTACTTCCAAGGAGTTTGAGCTTTTTTGTTTTTTGGCTCGCGAGCCGGGGCGGGTGTTCTCGCGGGAGTATCTTTTAGAGCATATTTGGGGATACGATTATATGGGGGATTCCCGTACGGTGGATGTCCATATAAGACACATTCGCCAGAAGCTGGAGCAAGTTCCAGGCACACCGCAGTTTATTGAAACTGTGCGTGGCATAGGTTATCGTTTCCGGGAGGTACCCTGATGGTCAAAAGGATTTTATTTTTTAAAGGAATCATCTGGCGTCCGGTAGCCAGTTGCTTTTTTATTCTACTTATCTTTTATGCCCTTCTCCAGTTATACGCCGTTAACCGGCTCGGCATAGCAGGCGCATTGGTAATGGCAATTCTGCTTTCCATGGGTCTGGCCTGGGTGCTGTTTAATCGTGTAATCGAGCCGCTTAATAAAGTTAACACTGTTGCTCAGGAAATGGCACGAGGGAACCTGGATCGGGAATTGCATATTTATTCTGATGATGAGTTTGGCCAGCTTGCCCGCAACGTTAATGAAATGGCCCGTCAGTTAAAGAATACTATTGCTCAGATTACGGAAGCCAGAAATCAAGCCAGTGCCATTCTTGACAGTATGGCCGACGGAGTAATTGCCTTAAACAAGTCAGCAGAGGTATTGTTTGTTAACCCGGTGGTAGAGCAAGTTTTTGGCATTAGTCAGGCTGCCAGCCAGGGTAAAAATATCCTGGGCGTAATTCGCAACTACGATGTGGAACGTCTTCTGGAAAGGGCTTTAAAGACAGAAAAGCCCATCACCGAGGAAGTCAGATTGATTTACCCGGAACCGAAGGTTTTTCACCTCTGTGCCACACCCTTACATGGTCAACAAGGAGGGGGGATAGTGGTTTTATTAAGCGACATCACGGAACACAAAAGACTGGAAGACATGCGTACGGAGTTTATAGCCAACGTATCGCACGAGCTTCGTACACCGATTACTTCAATCCGCGGGTTTTTGGAAACTTTGCTGGATGGAAAAATAGAAGATACGGTTATTACCCGTCACTTTCTGGAAATTATGAGCAAGGAAACCGAAAGATTAACCAGACTTATTGATGATTTGTTAAATCTTTCCAATATTGAAGAACGCCGGGTGGTTCACCGGTGGCAGTCAATCCAGTTAACAGATACTATAAACAGGATAGTAACCATGTTCCGTACTCAAGCCAGCGATAAAAAACTGGACGTGATTACTGAAGTACCGCCAAAGTTGCCTGTTATTCAAGGTGATCCGGATATGCTGGCTCAGGTACTCATTAACCTGGTAGATAATGCAATCAAGTATACGCCCAGTGGAGGACGAATTACAATCCGGGCCGGGACTACGGAAGGGAACGTGAAGGTAGAAGTAGAAGATACCGGAATAGGTATTCCCCCTGAGAACTTACCCAGGATCTTTGAACGTTTTTACCGTGTGGATAAAGCGCGTTCCCGGGAACTGGGCGGTATTGGTATGGGGTTGGCAATAGTAAAACATATTATCAGGGCCCATGGAGGGAAAGCGAAAGTAGAAAGCGAAGTAGGCAAGGGAAGCACGTTTATTTTTACCTTGCCGGTTGAGGAAAGCAGTTTTTAATTTTAATTTAATCAGATTTTAATGATTGTATGCTAAGTTGATTTATCATGGGAAGTTCCGGAGGAATTTAGATTGGACGGTAGAATGAATAATATCAAGATGCTGGCTAGAAATCTCAACCTTTTTTATAAAGATTTTCAGGCCTTGAACAACGTAAATGTAGAAATTCAGGCCAACCGGATTACCGCTCTGATCGGCCCCTCGGGTTGTGGTAAATCAACATTTTTGCGGACTTTAAACCGGATGAATGATTTAATTGAAGGTGTGCGCATAGAAGGAACCGTGTTGCTGGATAAAGAGGATATTTACCGTCCCGAGGTGGATGTGGTAGGCATGCGCAAGCGGGTGGGGATGGTATTCCAACGGCCCAATCCTTTCCCCATGTCGGTTTACGATAATGTGGCGTACGGCCCGCGTATTCATGGAATTAAAAACAAACACCAGCTTGATGAAATTGTGGAACTGAGTTTACGTAGCGCTGCTTTGTGGGATGAGGTGCGGGAACGGCTGTTTAAGTCGGCTTTGGGTTTGTCCGGTGGACAGCAGCAGCGGGTATGCATAGCCCGTTTGCTGGCTGTAGAGCCTGAGGTAGTATTGATGGATGAGCCCAGTTCAGCGCTGGACCCTGTTTCTACCTTGAAAATTGAGGAATTGATCCAGGTCTTAAAGCATGAGTATACGATAGTGATTGTTACCCATAACATGCAGCAGGCTGCCCGGGTTTCAGACGTTACGGCTTTTTTTTTAAATGGCGAGATAGTAGAAGCGGGTATAACTGAAGAAATCTTTACCCGTCCTAAGGATCAACGTACCGAAGATTACATCACCGGCCGGTTTGGTTAATTAAGGAGGGATTTAAAAATGAGTCCCCGTGATACTTTTGATAAAGCATTGAAAGATCTTCAGCAGGATATCCTGCTGATGGCCAGTCTGGTGGAACAGGCAGTGTATGATTCTGTCCAGTCTTTGGTAAAGTTGGATGTTGCCGGTGCGGTTCAGGTAATCGTGGGTGATGAAATAATTGATGAGCTTTTTTTGGAAACTGAGGACAAGTGTGTTAAATTGATTGCTACACAGCAGCCGATTGCCCGGGACTTACGGGTAGTGATCGCAGGTATCAAAATCATGTTGAGCCTGGAGCGGATGGCGGATCACGCCGTGGATATTGCCCGTTCTACTATGTGTTTAAGCGGCCACTCCCTTTCGGTAAAGCCATTAGAATATATTCCGCAAATGGCCAGGTTAACGCAGCAAATGATTAAGGATGGGTTGGATGCGTATGTTCACAGCGATGTGGAAAAGGCCAGAGCAATGTGTGCTCTGGATGATGATGTGGATTACATATTTGCCAAGGCATTCAGGGAATCGATTACTTGCATGATGGAAGATCCCAAAGTTGTGATGCAATCTGCCTATCTTTTATCTGTCAGCCGCTATCTGGAGAGGATTGCCGATCATGCTACTAATATAGGCGAGGCAGTAATTTACCTGGTTACCGGCGAGCGTAAGGAGCTGAATTGATCGTATGGCCGAAGATTTTGCACGGTTGATTGCGCCTTTAAATTGCGGTGCGCTTTTCGGGGAGGGGGGGGGCTGGAGAGTGATTTGTTTGGCCATGTAAAACGCGTTGTTGAAAGCAAAACTAGAATACCGCTCAAAAACTTTCGCTTAGGCTTTGTCAGCCGTCGTTAGCCGATGCTTACTCACTATAGAATATCGCACCTGCCTTACGGTGTGCCTTTCTCGCCTTATCGTTTCTGAACGGTATCCGGTCTTTTGCAATAGTATCTTGCATTAAATAAATTTTTTTGGTTTATGTAAGAACATCGATTTTCTTAAACCACTACTTTTTTACAAAATTAAATTCTTCCTTTTACTAAATCATCCACTACTGCAGGATCAGCCAACGTGCTGGTATCGCCAAGATTACTAACATCGCCTTCCGCAATCTTTCTTAAAATTCGCCGCATAATTTTACCACTTCTGGTCTTGGGTAAACCATCCGCAAACTGAATTTTATCCGGAGTAGCAATAGGACCAATTTCTTTCCGGACGTGGACCAGCAACTCTTTCTTTAGCTCATTGGTCTTTTCGACACCTATTTTTAACGTAACAAAAGCGTAGATACCCTGTCCTTTAATGTCATGCGGCATGGGAACGACTGACGCTTCGGCTACTTTTTCATGAGCCACCAGGGCACTTTCTACTTCCGCCGTCCCAATGCGGTGACCAGAAACATTAATTACATCATCCATGCGGCCCATGAGCCAGTAATAACCGTCTTCGTCCTGCCGGGCCCCGTCACCGGAAGTATAATTGCCCGGCAACTGAATAAAATACGTATTTTTAAATCTTTCCGGATCACCATACACCCCGCGCATTAAGCCTGGCCATGGTTTTTTCATGCAGAGCCAGCCGCCTTCATTAACCTCTGCTTCTGTCCCATCTTGCCTTAAGATTATGGGATCAACTCCTGGGAAAGGCAAGGTGGCCGACCCGGGTTTAAGGGGAACTGCAGGCACCGGGGTTACCACAAACCCGCCGGTTTCTGTCTGCCAGAAAGTATCCATGATAGGACATTTTTCTTTGCCTACGTTAGTGTAATACCATATCCAGGCTTCCGGATTAATAGGTTCACCTACACTGCCTAAGATTTTCAGGGAAGATAAATCACGTGTTCTTGTCCACTCTTCACCTTCCCGCATTAAAGAACGGATGGCCGTAGGAGCAGTGTAAAATTGATTTACTTTATATTTTTCTACAATGGCCCAAAACCGGTCTGGCTTAGGATAACTGGGGACTCCTTCGAACACTATACTGCTTGTACCTATGGCTAAAGGTCCGTAAACTATATAGCTGTGCCCGGTTACCCAGCCAATATCGGCGGTGCAAAACCAGGTATCTTCCTCTTTAATGTCAAAAACCCACTTAAGCGAAAGGGCGGTATATAAAAGATAACCGGCGCCGGTATGCATTACTCCTTTTGGTTTACCGGTACTGCCGCTGGTATAAAGGATAAATAAGGGGTCTTCGGCATCCATTACCTCGGGTTCACAAAACGGCTTTATATCTTCAGCATACATTTGTTCCTGCCACCATAAATCACGACCTGCTTGCATATTTACTTCCATACCAATTCTTTTAACCACTACGGCCGTTTTTACGTCCGGACACTGGGCCAAAGCCTGGTCGGCGTTAACTTTGCTGTTTACAATCTTTCCGCTGCGGTAATAGCCATCAACGCAAATAAGCAAGCTTGACTTACTGTCTAATATCCGGTCACGCAGCGCTTCAGCACTAAAACCACCAAAGACCACACAATGAATCGCCCCAATCCGGGCGCAAGCCAGCATGGCAATGGACAGTTCTGGAATCATAGGCAGGTAAATAGCAACCCGGTCACCTTTTTTAACTCCCAGCTTTTTTAGAACATTAGCAAACCTGCACACTTCATGGTACAATTGCTGGTAAGTATAAATTTTACTTTCGCCTTCCGGTTCTCCTTCCCAAATAATGGCTGCTTTGTTTTTTCGCCAGGTATTAAGGTGACGGTCTAGACAGTTGTAAGATATGTTTAGCTTGCCCCCAACAAACCACTCGTGCTTACCGTTAGCAAAATCCTCTACCAACACCTTGTCCCATTTTTTATACCAATCCAGCATTTCTTCCGCTTTTTCTCCCCAAAAACCTTCCGGGTCTTCAACCGACCTTTTCCATTGGGCCTTATATTCGTCTATACTTTTTAGATAAGCTTTCTCTACCAGTCCGGCAGGGGGATTAAAGACTCTCGTTTCTTCCATCATGGAAGTAATTGCTTTTGCTTCAGCCATCCTCTTGGGCTCCCCTTTCAAAAATTTGTTTCTTTATTGAGATTCCATGCTTTAAAACCACTTATTTATCTGGTACAAAAACCCCCAGTTCTTTTCTAAAACCACCTCCAAATTAAGGTTTTCTGCCTTTGATATCTCAAAATCTCAATAAAACTTTACCGTGTGAAATTTTATCAAAGTGGGGAAAGGATGTCAAGACAATTTTTTCTTAGTAACCCCGGGTTCATTTAAAAAACTCCTCCAAATAATTCTACCTTTAAATTATGCTTGACATTAGAACCAGGGATAAGTATTATTTTACCATGAGTCAATCGAGTTTTTAAGATTGCTGCTATCCGACGCGAGAAGTTTTTGCAAATGTCAGGAGGTGATTAATGGAGGGGTTGAATAAAAATTAAATTTTAATCGTGAGATTAGTGTGGATGGAGGATAAAGATGGCCCATGGAACCTTTGGTACTGCCATAAACTGTATGGATGGCCGGGTACAGGTGCCTGTGAATGAATATTTAAGAAAACATTACCAGCTTGATTTTGTTGATACGGTTACCGATCCGGGCCCAGTAAAAATATTGGCTGAAAAACAGGCCGGTGTTACTTCAATCCACCAAAGAGTAAAAATTTCTATAGAGGCCCACGGCTCAAAGTTAATTGCCATTGTAGCGCATTATGATTGCGCTGGCAACCCGGAATCCAAAGAAACCCAGTTGGAGCAGCTAAGATCTGCTCTTAAAACTATTCATGATTGGAATTATGATGTACAGTGTATCGGGTTGTGGGTGGATGAAAACTGGCAGGTTATTCCTGTAATATGATTTTTTAAAGGAAGTGATGATTAGCGGTTCTTATACATAAGTGTTTTTAAAAAAGAGGTTAAAACAAGTCGGTTTAATTTAGTTTAATCTAGGAGGTGCAGGTTTTGGCGGAAGACGTAAAATTATTTGGGATGAAAGCGGAAAGTGGGCGCTGGGTGTTTGTAATTTTAGGTCTTATTATTAATCTTTGTTTAGGAAGCATTTATGCCTGGAGTGTGTTTAGAAAACCATTGGAACAGCTTTTTAGCGTTGGCGCAACGGAAAGTTTACTGCCCTTTATTCTTTTTCTAGCTTTTTTTGCGGTTTTAATGCCTATAACAGGACCTTTTCTGGATAAATACGGTCCAAGGCTGTTTACCATTATAGGCGGCATCATCGTGGGTATAGGCTGGATTTTGGGTGGTATGGCAAGCAGCATGACTCAACTGGCTATTTGTTACGGCGTTATAGGAGGAATTGGCGTAGGAATAGCTTACAACTGTCCTATTGGCGTCGCGGGCAGGTGGTTTCCTGACCGCCGGGGACTGGCCGTAGGGTTAACTGTTCTTGGGTTTGGAATTTCGGCTTTAATCACGGCTCCTTTAGCCCGTTCTTTAATTGCAACCAATGGACCACTTGCAACATTACTTTATTTCGGTATTGCCTTTTTAATTATTATTGTAATTTTGGGTATTCCTTTGAAGTTTCCTCCGGCAGGTTGGAAACCGGCAGGTTGGACGCCGCCTCCGGCGGCAGTGGCCACAAAGGATCTTAAGGCAGGTGAAATGTTATCCACCGGGAGTTTTTACGGCTTATGGCTTTGTTATATTATCGGCACTTTAGCCGGTTTAATGGCCATTGGGGTGTCCAGTCCGGTAGGGCAGGAACTTTTTAAACTAAGTGCGGCTACGGCGGCTTTGTATGTAGCAATATTTGCTGTTTTTAATGGTATTGGGCGGCCCATTTTTGGTTACCTGGTAGATAAAATAAATGCCCGTAATACTGCTTTAATAAGCTTTGTTATTATTTTTATCGCCTCCCTTTTACTGGGTAAATTTTCCGGGACAGCTTCTTCCACGCTCTACCTGGTTTGTTTCTGCGGCCTCTGGCTTTGTTTGGGAGGATGGCTGGCTATTGCTCCAGCGGCTACCGGGGCTTATTTTGGCACTAAATTTTACGGTCCTAATTACGGGCTAGTTTTTACGGCCTATGGGATTGGAGCTATTATTGGTAATTTACTGGCTGGCCGGCTACGTGAATTGACGGGTAGTTATGAAACCGTTTTCTTTCCCTGGGTAACTATTTTAGCAGTAGTTGGTTTTATTATTGCCTTATTGCTGATGCGCTCACCCAAAAGGGCCTAGTTGTTATTCATATCTGGTTTTTCTACAATGCGTCCTGGGGGATACCCCCCAGGACGCATTTTTTTGGTGGATGCAATAATTCGACGAAATTGTTTTGTGTTTAATTAGCCGGACTTTTCACAGGACACTTTTTTGCCTTACTGTTCCACATTATTCAACTGTAATTGTCTGGCTTTGCGGGTCATATTCAACTGCGGCCCCCAGGTTTTCGGATACGAACCGCAGGGGAATCATTGTCCTCTTGTTGATAACTTTTGCCGGTTCATCAAGAACGACTTTTTTTCCGTTGACCAGAGCAATCTTATTATTGAGATAAAGGTTTACGTTAATGTTCCCATTATTAACAATCACCATTTGTTGTTTGGCGTTAAAATCCACTTTCGCCCCCATGGTTTCCGAAATGGCCCGGATGGGTACCAGAGTTCTGCCGTTCTGGATCACCGGCCTTACATCGAAGTTCGGTCGCTGACCCCGCACAAACACCTTTAGCCCCGGTATCCCTGCTTTTTTATACAGCTTTTTGAGGTCTTCATAGGCCGCTTTTCGATTGGGGTTAAGCTTCATTGCTAGCTCAACAACTGCCGCCGCCCTCTTATAACATCCCAACATTGCGTAAGTACTGGCTGCGTACCTATAGACGACAAATTTAACGCCGTCTCTTTTCGCCAAATGGTAGGCCAGTCTTACGGTTTCGTCTGTCAGCAGTACCACGGTCCGCTTGACCCGGGAATGACTATTCAGGTAGGCCCTGTGGATCCTGGTAAGCTGGTTAATTTCGTGCGCTACGGCCACCAGGTGAGCGGAATCCCCGCCTTTGCTTTCCTGCAGTTTCATTACGTGAGCAAGCAGTTTTTCCGCTGCCGGCATTTCCCCGTATATTTGTTCTGCCAGATATACGGCTTTGTACACACTACCGGCTACCGGTTCAAGGGGGCTCTCTAATCCTATTTTATCCGGAACAATGTCCTTCGCTGGTTCGGTATCTTCCAGGATAGAAACGTCTTCACCGGTTTCCACGAGCAGGTCTTCCACTGTGCTTTGATTCGCTTCCGGAACCTGAACGGGTTTACCCGCAAATGCCGGAGTCACCAAAAGCACCGACATAATTAAGATCACCGAAAGCAGCAGGCAAAAACCTTTTTTCATTGTAAATTCCTCCTTGTAATAAGATTTCCATGTTCTGGTTTTAATGCCGTTTGTTTTCCCTTACCTCAACTCGTTGCTCAGTCTGTTGAGGTCCGCAAACATTTCGTTTAACGCGTTAATTCTCTTTTCCTGAATAAGAATTATCTCCTCCAGCGTTTGTAAAAACAAAGCAGGTTTTCTACTCTTGATGGCCGCTCTTAACACAATCCTTTTCTTATTCATTGCTTCCCTGTTGGATTCAAGCGCCTGTTGATTCTGGTTTATGCTTTTAAGCAATTGGTTAATGTTGGCGATTTTGTTCCTGTCCAACGTTCCGGGATTATTTCTCAATTCCTTGATCTGTCGTTTAATCTGCCTGATTTGATTGTTTGACCGGAACTGCAAATCTTTTATTATCAGCCGGTTTTTGTTGATCGTATTTACCTTTTGTTTTACTCTGGAAGCAAAATCTTTCACCTGCTCCTTTTCCCGGGACGCCAGCATCTGGTATCCGGTTCTCTCCGGGAACGGCATCTGTTTTAAATCGAGTTCCTGGGCAAAGGCGGCGCTTCCAAAGGTTAGCACAACCAGCATGATCAAAAACACCTTTTTCATCTCCGCACCCCCCTTAATACTGCAGATCTTCATCTTTTACATCATCCAAACGTTCCAGGGTATTCATCAATTCGGTTAACTGTTTGTCCAGATCATCCAGCACGGCGTTAGCCTCTTGACTTGATACCCGGTTTTCTGTCTTGATTACCCCTTCGGGGATTTCACCGGAGGCAGTATTTTCAACGGGTGAACCGCTTTCTTTTGAATCCGGCGCCGCCGGAGGATGCGCAGTAGTTTCCACCGTTGCCTTTTCGCTCTTGTTGTTACCGTCAGTTTCTGGCTCCGGGGTCTTTTTACCGCATCCGGTCAGCGCGAAGATGATGGCTAGGGCCAGTATGATTAACGCCGCTCTTTTCACTTTATTTCACCTCTTAAATCTACTGCCTGCCTCTATTGTTCACAGCATTCACCCCCTCCCGGTCTAAGAGAAAGTATAAATGCCCATTGTAAATAGAGTTTATTTAAAATGTAAACTATTTGTAAATTATCGTTGCCTGCTTGTTCTTTGAGCGCTTCATTTTCCGTCACCGGGTAGCGCGAAAATCATTTCCGTACCGCAGCCAACTGCACTGCGGGCCATAATGGTACCCCCGTGCAGTTCCACCAGTTCCTTCGCGATGGAAAGACCCAACCCGGTACCGGGCGCCTGTTGGCCGGAGGAACTCTCCACCCGGTGAAACTTAGTAAAGATATACTGCAGCTCATCCTCTGGAATACCTGGGCCATTGTCCTTTATTTTAAAGATTAGCTTTTTATCTTCTTTTAAAGCGTTAATCCATACTTTTCCTCCTTCGTTGGAATACTTAAGAGCGTTGTTCAGGAGATTTAAGATGATTTGTTTAAGCTTGTCTCTGTCGGCAACAATCGTAGTATTGTCACCGGAAATTTCGACGTGCAGGGAAATATTCCTTTGTTCGGCCAGCAAGCGGTGTTCCTCCACTATTTCACCGATCAATTCCCCCACCTGCACAATTTCTCTGTTCAACTTGACATTACCCGACTGGAGCCTGGCCAGTTGTAATAGATCGTTAACCAGCCTGTTTAGCCTTCCGGTTTCTTCATAAGCCCGTCTCAAGTACTTTTCTTGTTCTTCCGGCCCGATAACCCTGTCCAAAATTCCCTGGATAAAGCCCCGGATAGAGGTAAGGGGAGTACGCAACTCATGGGAAACATTGGCGATAAAATCTTTACGCATTTCCTCGATCTGCCACAACCTGTTTTTCATATAATTGAACGTTTCGGTAAGCCGGGCAATTTCATCCCTGCCTACCGGCGCCAGATCTCCGGCAAAGTTGCCTTCCGCCAGGGAGGCAGCAACTTTCTGAATGTGTTCGATGGGTTTTGAGATCCGTCTGGAGATAATGAAAGTAACCACCGATGCCAGCGCCAGGGAAACAGCAGCGGTTATCCAGATGATTTTATAAACGTCAAAAAGGGTCTTGTTTACCTGATTTAAGGGTGAGAACAGCAAAATAACCCCGCTTATAGTGCCATCAATGTAAACCGGCAGGCCCACAAAAACAACATACATATTCAACTGATCAGAAAAAGTTTTTTTCCGGACCAGGGTTTCCCCATCAAGTATTCTTTTCAGATCATCCAGAAGCTGACTGCCGACAGGATTTTCCTGCCTCCCGCTGTCCAGGAATTTGAGGTCGGTAATTTTCTCGTTTAGGAGTACGTATATCCGGCTGTCCGTCACGTAACCCAGGGCGTTTGCGGTCTGCGATAATTCCTGCTGGCTGATTTTTTTATCGTGATAGTCGCGGGCCAGTTCCTCCATCCTCCGGCCCACCGTCAATAACTGATTTTGTTTTTGTTCAAAGAAATAAATATTAAAAAAAACCGTCAATGAGACCGCCAGCAGAATTATCACGATCACGATAATGGCGGCATACGTAAATAAAAGCCTTTGAAAAATGGTTTTAAACATTACCGTACCTCAAATTTATACCCCACGCCGTAAACAGTCTTGATCTGCCAGCCGGTACCGCCCTTTAGTTTTTCCCGCAGCTTCTTCACGTGCATGTCTATCGTCCGGGTTTCCCCGGCATAATCATATCCCCATACCTTTGACAGAATCTGTTCCCGGGTTAAAACGATATTTTTGTTGATCAGGAAGCAATGCAGCAACTGAATTTCCTTGGACGAGAGCGTTATGGGCATTCCTTCGCAAAACACTTCATATTTTTTAATATCCAGAGAAAGATCTCCCACCACAAGCAACTCTTCTCCGAAAGACTTCCCGCCGGTTTTGCTTTTCCTCAGGTGCGCCCTGACCCGGGCGGCTACTTCTTTAGGATTGAAGGGTTTAACTACATAGTCATCGGCCCCCATGTCCAGGCCGGAAATTTTATCTTCGCAGGTATCCCTTGCCGTCAGCATGATTACAGGCACACTGCTCTGTTGTCTGATCAGCTGGCAGACTTCCCACCCGCTGATTACGGGCAGCATGAGATCGAGAATAACCAGGTCAGGCGCTTCGCGCTTAAAAACATCCAGACCAGTGCTGCCGTCATGGGCGAAAATTATGTCGTAACCGTCTTTTTTCAGGTACAGGTTCAGCAGATCGCAAATGTTTTTATCGTCATCAATAACAAGTATTTTATACTTTTTTACCATTCCACGCACCTTCTGAAAAACTTATTAACATTTCTACCTTTTCGGAAAATATTCCTGCTATTATTTTAACGGCAATTAGGGGTGATTGAAAAGAGGGCATGTGAATTTTGGCAGGCATTGTTATTCCCACATTCTTCAAGAAAACTTAGCTGATTTACAGCGCTTTGTTGAACAATTTAAGGGAAAAGTTTCCTTTGTCTTGTGTTGATGAAAGTAAAAGCCATTAAATTGATAGATGCGGTCATCTTGGACTTTATTTTCCCCCACCACCTGTTGTTTACTTGTATACTATTTTTTATTTCCTGCTGTTTCTGATGCCATAGTTTGTATTGTCCCACAACCTCTTGTCCGTTCAATCCCAGGCAGTTTGCGTATATCTTGAGCATACCGGTAAAGTAGATTCCGGCAGGAAAGGGGGTAAAATCTCCTCTTTCTAATGCTTTCAGATACTTGATGTTGACTCTGGTGGCGGCTTGAATTTCGGAAAGGCTTAACCCCTTTTCCTGCCTGCTGCAGCGGAGCATTTCTCCTATTTCTTGAAGCATGTTCCTATAGCCTCCTTTTTGTTTTGTTGTTAGAAATAATAGAGTCCGCTTCCAGGAACCGGTAAACCTGAAATACGGACTGCCCTTGAACCGGCAACCTGGCGATCATGGCCATTAAATAGCTTTAGACCCATAGCTTTGCGCCCCCACCTTTGGGTGGGTTTGCCTTTATCGGTGTTGAATATGTTGGATATGTTGGGTATGTTGTTTCAAGGAAGCGCTATTATAATAATAACATTTTTTATGATAATTCGACAAGTTTTCGGTAAATCCTTCAAGAGTTCGACTTTTTTTGGAAAAATTTTCTGTTAAGGTTCGTGCCTGGATTTTAATCCTAACGCTACCATTAACGCCAGGGCCTTATCCAGCGTTTCCTCGTACTCCCTCAAGGGGTCGGAATCAGCCGTGATACCTCCTCCAACCTGAAAGTAAGCCTGTTCGTTTTTAACAATAATTGTCCTGATTACAATATTTAGATCGGCATTGCCATTGAAGCTGAGATAGCCGATTGAGCCGGTATAAATTCCTCGTCTTACGGGTTCCAGTTCTTCGATTATTTCCATGGCCCTTATTTTAGGGGCGCCTGTTATGGAACCACCGGGGAAAGAGGCTTCCAAGAGATCTGTCGTCTCTTTATCAGTGGACAATTTACCGACTACTGTAGAGACCAGGTGAAATACAGTGGCATATTCTTCCAGCCGGAATAATTCAGGTACCTGTACTGAACCTGTCTGGCAAACCCGCCCCAGATCATTTCGTTCCAGGTCAACGATCATTACCAGTTCAGCCCTGTCTTTTTCACTCTGCCACAGTTCGTTGCGCAAGCGCAGATCATCGCCGGCATTCCGGCCGCGGGGACGGGTTCCTTTAATCGGTCTGGTTTCCACATGTTTGCCGGTGATTTTAAGGAATCGTTCGGGAGAGGCACTGATCACCTGTACGTCGCCGAAATCCATATAAGCCGCCATGGGAGCCGGATTAATAGCCCGCAGCCGCCCGTAAAGCGCCCAGGGTTCTATCGTTCGGGAGAGGGAAAACCGTTGGGAAAGATTTACCTGGTATATTTCCCCGGCCTTTATATATTTCCTGGCCCGCTGTACAATTCTGCAGTAACTGTCCTGGTTAAAATGGCAAAATATCCTGTTGTTTCTTTGTATTTCGGCATATTTTGGCAGTTCTTGATGGGCAACTCTTTTTTTGTTTTTCCTTGCTTCCGGTTCGGGTATATAATTAACGAGAGAGCTGCGTATTTTGCACAATCGTTCCCGTGCCCGGCAGTACGCCCTTGTACGTTCTGTTTCCGGTAATCCCGTGGAAACAATAAACACTGCATTGTCAACCTGATCTATTGCTACTACCACGTCATAAAAACCCAGACACAGGTCAGGCAAGAGCAAATCGTCAACTGCCCGCTCAGGTATCTTTTCCAGCATCCGTCCCAGGTCGTAACTAAAATAACCCACTGCTCCGCCGCAGAAAGGGAAAGGGAAACCAGGCACGTCGAGTTTGTAAGCGTTCAGCAATTCTTTTAGTTTGGACAAGGGATGACCGCTGAAACTCTCTTTGCCTTGCCGGGTGATTAGCTCCAAACGGCGGCCTTTAGAACGAAAGATCAAAAAGGGATCTACCCCTATAAAAGAATAATACCCCAGTCCTTCAACAACCAGGCTGCTGTCTAAAAGAAAGGAATATGGCTTGCCTGCCAGCGCATCGTATAGCGCAGGCGCGTCGGCGGGCAATTCGATGCGCTCTATTAAGGGTAAGCTGATCACAGGCAACTCCCCAGAAAATAGAATTTTGCTTGCCGTTCGTTCCTAAAAACAAAGAAAGAACCAGCCCTGCTGGTCCTCACCCCAAATCTCCGAGTCGTCTCTTCTCCAACCGGCCTCGTCTCAAAGCTCCACAAAACTCGTTTTTTTTATTTACAAAATGAGGCACACAGGAATTTTCTCCTCAAAAGCATACTTCAATGATATTTCGATAAGTTGTCGTAAGATTCCTGTATAAATCCTGGATCCGTGATAAATAAAAAATTGCTTCCCTGGCTTAATCTCAAAGAGAACCACTGAAGAGTATAGATTTCGGGAAGCAAGGGAATATCAAAGGAAATACCATTGGTAATTGTGTTATACTGTTTTTGACAGACTGCCTTCTTATGGTTCAGCATGGAAAACACTCGAAACGTCGCTGGTTTGCTTTCCCTAAGCCGGTTAAGAAAGGAAGGGTTTATGTTGAAGCCGTTCAAAATTTACGACCATGTTTATCAGATTGGCGGCCCGCAACTCACCGCCCCGGAAGACTGCTGCATCTACCTTCTCGACGGCGGCGCGGAACTGGCTATAATCGACGCCGGGGTAGGCCGGAGCGCATCCGAACTGATCAACAACATCGAAAAACTCGGTTTTGACCCCGCGCTGGTCAGGTACATCGTTGCCACGCACGGCCACATCGACCACACGGGCGGGCTGGCCTATCTAAAAGAAAAACTGGGGGCCAAAGTGGCGGCCCACGAGCGGGAACTGGCGGCAGTGGAGGGGGAAAATGCCGCGCTCACCGCCGCTCATTATTACGGCGTGAAATACAAACCAATAACGGTAGAAATCGTTCTCAAAGGAGATCAAGAAACCCTGAGCGTGGGGGATCTTCGGCTTATTTGTCTGCATACGCCCGGCCACACTCCCGGCGGGATTTCCCCTTATGTGGATACAGGCGAAAAAAGAATACTTTTTGGACAGGATATCCACGGCCCGTTTAACCCCGCCTGGGGGTCGAACCTGGAGGAGTGGGGGAAATCCATGCGCCGGCTTTTAGCCCTGCAACCCGATATTCTCTGCGAGGGTCACTTCGGCATCTACCAGCCGGCCGAAAAGGCCAGGCAATATATTGAAGGTTATCTGGAACTCTATTTATAACCGCATCCGGGTGCACAACGGACATAAACCGTGGCGGGAGAAGAAGAATTAAGCCTGCTGGGCAATCGCCGGGAATTCTTTCCTCAAACAAGGAGATCTTGCCGGCCAGCAGGGCAGCAAGCTTGCGCCATTTAAGACCGGGGAAGGGAGAGCGCGTTGTTGAAAGTTTGTTGATGGATCTTTTGCATCGTCCCGGGCAGGAGTATTTCCAAACCTGTAAAAGTTATGTTAAAATTGTAGTCACCGGGTACGCCGGTTTAATTGCGACGCAAGAATGAGATAGAGAAACAGGAGTTAGGCTTGTGATCAGGAATATGGTCTCTTCCATGGGAGCCGTCCTGGAGGAAAAGAAGTCTATATTTGTAGATCTGAGTTGTTCTTATGTGCCGGTGGAAATCATTCATGCAGCAGGTCTTGTTCCCCGGCGGCTGCTTCCGCCCGCTCCAAAAGAAACAGGATTACTGCCTCGTAATTCATGTTCTTATGCCCGGGCCTGCGTTGAACATTATAACCCGGCGCCCGTTGTTTTTACTGTCTGCTGTGACGGATTGCGCCGCTGCTATGATGTGCGCAAGTCCAGAGGGGATAATGTCTTTATTTTGGATCTCCCCCGTCAGGTTACCAGCACGTGCATACAGCATTACAGAGAGGAGTTGTTGCGGTTTGCTCAATGGCTTGCCGTATTTTCAGGCCGGCCGGTTTGTGAAACGTCGCTGGAAAGGTCAATGGCGCTTTACCGCGACCTGCGTTTACGGTTAAAAGAGTTGCAAAACGCCGGTTGTTCGCCTGTGGGGTTTAATGAACTGGTGCAGATTACCCTTACTTCTGCTCCGGAGGATTCCCGGTTATTGCTGGAAGGAATTCACAAAACACGGGAAATCTCAGTTGAAACCGGTTCCGTTCTTCTTACCGGCGCCATACTGCCGGATGCCGGCATCTTAAGAGTGCTGGAAGAAAACAATGCCGCCGCGGTAGTTGCTGACTTTTGTATTGGAGACCGGTACTGGTTGGAAATAGAATATCCTGCCGGTGAAGACAGGTGGCTGACTTTAGCCCGGGCTTACCTCGAAAAGCCTCCCTGCCCCAGGATGGCCGGGTTTTCCAGGCGTTTTTCTTATCTGCGGGGCCTTCTTGACCGGACGGGCGCCCATGGTGTGATTTTATATGGCGTTAAATTCTGTGATCACAGTCTTTACGATGTCCCCTTGTGGCGTTCCCTGTGCAGTGAACGGGGAATCCCCTTTCTTTACCTGGAGGGAGAATACAGGGGGGGCATACCGGCTCAGTTTCACACTCGTATTCAGGCTTTTTTGGAGACGATCTGATTTATGTCTTTTAAAAGATATATTGGCCCAAAGGTACAATCCGCTCGGTGGCAAAAGTATATAACATCTCCTTATCCTTATTTATTTCTGGAAAAAGCAGCCAGGCTGTGGCGGCCCGGGAAGTTGACGCGCCATGTCAGAATTTCCGTGCAGTGTGGTCTGCGTCTTTTACGCTTAGCCTACGGCCGGAGCAGGCCGGTGGTGTGGACCAATGTATATACGCCGCCGGAGTTAATCTGGGCCATGGGCGGCATTCCTTTAATGCCTGAGGTGATTGCTGCTGTTGCTGCCGATTTGGGCTGGAGTAACAACTTTCTTCAGTCTGCAGAAGGAACCTGGTACTCTACGGACCTGTGTAGTTTCCACCGCTGTGCTTTGGGCATGGCCGTTGCCCGGGTGTTACCACGTCCGGATGTGATTGTGGCTACAAGCCACCTGTGCGATGGAGCAGTTAAGTTTCTGGAAATGGCCGGCAGAATGTATGGCTGCCCTTATTACCTTTTGCATATTCCCTACCGGGACGATAATTATTCCAGATCCTGGCTGGCTGGGGAGTTGGCAGCCCTGTCGCAGGAACTCAAGCCTCTTTTGCCTTCCAGTGAGCGGGAAATATCCCTTGTTGCCGGGAATGTCAACTCTGCCCGGGAACAGATGCTGGCAGTAAACGAATTGCGCCGGAATGTTCCTGCGCCCTGGCGTGGAGATGAGGCGCTCGGCAGGGTAGTGATGTTCTTGAACATGCTTGGAGCCAGGGAGACAGTGGATTTTTATCGTACCCTAAGACAGGAATTGGAATACAGGGTGAAAAAAGGACTTCCTGTGGCGCCGGAGCAAAAGTACCGCCTTTTGTGGCTGCATTTTAAGCCTTTTTATGCCAATTCTTTGATGGATCTGCTGGAGTGCAAGCGGGGAGGGGTAATTGCTTTTGAAGAGGTAAATGCCGTTACCTGGGACAGGCTGTCTTTGGAGGATTGGTGGGGAAGCATGGCAGCCAGGATTTTAACCAATCCTTTGTGGGGTCCAGGGGAAAGACGTGTAGATCTGGCAATGAAATTAGTCTGCGAGTATAAGATTGATGGGGTGATCCACTTTTCCCACTGGGGCTGCCGTCAGAGTACGGGGATGGTAAGTCTTTTCCGCGAAGCTTTTGGCCGGGAGAAGATCCCTTTTTTGAATCTGGAGGGAGACTGTGTTGATCCCCGCAATTTTATGGAGGGCCAGAGCGCCACGCGGGTAGAAAGTTTTCTGGAGATACTGGAGCCCAAGGGGGTATAGCTTATCGGTCAGGTCATCTGCATTAACGGAAACTTCTTCACTGCCGGCAACTCTGGTATTTCACCTCTGGATCAGGGCTTTCTTTACGGCTATGGTCTTTTTGAGACTATTCTGGTTAAAGAGGGCGTCCCTGTGTTCTGGCAGGATCACTTTGACCGCTTGTTTGCTTCAGCAAAAACCTTGGAGATTCCCGTTTCTTATTCAGTTGCCGGGCTTGAGGAGTTGGTAAGGAAGATCATTAATAAAAATTCTGTTAGAAATGGCTCGGTACGCCTAACCATCACTGCCGGCGCGGCGGGTACGGCCGCATTGGCGGCTAATGGCGCCGTCGCAAGCGGTCCCACGCTGGTAATTTTTACCCGCCAGCCTTTAGCCTATACGGCTGGACACTATCAGCACGGGTTGAAAGCAGGCTTTGTTAAGATCAGAAGGAATGAGCACTCTTCTCTTGTGAGATTGAAAACCATAAACTACCTGGAAAACCTCCTGGCAAAAAAGGAAGCCCACCTTTACTGTTGGGATGAGGCCCTCTTTTTAAACACCGCCGGAAACCTTGCAGAAGGTGCGGTAAGCAATATTTTTCTGGTTAAAAACGAACGGGTGGTTACTCCTTCTGATGATCAGGGGTTGCTGCCGGGGGTTATGCGAAAGGTTGTGTTAAGCAAATGTGCCTGTCTGGGTATTCCGGCAGAGGAGAGAGTTGTTGCCCTGCCGGAGGTTTTTGTTGCTGACGAGTGTTTTCTTACCAATGCGCTGATGGGTGTTATGCCTCTGGTGAAAATTAATGGCCGGACTATAGGCGACGGCCGCCCGGGAATGATCACCCGGAAACTAAATCAGGCAGTTAACACCAACATAATTGGTTAAAGACTGGGGATAATAAGAACGGGGTTTACAGGACTGGCCAATGGAGATGATTAACATGCCGGCTGGTGACCAGAGGAAAGTTGCAGTGGTAGGGATAGGCGCGGTAGGGGCTTCTGCCGCCTATGTGATGATGATCAGCGGATTGTTAAACGAGCTGGTGCTGGTCGATATCAACCGTGAGCGGGCCGAAGGGGAGGCCATGGATCTGGCCCATGGCGCTTCGTTCGTCAAGCCGATTAAGATATATGTGGGCGAATATGAAGATTGCCGGGACGCAGATATTGTTATCTTCAGCGCCGGTGTTCCGCAAAAACCCGGCGAGAGCAGGCTTGACCTGGTATCCAATAACTTGCAGGTATTAAAACAAACACTGCCCAGAGTCATCAACAGAGAAGGCGATTCCATTTTATTGATGGTGTCTAATCCTGTTGATATACTTACCTATGCAGCTTTGCAGTTGCTTGAATTGCCCCCGAACAGAGTGATTGGCTCGGGAACGGTCTTGGACAGCTCACGCTTCCGTTACCTGATCAGCGAACACTGCCGGGTGGAAGCCCGCAACATACATGCTTATGTGATAGGTGAGCATGGTGATACTGAGGTTCCTTTGTGGAGCCTGGCCAATATAGCCGGCTTTCCGGTGCAGGAATTTTGCTGCCGCCGGGATATTCCCTGTGTGGATACGGAGTTGATATCCCGCCGGGTGCGCCGGGCGGCGTATGAGGTAATTGCCCGCAAAGGAGCTACTTATTACGCTGTGGGTCTGGCTATAAAACGCATCTGCGAGAGCATTTTAAGAGATGAGAATTCTATTTTGACGGTTTCCGGCCTGATGGAAGGTCAGTATGGAATCACCGGCGTATGCTTGAGTCTGCCTTCTATCATTAACCGCCAGGGGAGGATTCGTGTTTTAGCTCCGCCCATATCTTCCGGGGAAGAAAAAGCCTTGCGCCATTCTGCCGGGACGCTTAAATCAATTCAGCAGCAGGTCGACTTAAGCCCTTTGCCTTTAGTGGAAAGCTATTCATTTGCACCGCCGCGGGATGTTGAATTCCCCTATTCCTCCGGTTATCATTAGAAGTAGGCGCTGTGGCTGACCCTTTGCTGCATCAATACTAAAGTCAGTACCTTGGGTATTACTTTTTCCTTGCATTGTTTTTGATTTCTGATATAATCAGTTTGTGAGAATGAATAACTTGCGCCCGTAGCTCAGGGGATAGAGCGC
>DFZP01000059.1:0-3978 GCA_002382125.1 Firmicutes bacterium UBA4053
AAAACGGTGGTCTTGTTTGTAAAATACTCTCTTCGCTTCTGATTTTTTAATGTTATACTGCAAACATTCAAATCAGCAGAACGCAATGTCGAAAATAATCGAATAAGGTAGAAAAAGATTGAATTCCCATAGTCCTCACCGTGGCGACTTCGTTCTTCTGGGCAATCAAAAATTTTGCGGGTAGGCTTTGCGCATAGGTATTGTTAAAGCTCAACAAGCAGTGAAAATCCGCTGATTGAGCCCTTTTCATGCGCAAAACTTCCGATTGGCCCCTTCAAGAACCAGCCCTCCGGGTCGCCTTTCGGGAAACTCCAACCATAAAAAGGCCAGAGGTAAGTTCCCGTAAAGTACCATAAGCCGTCTAAAATATGGTGGAGGATTAATAAGTTTTGGGAAACTCAACCCGGAAAAAATAAGACCGGCGGATTTCTTCATCTTATGTGTCCAAAGTTATTGAGAACATCCAAAGGGACTTAAATATTGCCCTGGTCAATCGGCAGATGTTTGGGCGAAAAATCGATATTGTAACCCCAAATTCAATACGCTGGTCTCTCCAAGAGTCTATATTAGGGGAGGCCCAGGAAATATGAAAGAAGATAAAATATACCTACTAAATATTTTAGAGGCCATCGAAAAGGTAGAGACATATACTGTATCTGGTAAAGCGGAACATTCTGATTACTATATTTTGGTTATATGTGGTTTGAAATTCAAGCTACCGTAATCTACCTGGGCTGTTTCGTCCAGGTGGTCATCGTAGAGTGCGTTTAAAAGTTTAATTAAAGGCTTTTTTGACAAGTGAAATAACCTTTTAATCAGGTGGTACAGGCTCGTAGGGTAGGCATCCTGCCTGCCCGAAGCCTGTGTTCACCCATTTTTATGGCCGGGGTTTCGGTATTCATTGACCCGCCTGCATAAAGCAAGGTTTAACCTGGTTTTATTTTATCATGAGCAGTAAGGTAAAACAATTGGAAAAACCCTTAATTTAATAATAAGATAGTAAAAAAGTGATATTTCAAGACCTGACCCCCCTATCCCTTCCTAACCACTAACCACTAACCACTAAAAGTATTATTTTCAACGTGAAAAAAGAAATTCCTTCCCCCTTTTTCCGGATAAACTTTTTAATTATAATATAATTATTCAGGTAGGCACAGAGGAGCAAAGGAACAGAGGTCCAAAGGGAAATGAAAANNTAGGCTATAGGCTGTTAGTCGTGCATAATTTTCTCCTACAGCCTAACTGCCTACAGGCTATCCACCTGATATAGAACGAATGCTTAGCAGTTTAATCAGAAAGTTAAGCAGCCTGTCTGCGTGCTACGCGCAGGCAGGCAAATAGGCAAAAAAACTTTGTGCCTTTGCCCCTTTGAACCTAAGTAGTTACATTAGTTATATATAAAGGGTGAATCTAATGGGTTTTTTGCGTAAGCCTGCGCTGTTCTGTTTGCTTATTTTTGGCTTGCTCCTTCTTATTCTAGCCGGTATCTGGTATACGGGGCTGTTGCCCCCTGTGCATATCCCGCCGTCATCGTTTGAAAAACCCCTGAGTACCGCTCCGGAGCCGAAAGACTTTTTGCCGGAGCGAACCGGCCCGTCAAAAAGCGCTGCCGGTGCACCAAACGCTCTGGAAAATGCACAGACTCCCTTGCGTCGGGAGATTGAAGTTTTTTACTTCACCAAATTGGAGACAATCGGCAGATATTACGAAGGAAGGCTAAACAAACTGATAAGTTCGGCGCTAAGTGAATATAATGCCGCCTGCCGGCAGAAGCAAAAGGTTTCCGTCGTTTCTTTAGCAAGAAAGTACATACCTGCCGCCGTTGCACTGGAAAGAGATTGCGATGGAGAGTTTTACGCCGTACTGGCCGATTTTAAAGCCGAACTGCAGAAAAACTATTTTCCTCTGGATAAAGCCCGGGAAGCCCAAAAAGAATATGAACAGGCCAAGGCAGCGCGCAAAAGGCAGCTTCTTTCCGCCGCGGCAAAACATTTATGAGCGAAAGACAAGGAAAGACAAGGAGATGGCAGGAAAGGATCCGGGAAAAGCTCAACAGTGCGTCTCTATTGAAAGGATTGCTAACGTGAGCTTTTTAGTGTAAACTGTAATTAGCACTACAGCGTAATTTATTTATTATAGAAGTTAGCTGAGCTATGTGAGGCTATGGGGACGGTTCGAGCGTCCCCATAGCGCAAACTGCAATTAGAGCATTTTTGAATGAATAAATAACCAGATTTCTATTTGACGTGGGGGTGTAAATGAAATGGGCTTGGAAGAACTTATTGAAGCTACTGGAAATTTATCACCTGAAGAAAAAATTAAACTGGTCGAGGCAATTTCTAAAATGTTGCGCCAGAATGTAATTAAAAAAGGTGCAGACGATCAACTTCACGATTTTGATACTGATGCGTTTTGGAAAAAGATAACGCTTTCTGAATTGGCTGAAGAACAAAAAGTTACAACGGTTAATCAACTTGAAGATTTAACGGTAGATTTTTGGCCTGAAGATGAATCTGTTGATGAAATGATTGAAGTAATTTACAGCTTACGTAGTTTAAACAAACAGCAGGGAATGTGTTAAGTGGACGCCTTGGTAATTGATACAGATGTTGTTTCCTTTTTGTTTAAAAGAGACACCCGTGCTTGGTTATATAGACCTTATTTGCAAGACAAGTATTTGGTGGTTTCATTTATGACAGTTGCTGAATTATACCAGTGGGCATATATCCGCCGCTGGGGTAAAAAACGCCTGGTTCAACTTGAGTCGGTAATCAAGAAATATATAATGCCGCCATTTGACGTAGAATTATGCAAAATTTGGGCCGGGATTCGAGTTGAGAGGCAGGCGAAAGGAGCTCCGATTTCAGTTCAAGATGCCTGGATTGCAGCAACAGCACTTCGTTACGGAATTCCCCTGGTAACACATAACAATGGTGACTTTAAGGAAATTGATGGGTTGATAGTTGTTTCAATAGCGCAGGAAGGCAGTAAATCGTAGCCTGTCAATATTTCGGAAAAGAATTTCTTTATCCTCTATACCGGGAGAGTCCTCGCTAACGCTAACTACATCATAACCTGCTTTTCTTAACTTCCGGATGCTTTCTAAGGGAAAGTTTTCATTTGCTAAAAATAACATTACCCAACCTCACCTTGCAGCGGGTATAAAGCATCTTCCTTCATGTAATCGGCAACAAATGCAAATACGGCACGTAGGTCTTCCGGTTTTAAAAGGGGGTAATTCTCAAGAATCTGTTTTTCTGACCATCCAGCAGCAAAAAGACTTAAGATAAACTCTACCGAAAGCCGGGTACCTTTTATTACCGGTTTCCCGAGTAATACTGCCGGATCTAAATGAATATGGTTTTTCCAATCCATTTTTACACCTTCTTCCTTTAGATTTTAAATGATCAATACTGCCAGTAAATGACTGATTTAACTTTTTTGATGGCTGTTGGTTCGGTGTTCACTGTCTTACCTGCCTTAAATCTATTTTGCTTGTATTTTACCACGAAGGGCAAGAGAATTCCACTTCTATTTCTTGACTTTATCAGTTCACCTATCGTAAACCCGCATGAAACATTGAGCGCTTCCCGGATTCTTTCTGGAGAAGCTGATATATTGACTTTTTTGGTTCCTTCTTATTTTAAGTGGGTAACCCCCGTCTTACTAAAGTCCAATTTACCCAATTAAGCTCAGAACGGATAGCATTAAAACATACCAGTAAAAAATTAATTTTTCTTTTAACACGAAAATAGCTTGCCATCTATTTTCATTACTGGTTGTGCCTTACAGGCATGGGTGGTTAGCTAGTTTGTGATAAAATAAAAATAAAAAAGGTGGGGAGCCTTCAATGCCCAAGATTGATCTTCCGGTCAAACGCCTGGTTCAACGAAGGTCCAGTGACTGGGTAAGATTTTTGCAGCCAGTATGCCAAAAGGAGTGGATTAAGCCCTTTAAAAGCGAATACACCCCCAAGAC
>DFZP01000059.1:4136-13464 GCA_002382125.1 Firmicutes bacterium UBA4053
CAAAGCAGGTTTTACAAGAAAGCATGGCGGTAGTAAGTAAAATTAAGGATGAAGCCCTGCGGCAGGACCTTTTAGCCGTGATGGGTATTTTAGCCGGGGGTAAGTATGCGGCGGAAGTGGTATATTCAATGATAAGGAGGGAAATGGTGATGCAATCACCCGTTTACCAGGATTGGGCCAAGGAAGAGCGCGCCGAAGCAGAAACCAAGGGAAGAATAGAAGGAAGAATAGAGAAAGCCCGGGAAGCCATTTGCAAATTTATGGTGCGGCGTTTTGGGGCAGATCCTGACGAGATAACCCAAAAAATCGGGCAGATAACCAGCCTGGAGATCCTGGACAAACTAATGGAAGAATTATTTGCCGCCAACACTAAAGAAGAAGCACAGAACATCATTGGCAACGGCACTGCCCGGCTTTCTTAAGCAAATGACCCAATGCAAACGCGCTGGGCGGTCATATTACGCGCGCCCACTTTTTGGCGTGAAACAGCCTTTTAATCAGGTGGCACAGGTTTCGGTGCTCATTGACCCGCCTGCCTAAAGTTTGATTTGGTTGTATTTTATCACAAAGGAAAAGGGAATTCTACTTCTATTTTTAAAAAAGACGGGGTTCACTCCCGCTCAAAGTCATCCTCAAACCGTACAATGTCGTCTCCTTTCAAGTAATCACCCTGCTGTACCTCGATGACCTCGAGGGTCGCCTTACCCTTATCATAAAAGCAAAGCTTTGCGTAAAATCTTATGAAGCTATAATTTAGTATGGTGTCCCTAGAATTACCAACCCGTTAGCCATCTTTGTCCAGCTTTAAGCGAGTCAAAAGTCCTCTTACCTGTTCTTCGTAGTCCAGTCAAAACCAATATCCGGGTCGTCCCAGGGGATGCGTTTTTCGTCGGGGTTTTCTCTGTTGTATGAACCGGTAGTAAAGTAAATGATTATTGCCGGCTCGTTACCCAGCACCCGGTAGCCATGCGCTACCATTTTAGGCCCTTAATTCCAAAGATCTTCGCAAACTGGAAAGAAAATTACGCAATAGTGAGCTCTAAACCAGCCAAACTGGGGATGATAAAAAGTGCCCTTGTCTTTAGTCCGGTAGTGATGACAGCCTTCCCCAGTTTGGTGAGATAGTATTTACGGGACCTCGCAACTCTTTTAATGATGGTTTCTTCATTCCGTCGCTGGGATCGTCATAAGCGAAGATGAATTCAAGATAGCGACGATTAGAGTCTTTGAGCAACTGGGCCAGGATGTAGATGCTGTAGATGTTCTTTTTCATCGGGGCAACCTTGCTCTCCCTGCCCCCATCATGGCGCTGGACTTCACGGTAGTGCCGGAACTGGGAGACATCGTTGGTGGTTGTTTCAATCCGCAAGACGATCCCGAACTTATCGTACATCAAGATTTAAGACCGCACCCATTAAGGTGCTTGATTCTCGTACCGAGAATGCGTGTGTTAAAGTTGTTGCCCATTTCGCCCTGGTAGTTCCCGTGGAGTTTCTGCCTTAAGGCAAGGAGGCGATGTTCTCCGGTTTTACGGAGTGGATGGCTGTACGCACCAGCGTTTCATAAAGCGGTCGGAGATCGGCCTGTTTCTTGAAGGCAATATCGGTTGCGTATTCTACCTGCATGATGCTCCATCTATAGATCAACCCGTACTTTTGCGTAAAACGGGATGTATCGTGAGGCCAGGATGTCCAGTACCTGGTGCAGGTCTTCGGTCCGGATGTGGTCCGATAAACTTTGAGCTTTTTCTTAAGATCGTCAACCTTTAAGAAGGCGTTCTCCCTCATTTCGTAGTTGATACCTTGCTGGGACAGTTTTGCAGCAAGCAGGTTGTGTCCGTTGAAGTAGAAGAACGAAATCGCTTTGCGATGGCCTATTTACAATTCAATTAAAATAATGTTATACTGCAAACATTCAAATCAGCAGAACGCAATGTCGAAAATAATCGAATTTGGAAAATCCTCTAATTAATAAAATAGTAAAAAGTGATATTTCAAGACCTGACCCCTATCCCTGCTATCCCTGGAAGAGTGATGATAACTGTGATATAATACTTTAAAGCTTTCTCGGGGTGTTTCATGGGAGTTTGTAACTTAATAGAAGATGCTGATGCTTATCCTTTTGCCTCAAAAGAAAAGGGCGTCCCATACCAGAAAATGACGTGCAGATTGCTGCATCCTGTATAGAAGTTGGGAGTTGCTCTTCTTACTCAAGATACTCATTATGATTTTGTTCCTAATCTACAGGTAATCAATCTGACGTTGGGTGATAGCCATTTGCAAGATGGTCTTTTAGGAGTTGTAAATAAGGAATAATAATTAGTAGAGGTGATCTAGAATGAGTGTAGTTGCTCAAATAAAAAGTAAGCGTGGGCAAATCCTCAACATCGCATCTCAACACGGAGTTAATAAGGTCAAAATTTTCGGTTCTGCCCTAAGAGGTGAAGAGACTCCAGAAAGTGATATTGATCTTTTAGTTGAGTGTAAAGATGAATGTTCATTATTTGATCTAATTGGACTAAAACAGGAACTAGAGCAGATGTTTGGGCGAAAAATCGATATTGTAACCCCAAATTCAATACACTGGTCTCTCCAAGAGTCTGTATTAAGGGAGGCCCAGGAAATATGAAAGAAGATAAAATATACCTACTAAATATTTTAGAGGCCATCGAAAAGATAGAGACATATACTGTATCTGGTAAAGATGAATTCATAAAATCTACTTTAATTCAAGACGGGGTTATAAGAAACCTTGAAATAATTGGTGAAGCTACGAAAAGAATATCACAGGATTTGAGGGAACAGCATACGGACATTCCTTGGAGGCAAATGGCTGGACTACGGGATGTTTTGATTCATGATTATATGGGAGTTGATTTAGGAACTGTTTGGAACGTTGTCTATAGAGAGTTGCCTAAAGTTAAATCTAAAGTTAAAGGATTAGTTGATTTACAGCACTGAAGGAGCAATGCGTAAAATCTATGAAGAAAAAAGAACGTCCCCTTGCTTCCCCAGCAAAAAAGTGATATTTCAAGACCTGACCCCCTGACCCCCTACTTCTTGGCATCCATTTTGCATCTCTTCTCCTTTTCATTTATTACTGAGGTAGGGCTTATCGATTTCATAGATTAGATCTTCACAAAATTATTTTTGGCGTTTTCCAATTTAAACTTATCCTCCGACAAGTAATCGCCCTGCTGCACCTCGATGACCTCCGGGGTCGCCTTACCCCTATCATAAAAGCAAAACTTTGCGTAAAATCTATGAAGCTATAATTTAGTATGGTGTCCCTAGAATTACCAACCCGTTAGCCATCTTTGTCCAGCTTTAAGCGAGTCAAAAGTCCTCTTACCTGTTCTTCGTAGTCCAGTCAAAACCAATATCCGGGTCGTCCCAGGGAATGCGCTTTTCATCAGGGTTGGCCTGGTTATATGAGTTGGTAGTAAAGTAAATGATTATTGCCGGCTCACTGCCCAGCGCCCGGTAGCCATGCGCTACCATTTTAGGGATGAGCAATAAAATCGGGTTGTCTTCGCCCATGTAGAAGACGTTGGTTTCTCCTTTTGTTGGCGAACCTTCCCGCAAGTCATAAAGCACCGCCTGAGCATTGCCCACCGGAAAGAACCACAGGTCGTCCTGCTGCTCGTGATAGTGAAAGGCTTTAATTATACCCGGATAAGCCTTGGACAGGGAGGCCTGCCCGAAGCGGGACAGGAGTTCGTCGTCGTCTCTTAAGATTTCCATGAAAAACCCGCGGTCGTCGCAGTGCCGGATTAGTTTTTTTACTTTTACTCCTGCAATTAGCTCTTCGCTCAAAATAAGCCTTCCTTTCGTTAAAAAACTTTAGCTAAAATATTCTGCCAGGAATTCCTGCAGGGCATCCTCCCATGGCCGCAGAGCAGGCAGCCCTTGCAGCCTTATACAGTAGTTGTCCAGTACCGAGTAAGCCGGCCGGGGAGCCGGGCGGTTTAATTCCGGCGTGGAAGCCGGCCTCACTTTTACCTGGTCCAGGCCCGCCATCTGGAAAATAGCCCGCGCAAAGTCAAACCAGGAGCATTCCCCGCCGTTGGTGGCGTGGTAAATTCCGTAAAGTTCCGTTTGGATCAACTCCGCTAGAAAGCGGGCAAGATCTTTTGTATAGGTGGGGGAACCCACCTGGTCATTAACCACGGAAACTTCATTTTTTTCTTTAGCCAAATCTAACATGGTTTTAACGAAGTTTTTACCATGGCGCCCATAAAGCCAGGAGGTGCGCACAATAAAGTATTTATTAGATAAGCTGGCCACATATTGTTCCCCGGCCAGTTTTGATTTCCCATAAACGTTAATGGGATCGGGTAAATCAAACTCCGTGTAGGGGATCGCCCTGCCGCAAAGTTCAACAAATGTCAAATGTGAAGACCTAACCCCAAAAACGTAGTCGGTGCTTATGTATACTAGTTTAGCTCCTATTTTCGCTGCCGCCACTGCCACGTTGCGGCTTCCCAAAGCGTTTACCAGATAGGCGCTGTCCTTATCCAGTTCGCAACTATCCACATTGGTATTAGCGGCGGCGTGAATTATTACTTCCGGTCTGTTAGTTAATACTACCTGCTGGACATTACCTGGCTTTGTTATATCAAGCGCATCATGCCCCAGGCAAGTAAGCTCGTACTTACCCGTATTCAATAGTACTTTTTCTAAATCCCTTCCTAACTGGCCTTTTCCACCAGTTATCAATATTTTCATTATATTTTCCTGCCTAAATCAAATTTATCTATGAGCGTACATCTGCTCATAATATTTCCGGTACTCTCCGGACTTTATTTTCTGCCACCATTTCTGGTTGTTGCAATACCAGTTTACTGTTTCTTGAAGCCCTTTTTCAAATGTATATGTGGGAAGCCAGTTTAATTCTTTTTTTAGTTTAGTAGCATCGATGGCATAACGGAGGTCGTGCCCAGGCCGATCTTTGACAAGGGTAATTAAAGATTCCGGTTTACCCAATTCTTTAAGTATCCGGCGCACTATATCAATGTTTTTTCTTTCGTTATTACCGCCTATATTATAAACCTGACCGGGCTTGCCCTGGCGCATAACCAGATCTAAGGCCACGCAATGATCCCGGACGTGCAACCAGTCCCGCACGTTTAGTCCATCACCATACACCGGCAGTGGTTTATCTTCAATTGCGTTGGTAATCATTAAAGGGATGAGTTTTTCCGGAAACTGNNGAAACTGATAGGGTCCGTAGTTGTTCGAGCAGCGGGTGATGATTACCGGCAGATTATAGGTTTTAAAGTAGGCCATCGCCAGCAGGTCCGCCGCAGTCTTGCTTGCCGAGTACGGGCTACCGGGGTCAAGCGGGGACCCTTCGGTAAAATAGCCTTCCGTCTCCAGTGAACCGTAAACCTCATCGGTGGAAATCTGAACAAACCTTTCCACCCCGTACCTGCGGGCTGCCTCTAAGAGCACCCTTGTGCCTTCGACATTTGTCCGGATAAATACGCCGGAGTCTTCTATGCTGCGGTCTACGTGTGATTCTGCCGCAAAGTTGACCACTACATCAATATCTTGGGTAAAAATCTCCTGGACACATTTTTCATCTGCTATGTCTCCATGGATAAAAGTGTAACGTGGGTTGTTTTTTACATCATCTAAGTTTTCTAGATTGCCGGCGTAAGTCAGTTTATCCAGATTGATCAATTGATAATCATATTTGCTCAACATATACCGGATAAAGTTGCTGCCAATAAACCCTGCCCCACCCGTTACCAGCAAACGCATTTAAAATTTCACCCCCTCTAATTAGCATAACGGAAGCATAAGAGCCGTCCCCTCCCTTGATTCGCTTTGTTTAATCTTCCAGTAACAATACCCGAAATCCAGCCTGCCGAAAATGTTCATCTGCAGTTAGCGCATCATTTAATTCATACTCTTGCATAACTACAAAAGAAATACAGTCTGTTAGACCCCATTCTTTATCCGTTCTTTTCTTGTAAAGATCAAACACCCGTTTATATAATTCTTCCGAAACAGGCACAATTTCTACGTTCGGATCTTCTTCAATTGCTTCCAGCAACTCAATAGCTGCTTTCCGGTAACGCATCTTTGCTAATGCATTACCAATTTCTAGTATCACTGCCCGGGTAGTTACCATCTTTGCTCTCGTTTTTTGTATTTGTTCGGACAATTCTTCAGCAAGGCCATGATAGCGGTCATTTGGAGAGGAAAGAGCAATTGCAAAAGAAGCATCAAGAAAAAATTTATTGCTCAATTTCTTTCCTTCCCCCGTACAAATAATCTTCGAGCTTTGCCGACCAATCCTTTGGTCCATCCAGTTTTAAACTGCAGGCAGTTTGTAAAAAAGATTTTTTTTGCGGCTTTGATTTTTTAATAGCATCAACGGTCAGCTTTACCCTGGTGTTTGGAGATAAATCCAAGGGTTCCTCTGGCCAGAAAACCTTTCCATCATAAACAGCACTTAGAGTTTTCATCAGATTTCTCACCTCTATTTTGCAATATATTTTAACCATTTTCTTAACCGTCACTGGACAAGACACTTGATCGGGGAATCAATTGAGAGCATAGACCCGGGTTCGTGTTCTTTCTTCTGGTCTTATTTTATTCTACCATCCGGCATTCAAATATGCTATCTTTCTTTGTTAAAATTAAAGGTGAAGCTAGGCACAATTATTATCCAACCCGGAATGCAAAATCTATTCTGCACGCATACATTTGCTCATAATGATTTTTACATTCCCAGAATTTTATCTTTTGCCACCACTTTTGGTTGGTGCAGTACCACTTTACCGTTTCTTTAAGCCCATCGCCGTAAACGGGCAAAGACTTGCCCTCCAAGGCGTTGGTAATCATTAAGGGGATAAACTTTATATTTGCGGGCTGCCTCTAGCAGCACTCTTGTGCCTTCGACATTCGTGCGGATAAAGGCGCTGGAGTCTTCTATGCTGCGGTCTACGTGTGATTCTGCGGCAAAGTTGACCACTACATCAATATCTTGGGTAAAAATCTCCTGGACACATTTTTCATCCGCTATGTCTCCATGGATAAAAGTGTAACGCGGATCATCTTTTATTTCATCCAGGTTTTCCAGGTTACCGGCATAGGTTAATTTATCCAAATTAATTAATTGATAATCATATTTGCTCAACATATACCGGATAAAGTTGCTGCCAATAAATCCTGCCCCACCCGTTACCAGCAAACGCATTTAAAATTTCACTCCTTAATTTAAAACTAAAGCGCAATTTCTGAGTCATCGCCTAAAAATAACCGAAAAGCCCTGCGTTTGTTTGCCTCCCTGCTCACCCGCACGTTGCACCCAATCAGGCTGTCCTCAATATGCTCAACACCAAAAAGAGAGCAGCCGTCCAAAATCACCGAGTGCTCCAGGCCCACTTTTTCTAATATGCTTTTATCTCCGATTGCCGTATATGGTCCGATAAAAGAATCCTTAATCACCGTTCCTTCCCCAATCACCGCCGGGCCGCGGATGGTGCTGTTTTCGATCTGCGCATCTTTTGCAATGTTTACCCGGCCCACCACCTGGCTTGTCTTATCCACTTGCCCGTTAACTTCATAACAGGCGTATTCATCTAATACCACCCGGTTGGCCTCCAGGATGTCATCTTTTTTGCCGGTATCCAGCCACCAGCCTTCTAGTGTCCTGGCTTGCACCCGGCCGCCGGAGTTAACCATTTCCTGAATGGCATCGGTAATCTCTAATTCCCCCCGCCAGGAGGGCTTTATTCTATCAATAGCTGCGTGCACTTTTGGGTTAAAAAGATAAATGCCCACCAGAGCCAGGTCGCTGGGCGGTTCTTTGGGTTTTTCAACCAGGCGCAGCACCTGGTTATCCGGCCCTAATACGGCAACGCCAAACTGCCGGGGGTCTTTTACCTTTTTTAACTGAATAATTGCATCACAACTGCCGCTTTTAAACTCACTTACCAATTCCCCCACGCCGCCTTGGATCAGGTTGTCCCCTAAGAACATAAGAAAAGGGGATTTGCCCAAAAAGTCCCGAGCCGTCTTCACCGCATGGGCCAACCCCCCTGGCTCTACCTGAAGAATGTAGGTAACCTCAGCCTCCCAGCGAGAACCATCGCCAACTGCTGTCTTAATACTCTCCCCAGTTTCCGGGGAAATAATAATGCCAATGTCCTTTATTCCGGCGGCGCAAATTTGCTCTAAAACAAAACAAATAATCGGCTTATTGGCCACCGGAATCAACTGCTTGGCGGTAGTATGTGTCAGTGGCCGCAACCTCGTACCACGACCACCGGCTAAAATCAAAGCTTTCAAATAATCACTCCTTTTCTAAGCAAACCTGTAAATTTCCAATAGTACCAACGTCTTCTTTTTCTCAATTGACGGTAGAATTAAGGCGGTTTTTTGCAAATAAAATCTTTGCATCTTCAAATGTCTCTTTAGCTCTTTGAAGGCGGTAGAAGACAATATCCTTATTCATAAGTTAATAATATCCCTTCAGATTCTATATGAGCATGTATAGGATGACAGGCAAAGCGACCATTTTCCCATGCATTTCTTGACAGTATAAGTGGATTTATTATTACATTTTCTTCTAGTTCTATATTGTATAAAGTTTTAAGAATACTGCTCTTAATTTTTTCGTTTATTTTTTCAGTTATAATCAATATGTCCCAATCCGAATCATTCTTTGAATCTCCACGAGCTCTTGAACCAAAAAGAAATACTGATCCCCCACTAATCAAATAATCCAGGTTCTTCTTTATTTTTTGTAACAGTTTATGTTCTTTCTGTGCTAATTCAACATCTGTAATACTTCTCATGACATAAGACACCTTCTTTTCTTAAAGAATTAAACCTCCTTTAAGTATTTTACCCTGAATTAATTAATGCTCAATATTCCTCATTATCTCCTTCTCCCAGGCCATATTCCTTGCGTAAACCAGCAGGAATTACTACCGTGCCCATCATCTAACCTTTATGGCTTCAACATTTATGAGCAATCACCTTTGATTACCAAAATAACTTACTATCTGAAATTTGTCAACGATGAAGGCAAAAGCAAAAACCAGCACATCCAGAAACGGTCAAAACGTGTCCAGCTCGTTGCGCACCTGATCGGAGCTGAAGACTGGGGGCAAAATTTTGCGCCAGTGTTTTTTGCCCCTCATTCCCGCCCAAAGTCATCCTCGTAAGCGCACAATGTCGTCTTCTTTTAAATAATCGCCCTGCTGTACCTCAATTGGCCTCCATGGTCGCCTTACCCTTACCATAAAAGCTAAGCTTTGCGTAAAATCTATGAAGCAAAAAGAATGTCCCCCTTGCTTCTCAATCATAAA
>DFZP01000070.1:0-3276 GCA_002382125.1 Firmicutes bacterium UBA4053
GCTATGCTAAATTAACAATGCCCCTTGGCGGCTCAATCGAAATGATCCCCAACCCGGTCGCCGTGGCCGAACTGGCGCTCGAGAAAGGAGCGGCGACGCTTTTAATGCCTGTATCTTCGCGCCGGCAATGATTTGACCTTCCTGACGAAATGGCTACGAAAATCAACATCGAATTTTATGCTGACGCCGCGGATGCCTTTGTTAAGGCGATTGTTGAATGAACTAAAACGTATTCGGCTTGTTGAGGCCATTTTGTACGGCCTCGACAAGATAATGTAACCTTTATTTTATAGACAAGTATTGACTTTGCAGTGGATTTATGCAAGATTAATTATAGAAAATAGTTAACCCTAAGGGTTAAAAAAATGCTTGACGGGAGATAATAGTGGATATATACTTTAACTATAGAAAGCTGCAAAAAGCATGCAATTCCGGGAAAGCATCTATAAAAGAATGGGGTCCCCAGCTTGCAGGGAAAGTCCGTCAGAGATTAGCTGAACTTAAAGCTGCCAATAGTTTATCAGATATCAGTCACTTGCCACCGCCTCGGCTGCATGGACTTATTGGTGGTAGGAAGGGCCAATTTGCCGTTGATCTACAACATCCTTTCAGGCTTGTTTTTGCGCCGGTAAATGACCCGGTTCCCTTAGATTGTATGGGCGGAATTGATAAAAGCCGGGTCACTGCTATTCTGATAATTGAGGTGGAGGATTATCATGGGAAATAATGTAGGAGTAAAAAGTAATAGCTATCTTAAATATGAGCCAGATTACGCAGTTCCGCCAGGTGAAACGCTACTGGAAACAATTGAGCATTTAGGCATGACCCAAGCGGAACTTGCAGAAAGAACTGGTAGGCCTAAAAAAACAATAAATGAGATAATAAAAGGAAAAGCCGCTATAACGCCAGAAACAGCCCGCCAGTTAGAGCGGGTATTAGGTGTTCCTGCTAGCTTTTGGAATAATTTAGAACGTAATTATAGAGAGAAACTGGCAGAGATCGAAGAAAGAGAAAGATTAAAGTTACAGGGTGAATGGTTGAAAGAAATTCCTGTTAATACAATGGTTAAGTATGGTTGGGTAAAAAGGTTTTCTGGTAAAATCGAGCAACTTCAAGAAGTACTTAATTTTTTTAGTGTAGCTTCTGTTGAGGCTTGGAGAGAGGTTTGGAAAAAGATATTAGGGGGCACACAAATGGCCTTCCGACATTCTTTAGTATTCAAAAGTGAACCTGGTGCAGTGGCTGCTTGGATAAGAAAAGGTCAAATTGAGTCACAAAAAATTGAATGTAAACCTTTTAAGGCTTCCAATTTTCATAAAGCTCTTGAAAAGATAAGAGCTTTAACAAATGAACCACCAGAAGTCTTTGTACTTGATATAGTTAAGATTTGTGCTGACGCAGGAGTGGCCGTGGTATTCGTTCCTGAATTGCCAAAATCTCGAGTTAGTGGTTCCGCTTATTGGTTAAACTCAGAAAAAGCCGTAATTCAGCTAAGCTTAAGATACAGAACAGATGATCATTTATGGTTTACGTTTTTTCATGAGGCAGGGCATATTTTACAGAACCAAAANNNNATTATATAAGGATTTTATAAAACGTGGGACATTTAATTCCAGAACTATTGAAGGGTTTGCACGTAATCTTGGTATAGCGCCTGGCATTGTTGTCGGTCGCCTCCAACACGATAAAGTAATCCCATTTGCCACTAATTTAAATAAATTGAAAAAACATTTCAAATGGTCTTAAGATGGTCTTAAGAAAATTAATTATTTTCGCAGAAGGGGGTTGCCTGTGCTCCTTCCGGAAACGTATAAAAGGTTATGTAAGGAATTGGCGGACGTGGAACTGGCGCCGAAGCTGATGAACGAAGCCTGCCGGCAGCGCCAGGTGATTTACGGTTTTCGTCCGGAATATTACCTGATGGACGCCGCGGTTACGACTCCAAAGGTGTTTACCAGAACGCTATCGAATTGAAAGGGCAGGCCATAATCAAGCTAATCAAGCTAAACAGGCGGAATCTATATTTTGCAGGTCGCACATATTAAATAAAATCATTGACGAGTGTAGAAACTATGTATATACTTAAATGGAGGTGGTGCACATGTATACTACTATCCGAAAATGGGGAAACAGTCAGGCAGTACGTTTGCCAAAAGGAATATTGGAGGATGCTGCCTTGCATGAGAATGACAGGGTGGAAATAAAAACCGAAAACGGTTGCATCATCATTAGTCGTGTAAATAAAAAGCACAGAACGATAGAAGAACGTTTGGCCGGTTATAATGGTGATTATAGAAGTACAGAATGGGATATGGGTAACCCGCAGGGGAAAGAGGTATGGTAACGGCCTACGTACCTGAACAGGGTGATATTGTAACTCTTGAATTCGACCCACAGGCAGGACATGAGCAAAAAGGCAGACGTCCGGCGTTGGTGGTCAGTAATAATACCTTAAACAGTTTTACAAAAATTGCGATTGTCTGTCCGATAACAAATACCAACCGCGGATTTCCATTGCATGTACCTCTTGATGAAAGAACTTCAACTACAGGCGTTGTTATGTGCGAGCAGGCAAAGGCATTGGATATACTTGCAAGAAATGCAATGTACAAGGAAAAGGCGCCCGCAGACATTCTCGAAGAAGTAATTGATATACTGATTGGTTTTTTTGAATAGGGGGATGACTTTAATAAAAAGGTGGGGTTGATATGTTTATAAATGCTTCGGTGGCGCGGCAAAATTTCTTTCGCCTTATAGAGGATACGATAAAAAATCATGAGCCTGTCATGGTTGCCTCGAAACAAGGTAATGTAGTTATTATCTCCGAGGAAGATTACCGGGCGATCCAAGAAACCTTGTATCTTCTGAGTATGCCCGGAATGCGGGAATCTATTATTGAAGGGATGAAGGCAGAGCCGGAGGAGTGCGTTAAGGCCAGGGATATTGAGTGGTAATGTGGGAGATTGAGTTTACAAAACAGGCTGTAAAGGACGTTAAGATGATCAAGCAGGCAGGGTTGAAGAATAATGCTATCCAATTGCTTGAAATTTTGCAAAATAATCCTTTTCAAAACCCGCCACCGTATGAGAAACTGGTTGGAGACCTCAAAGGCGCATATTCCCGGCGGATAAACATAAAACACCGTCTTGTTTATTCGGTAGACAAGAATAGGTGTTGTATCAGGATATTGCGTCTTTGGACCCATTATGAATAATGAAAAAGCTTGTGGAAAGCTTTTATCTGAATTAATGCCGGCCGGGAAGGTGGGGAAAGTTA
>DFZP01000070.1:3315-28797 GCA_002382125.1 Firmicutes bacterium UBA4053
GAGGTGAACTTGAGGCCGGTGCGAATACTGATGTTTTCCTGGGAATATCCGCCTAAAGCGGTAGGAGGAATAGCCCCGCATGTTTACGATTTGACTACGTCTTTAGCATCCATTGGGGAAGAAGTGCATTTAGTTACCTGTGGCGAGCCTGGGATACCGGAATTTGAGCAGGTGAACGGAGTCGGAGTGCACCGGGTAAATCCTTACCACCTTGCTGCTCCTGATTTTATTACCTGGGTGATGCAGTTGAATATGGCCATGCTGGAAAAAGCAGTACCGCTTTTAAACGAACCGGAAGGAGTGCATTTGCTGCATGCCCACGACTGGCTGGTAGCTTATGCGGCCAGGGTTTTGAAATACGCTTATCGCTTGCCCCTGGTGGCCACCATCCACGCTACCGAGTATGGCCGTAACTACGGTCTGCATAATAGTCTCCAGCGGTATATCAGCAGTGTGGAATGGTGGCTGGCTTACGAGGCCTGGCGGGTGATCTGTTGCAGCAACTATATGAAAAACGAGGTTCGCTACGTTTTCCAAGCGCCGGGAGACAAAATAAGAGTGATTGTAAATGGGGTAACGCCGGCGAGATTTGCCGTAAAGCAAGGCGGAATAGGCCGTAACGAATATGCTGCTGATGATGAACAAATTGTTTTTTATGTAGGCCGGCTGGTAAGGGAAAAAGGAGTACAGGTACTGCTGGATGCCGTTCCCCGGATCCTTGAGCATTGTCCAAAAACAAAGTTTATTATTGCCGGCAAAGGTCCTTACGAAGGGGAGTTGCGTGGTCATGCCAGCCGCCTGGGTATTGCTCACAGAATATATTTTACAGGTTATATCAGCGATGTAGTACGCAATTCCCTTTACAAATGGGCCGATGTAGCGGTTTTCCCCAGCCTTTACGAACCGTTTGGTATTGTGGCCTTAGAAGCAATGGCGGCACAAACCCCGGTTGTTGTTTCCGATACAGGCGGCCTGGTGGAGATTGTGGAACATGGTGTAGATGGCCTGAAGGCTTATCCCGGCAACAGCCGTTTTTTGGCCGGGATGGTAACGCAGCTTTTACAGGATGCTTCCCTGCGGGGAAAACTGCGCTTTAACGCCTTTCGGAAAGTACAAAAGGAATTTAACTGGCGGCAGATAGCCTTGGAAACCCGGCAGGTATACCACGGGGTCTGGAGTGAATACAGAAATACCCCCTGGTGCGAATCTTCCGGTCAGCAGAGGCATTTTCTGGGTCGTGTGACCAGGCTTTTGGCCCGTGCCTGAAAGAGAGCTTATAGATGCAATGATGGAGGGATGGATATGAAGACCATTATCATGGCCGGCGGTGAAGGATCGCGCCTGCGTCCCATTACCTGTGGCCGTCCGAAACCGATGGTGCCGGTAGCCAACCGGCCGGTTATGACCCATATTGTTGATCTGCTGAAAAGGTACGGTTTTGTGGATATAGGTGTAACTCTTCATTATAAGCCGGAATTCATCCGCGATTATTTTGATAACGGTGCAGAATACCGGGTAAATATGCAGTATTTTACGGAAGAGGCGCCCCTGGGTACGGCGGGGAGCGTAAAAAATGCCCAGACGTTTCTCGATCAGACCTTTTTAGTGATTAGCAGTGATGCCCTTACCGACCTGGATTTATCCCGGGCAGTTGATTTTCACCGCCGGCAGGGAGCAATGGCTACTCTGGTGCTTACCCGCGTAAGCTGTCCTTTGGAATACGGCGTTGTGATCACCAGGCCTGACGGGGTGATAACCCGCTTTTTAGAAAAACCTGCGTGGGGAGAAGTGTTCAGTGACACTGTTAATACCGGCATCTACGTGTTGGAACCGGAGGTGCTGGATTATATACCTCCCGGGCAGATATTTGATTTCAGCAAAGATCTTTTTCCTCTCCTGCTGCGGGAAAAGAAGCCCCTTTTCGGTGTCGTGTTGCCTGGTTACTGGTGTGACATCGGTAATCTTCAACAATACGTGCAGGCTCACCAAGACGTTTTGGCAGGGCGGGTTCAAACTGCCATTCCCGGTCGCGAGGCGGCTTCCGGAATCTGGTTTGGAGAAGGAGCGGATATTCATCCCGGGGCCTGCATCCAGGGGCCTGTCTTGATCGGTGATGGTTGTTGTCTCGGCGCCGGGGTGCAGGTTGCTCCTTATACCACCATCGGCGACGGCTGCTTGATCCAGGAGCAGGCTTCGGTTAAACGAAGTGTTCTCTGGAACAACGTTTATCTTGGCGCGGGAGCCGCCCTGCGTGGTGCAGTGCTCTGCAGCAGGGTGCAGGTGCGGGCCAATTCCGAAGTGTACGAAGGGGCGGTAATTGGTAGTGATTCGGTGCTTGCCGAACGCAGTGTAGTCAGACCGGATGTAAAAATCTGGCCCAATAAGCTGGTGGAGAGCAGCAGTGTGGTAAACAGCAGCCTGGTGTGGGGCGCCCGCTGGCCAAAGAAGATATTTGGCACAGAAGGTGTTACGGGATTGTTCAATATAGAGGTGACGGTGGAATTTGCCTGCCGTTTGGGTGCTGCTTTTTGTGCTGCGCTGGGTACGGGAGTTAAGATGGCGGTAAGTGCGGACAGTTATCCTCCTTCCCAGGTGATCAAAGAAGCTTTAGCCAGTGGAATGCAGTCAATAGGAGCCAAAGTTTACGACCTGGGTGCGGTCATCACACCCCTGCACCGTTTTGCGGTACGCAGTCTAAAACTTAGAGGTGGAGTACATGTTAAAATTTCTCACCGCCGGCCTGACCAGGTTTCGCTCATATTTATTAACGAAAAGGGAGGCAATGTCTCGCGTGTTATGGAGCGGAAAGTGGAAAATATCCTGCTGCGGGAGGATTTTCCAAGGGCAGATATTGTCCGCGTGCAGCCCAGGGAGTTTGTATCCGGCATGCTTGAAAGCTACCTGCAGGCATTATTGCAAGAAGTGGATGCTGCTTCCATACGCGAAGCCCGTTTGCGTTTAATTATGGCTTATAACCCACATAATTTAGATTCATTCACCAGGTTCCTTGGCCGGGCATTAAACATGGAAATAGAAAATCTTGACCTGGCGGAACCATGGAGTTTTCCTTTAAGCTGGGAAAGGTATCTGGAAAAATTGCCATACCTGGCAAACAAGGTTTGTGAGGAAGGCGCCTGGGCAGGCGCAATGTTTGATTCTAACGCGGATCATCTGGTACTGATAGATGAACGCGGCAGGTTGATTCAAGATAACATGCTTACTGTGCTGATTGCTCTGATTATTTTAAAAGCTGAGAGAGGACCGGTGGTGGTTCCTGTAACTGCCCCGCATGTCGTGGAGAATCTGGCCGGGCAGTACGGGAGCCGGGTGGTGCGGACCAAGACGGCGGTCCAGGATCTGGTGGAAAAGATTTTATGTCAGGATGAACTGATTCGCGAGCAAAAATCAGGCGGGCTGTCCCAGTTTTTACTGAATTTTGATGCTTTTGGGGCGCTTGCCGGTATCCTGGGTTTTGCCGTACGAAACGGTTTTTCTTTAGGAGACCTGGTTGACGAAATACCTTCGTTTTTTGTAAGTAAAAAGGAGGTGCCGGTGTCCTGGGAAGCCAAAGGCCGGGTAATCCGCAGCCTGATAGAAACAGGGGAGGATAACACCGAACTCTTGGACGGCGTGAAGGTATTTCATCCTGATGGATGGGCGCTGGTGCTGCCCGATCCGGAGGAGCCGGTTTGCCGGGTTTTCAGTGAAGGAGCCTCTATGGAAATAGCCGAGTCGCTGGCCGATTTGTACATCAAAAAGATTGGTGAAATTATAAAAGAAAGTTGATTATCTCTTTACGAATCACTAATTTGCAATCAGAATTCAGTACATCAGAATTCTCCGGTTCTACCCTGACCGATACAAGCGGTAATCCATCTCGGGGAAAATATTGTTTCTTTCCTCCAGCACCTTCAGTTGTTCTTCATTGATCCACCCGCCTTTGATTTGATCGTAGAGATTAAGAAAATTTTGCAGGTGAGTCTTAGTGCGTCGCATAGCATAATCCACCATCGTTCCCGTGCTCATAATAAAAGCCCAGTCGCTGCTTTGGGCCAGCATTAATTCTCTGGCTGCCTGGTTTAGTACCCGGCCGGGCAATCCTTCCACGCAAGGGTAGGCGTTGGCCAGTTCGATCATCCTGGCTGCCGCTATATGCAGGTGACGGTAAATCCATTCGTTGGCCTGGCACAGCCATACTTCGTTGTAACCTTTGTTTCCCCAACTGGAGGCGCAGGGCCGGACTACCTGGTTGTAAGAAAATTGTTTAAGATACCTGGTGGGAGTAGTCAGTTCCACAGTGTCCTGGTCGAAGTGAATTTTGCGGATCACGTACTCCAGCCATTGGGGACCCTCAAACCACCAGTGGCCGAATAATTCGGCGTCGTAAGGGGCTACCACGATTGGCGGCCTGTCCATGAGCGAGCTGAGGTGTTTAACCTGCGACTCCCTGTTAAATATAAAATTGCCTGCATGGATGGCTGCCTTTTCTTTGGCCCAAGCCGGTACGTACGGTTCTTTATGGTGGGAGCGGCCTGTGATCCGGTAATATTTAATGCCTGTGTTTACCCTGATTCCGTCCGGATGAATGTACGGCCTGATGTAATCGTAATCCAGGTCGAAGCCAACATCGCGGTAATATTCGCGGTAGTCGAAATCGCCCGGGTAGCCTTCCTTAGCACTCCATACCTGCCTGGATGATTCCGGGTCCCGGCCAAAGACTGCTACGCCCGAGGGACAGTAAACGGGGGCAAAAACACCGTAGCGGGGCCGGTGGGAAGCAAACAACACACCGTGGGTATCAACAAAGAAAAAACACAGGTTAAACTCTTTTAAGATTTCGTCAATCCCCGGCGCATAGCTGCATTCGGGCAGCCAGATGCCCGGCGGCGCCTGCCCGAAGTATTTCTTATGCGAATTTACGGCCATTGCAATTTGCGCTCTTACGGCCTCCGGCTCTGTCATTAAGAGCGGCAGGTAACCGTGTGTGGCTGCGCAGGTAATGACTTCCAGCCTGCCGGCATCTTGGAACTTTTTAAAGGCATTGACCAGATTACCATGATAACTTTCCAGATAAAGACGGCGGGCATGGCGTAATTTTTCCTGGTAAACCAACGCTGTTTCCTGAAAAGACGTGTGGTGTGTGCGGCCTACCTCTTTGTCTGCCAGTTCAATTAATTTGTCCATGTGCTTTAGATATCGTTGCTGTAATAAAGGATCAACGAACATACCGACCAGGGTAGGTGAGAGAGAAATGGTCAGGCAAAAAGGAACGTTGTCTCTTTCAAGGCGTTCAAATACTTCCAACAGAGGAATATAGGTTTCAGTAATAGCCTCAAACAACCATCTTTCTTCCAGAAAACACTCGTCTTCCGGATGGCGGATGTAAGGCAGGTGAGCATGTAAAACCAGTGCCAGGTAACCTTTTTTATTCATCAGTAAGTGCTCCTTCGAAAATAAGATTTAACCACAGAGAACACAGAGAACACAGAGCATAATATTAAATGTGCCAGTGAGTATCAAAGTATTTAGTAGTCTTAAATTCAGATTTTATGTATGTTCTCTGTGGCTACTGTGTTTTTTGCCACTGACCGGGGGAAGCGACCCCCAGCGGCAGCGCTCCCGCCCTTTGGGCCATTTCTTCTACGATCATTGGCGAACCTACCCCGAACTGGTGGCGGTAAGAGCGATAAATGCCTTCGATCCACATCCATTCCTCGTCTTCACGTTCGGAAAGAGAAGCACGGGGGGTAGTTACCGTATTTGAGCGCAGCAGGGTTACGAAACGGCCGTCGGGGAACTGCCGTCCCACGTCAACGCAAAAAGAGCAGTCCGCTTCCCCTACATTAATGCGCCAGTTGTCTGCCTGCTCATTGATCCCGATGTCTACGTACTTATTTGCATTTTCTCCGTTAAAAGCAACTCCTGTAACATCATAAACCCTGAGTACGGGCCGGGAAGATCCCCATGCCGTTGCTCCATGAGTGGAACTAAACTCCACCAGTTTTGTTGCTGTGATTTCCCAATAGGCATAAAGCCAGTAAGGGTCTCTGGCCAGCAGCACCAGCCGGTCAATTCCGTAGGAGTGGGGCAACTCCGTAGGAGCCGGGCGAATGTGTTCTGAAAAAGGGGTGGGAATCGTCAATTCACAGGAAAACTCTTCTTTAAAGGTATGCCGGACCCGTTCGCTTTCCCGGGCTACGGGTACCTGAAGGCGTTGTTTTTTGAGCCAAAAAAGAATAATTATAAATAGTATTATGAACCCGATGGTCCAGGATAAAAAAAACATTGTTACCATAATTATCTCAATAACCTCCTTTTTTGTTATTGGTGAAAAATAAATATCCTCATCGGATTGGTGGCATAATGGAATTATCTGCGAAAGAAGTCTTTTTTATTATTGCCATTGCATAAAAGGTTTATGATCATAAAAAATTTTGCTTTTTTTGGAGGACGGAAGATGCCCAGGGAAATTGTGTTGGGTAACGGCAATGTGTTGGTAAATATAGATAGTTCTTTAAATATCAGAGATTTTTACTATCCTTATGTTGGTATGGAAAACCATGTTATGGGACATAAGTGCGGGGTGGGGATATGGATTGACGGCCTTTTTTCCTGGATAGACGAAAAAAACTGGTGTCTGAAGATCGGTTACCGGCCGTCCAGCCTGGTTGGCGAGGCAATAGCCTGGCGTGACGAACTGGGGTTGGAATTACGCTTTGTCGATGCCGTGCATTATGAGAGAAACATTTATTTGAGAAAAATTGTGGCCCGTAACCTGCGTGTGGGCAGGAGGGACTTGCGGCTTTTCTTTTATAATGATTTTAGCCTGGGCGGCTCGGATGTAGGGGATACCGCCCTGTATGATCCCGGTACGGGAACGTTGCTTCATTACAAGCGCAATTATTATTTTTTATTTAACGGGCGGTCGCGGGAGCAGGGGTTCTACCAGTATACCACAGGCATTAAGAGGTTTGGCCACCAGGAAGGTACCTGGCGGGATGCTGAAGACGGCTTCCTGGCCAATAACCCTATAGCCCAGGGATCCGTAGACAGCACAGTAAGCTTTAAGGTTGAGCTTGCTCCAGGCGAGGAAGAAGTGATCTACTACTGGATTATTGCCGGTCGAGACTTAAAAGAGGTAAGGGAGAACAACTATTATGTTATTAAGCAGGGACCCGGAGTCTTGCTGGAATCAACAGAAAAGTACTGGTATAACTGGGCACACAAAAACCAGCTTAGTTTTGCTGATTTGTCTTCTGAAATTGAAGAATTGTTTTACACCAGCCTTTTGATCATTCGTACTCAGTTTGATAACCGGGGAGCCATTATTGCTGCCAACGATACGGATATCATGTCTACCAACCGGGATCATTACTCATACCTGTGGCCACGGGATGGGGCGCTGGTGGCTCATGCTATGGATAAGGCAGGTTACCCGGAGTTGACGATGCTCTTTTATAATTTCTGTCGCCGTCTTTTAAGCGAAGAAGGATTTTTTTGGCCCAAATATAATCCTGATGGTTCTATTGGGTCAAGCTGGCACCCCTGGCTTAAAGATAGGTACGGGTATCTGCCTGTTCAGGAGGATGAGACTGCCCTGGTGCTCTGGGCCATCGGCCAGTTTTATCGAATTTATAAGGGGTTCGAGTTTGTCAAGTCACTTTATTCAACATTGATTATGCCTGCCGCAGATTTCCTGGCGGAATACAGGGACCTGCGCACCGGCCTGCCTTTGGAAAGCTATGATTTATGGGAGGAAAGAAGAGGNNCTTTTTGGGGATCAGGCAAAGGCCTGCCGGTGGGAAGCAGCAGCCCGCCAGGTCAGGGCCGGTATTTTCAAGTATCTTTACAGCCAGGAACTGAACCGCTTTGTACGCGGGATTACATTTAATGAAGAAGGGGGTTTTGAAAAGGATTTTACCATGGAGAGCAGTTTATACGGTGTCTTTGCCTTTGGCGTGTTGCCGGCGCGACACCAGCGGGTGATCAGAACCATGCAGGCTATCTACAAAGGCCTGTGGGTGGATACGGATATTGGAGGAATGGCGCGTTATTCCAGCGATTATTATTTCCGCCGCTCTTCTGATCTGCAAAAGGTACCGGGCAATCCCTGGTTTATTTGCACTTTGTGGCTTGCCCAGTGGTACATTGGAGCGGCTCGCAGCCTGAATGACCTGTCCCGGGCCCGCGATTTATTGGGCTGGGTAGTAAAAGGACAGAGCCAGAGCGGAGTGCTTGCCGAACAGATTCATCCGTACACGGGCGAACAACTCTCAGTAGCCCCGCTTACCTGGTCCCACGCTGCTTTTGTACTGGCTGTATTAGAATATGTAGAAAAATATGGTGAGTTGACAGATTTCTCTCAAGCCACCAAGCCATTTAATACCGGATAACAACACTTTGCCCCTATTATTTGTTATTTAAGGGGAAAATAATTGTATGGTTTAGAGAATTGTAGTATAAAATTTAATAGTATGAAAATTTTAAATGAAAGGGGGGAAGATTAAATGAGCGAACATATTAAAGTTGCCGATCCGCTCGCGTTAGGGTATGGGGCATTTGCTACCACGTTATTTGCTTTGGGCTGGGTTATTGCCGGATTAGTTCCGCCTCCGTTGATGCTCGCTTACGTGCCGCTGGCTTTGTTTTTGGGTGGCATTACAATGTTACTGGCGGGAATGTGGGCATTTCGTGCCTGTCAGACTTTCAACGCCACTGTCTTTTCTGCTTATGCTGCCATGTGGCTGGCAGTAGGCTTTTTAATGTTGAACTTAAATTCTCCGGCACTTAATTTTGGCCCGGCAGCGCCTGCTGCGCCATTATTAATATTCATTCCTTTTACCTTTTTTACCCTGTACGTTTGGATTGCTTCCTTCAGGCTTAGCGCACTGGTAATTATCTTCTATACACTTTTGTTTGTTGCTTTGATTTTGTTGGACCTCGTTTTTTTGGGCTCTATGTCGCCCAGGGTAACTGGTACAATTTGCATCATCTGTGCTGTAGCCGGGTGGTATGTATCGGCGGCAGAACTCTTCAGGGCTGTGTACGGACGTACTATTCTACCTCTTTGTTCCAGGGAATAGAGGAATAGACAAATGGGTGCGTTTTTGCCAGGCTTATTTGAGGCCTGGTTTTTTTATGTATTTTCTGTTGCGACTTAGTATTTGCCGGTACTACCAGATGGTCAATTGGTGTTCTCTTTCCTTTGAAGTCAGGCCCAGGTGATGGTACGCCCGGGGGGTGGCCAGCCGGCCGCGCGGCGTACGGGCCAACAGGCCTGCCTGCATTAAATAAGGTTCATAAACATCCTCTATAGTTGTTGCTTCTTCTCCCAATGCCGCAGCCATTGTCTCCAACCCTACCGGGCCGCCGCCAAACTTTTCGATTATAATTTGCAGCAACTTGCGGTCGATTAGATCCAGTCCCATCGGATCTACCCCCAGGAACCCAAGGGCTTCGATGGCTATTTCTTTAGTAATTATTCCCCTGGCCTTTACCTGGGCATAGTCGCGTACCCGCTTCAGCAGGCGGTTGGCCACCCGTGGAGTGCCTCTTGCTCTTAAGGCTATCTCGGTGGCGCCTCCCTCGTCGACCGGTATTTTCAAGATGTCCGCAGACCGCAGCGCTATTTGTACTATATCCTTTAGTTCGTAGTAGTCCAGGCGGCTGATGACGCCAAAACGGTCGCGTAAAGGTGAGGTCAGTAGACCGGTCCGGGTGGTGGCGCCGATGAGGGTAAAGCGGGGTAGATCCAGGCGAATGGAACGGGCGCCCGGTCCTTTACCAATAATAATATCCAGGGCGAAATCCTCCATTGCCGGGTATAGCACTTCTTCCACCGTCCTGCTCAATCTATGTACTTCATCAATGAATAACACGTCACCGGGCGATAAATTGGTCAGAATAGCGGCCAAATCGCCCGGTCTTTCAATGGCCGGGCCTGAAGTGATACGTATATTTACCCCCAGCTCGTTGCTGATAATCCAAGCCATGGTGGTTTTGCCCAAGCCGGGGGGGCCCAGGAGCAGCACGTGATCCAGCGCTTCTTTGCGGTGCAGGGCTGCCTGAACGAAAACGGCTATGCTTTCCTTGATGTTATCCTGACCTATGAAATCCACTAACCTGCGTGGCCGCAGGTTAATTTCTTCCTGGTCGTCCGAAGAAAAAACAGCAGAGATTATTCGTTCCGTCATGGTTTATAAAGCCTCCTGATTTCGAGCGGCAAGCCCTGGATTGGCAGCGCTCAATTGTTTTAAGGCAGCCCGCACCATATCGGCTGCCGTATTGGTAATATCTGCAGGTGTGGGCGCCTGTTGTACCGCTTTCCGGGCTTCTGCTTCGCCGTAGCCCAAGGCAATCAGAGCGGCCACGGCGTCGTTTTCCTCGGTTATGCTGATTTCCACAGGAGCGGTTTTTTTTAAGAGTGTGCTTTTCCCCAGCCTGTCCTTTAACTCTAAGACGATTCTTTCTGCGGTTTTACGGCCGATACCTGGAGCCCTTTTCAGCATTTCCACATTTCCTCCGGTCACAGCGGCTTGTAATGTTTCTGGATTCAGGGTGGAAAGCAACCCCATGGCCGCTTTTGGTCCCACCCCTCCCACACTGATCAGGAAGCGAAATAATTCCAGTTCGCTTTGATCATAGAATCCGTAAAGAAATGAACCATCCTCCCTGGAAATGAGGTGAGTATATAGCTTTACTTCCGTTCCTGGAGGCGGCAGGCGGTTTGCAGTCCAGGCGCTTACCTGCAGTAAGAACCCTATACCGTTGATTTCAATAATTGCTGTCTCACCCTGTGTTGCTACTATTATACCCCTTAAGAAAGCAATCACCGGTCCCAAGCTCCTTTTACCCCTGGTTTATGAGTTTGTGAAGTACTGCTTAAGCCTATAAATTCATTAGTGTAGTTCCTGTATGGTTTATCAACTGATTTTTTGTTGCCATGTAGGCGTGGCAGATGGCTACTGCCAGAGCGTCGGCTATATCGTCCGGGTTGGGAAGTTCTTTTAATTTTAATATTGCTTTGACCATGTACCGCACCTGTTGCTTGGTTGACCGCCCGTAGCCGGTTACCGCCTGCTTTATCTGCAGGGGGGTGTATTCACACACGGGCAGATTGGCACTAGCCGCTGTCAATATGGCTACCCCCCGCCCTTCTCCTACTGCCAGTGCGGTACGGCTGTTCTTATTGAAAAACAGTTCTTCTATGGCAAATTGCGAAGGTTTGTGCCTGTTTAATATTTCCTGTAGTTTATTGTAGATTTGCTGGAGGCGCACAGGCGCCGGCAGGCTTGCAGGAGTCTGGATGCATCCGTATTCCAGCAGGGTGAGCTGTCCGGAAATAAAATCGATCACCCCGAATCCTGTTCTGGCTATACCAGGGTCAATTCCTATGATACGCAACCTGGTCAACCTCTCCCTCGAAAATAGATTTTGCTTGCACGCAATTTTCATGTTTTGTGGAGATGGCGTCAGCCCTCATGTTAAATAAATTCCACAACCTGTTTCGTGTTTCCTCCTTAAAAAAATAAAGCCCGGTTTATTTTACCGGGCTGGCGTGGTTATTAAAATTTGTAAGCAGTTCGTCCAGATTTTCCATCGCTGCTTGTAGTGAAGATTCGCTTGTGAATTCCAGTTCCTTTCTTAACTGGAACTGTGTTTCCGGCAATTGCTTTTCAAAAGCCATGGCCTGGTGCAGTTTTGTCTGGTAATCTGCCGGCATTCTTTCGATAATTATATTTTTTTCTGTTTTTAGTAATTTTTTGCCATAACCCAAAGGTCCTTCATAAACGGCCAGCAAGCCCTCGCAAATCCCCAGATGGCGGTAGTTCTTGTGTTCCGGGCAGAACTCATTGCACCTTTTCTTTAATACCACCGTTTCTTCTGTGTTTTCCACTGTCCAGCCATCTTTGGCCGGGTATTTTTGTTTGAGATTTGCGTGTGTAAGTCCCACCAGCTTATCTGGTGCCCGGCCCAGGTACACGATGTGGACGTCGCCACAGAGGTATTCATATTCTTCGCGGACAACGGTGCCCGCCAGCACCCTGGTTTTGTCTGTCTTTCCAGTACTGGAAGAAATGTTCGATAAAAGCGGTTTTGCGTAAGGCCCGGTAAAAACAGCCAGGGTCAGATAAGTTGTCGCGGCTATGGCAAATATGCCGGCCATGCTCATACTCAGCCACAATAATTTTTTCAGCATGGTTTTGAACAGGCCCTCCTTATCCTGACAATGATGATTATAATAATTATTTCCATTTGCTGGCCAGTAAATACATAGCGTTTTATGTTTTCGAATATCGTGTATTATTGTAACTGTTCAGGTAGGCACAGAGGGGCAAAGGCACAGAGGTCCAAAGGGAAATGAAAACATATCAAAACTTTTTGCCCGAGGAGGAAATCTTAGGGGGAGTGGAGAAGAATTATAATATTATAGCGGATAGAGGTTGGAGGGGGTGATGGCTTTTGACAAATGATGCAAACTGAAGCTTAAGGAACGGTAGGCACAGCACAATTGGGACCGGATGGCATTGCAGGCTTATTAAACGTAAGCTTTTGTGAACTCTGTAATTCCTAAATTTTATAAGCAGAGAGGAGGAAAGCCTGGTTTTTATTTATTAATATTTAGAAAACCAGGTACAAAATGGCAGAATATAAAACTCTTTTAGTTGAAAATGCGGAGGGAATACTGACAATTACTGTAAATCGTCCCAAGAATTTAAATGCGCTTAACAATATTGTGGTTACTGAACTTGACGATGCTATCGTGAATGCAGGAAAGGACGATTCGGTAAAAGTAATTATTTTGACTGGAGCAGGAGACAAGTCTTTTGTGGCAGGGGCGGATATTAGTGAGTTTCTTACCCTTGAGCCGGCTACGTGCTATGACTTTTCACAACGCGGGCAGGGGGTTTTGAACAAGATTGAAAATCTGGGAAAACCTGTTATTGCAGCTATAAACGGTTTTGCTCTTGGGGGGGGGCTGGAAATTGCGATGGCTTGCACCTTGCGCATTGCTTCCGAAAATGCCCGTGTGGGGCTGCCGGAGGTAACGCTGGGTGTTATCCCGGGTTACGGGGGCACTCAACGTTTGACTCGCCTGGTAGGGAAAGGCAAGGCAATGGAGATAGTTCTTACGGGTGACATGGTTGATGCTCATGAGGCCTACCGGATTGGACTGGTAAATAAGGTCGTGCCTTCGGCAGAGCTTAAAGATGCTGCTGTTCAACTGGCCAAACGGCTTATGAAAAATGGTCCTTATGCTCTAAAAGTGGCCATGCGCGCTGTTAATTACGATCCTGTACTGGAATCGGGGTTTCGGTTTGAGTCTGTTAATATTGCACAGGTATTAAACAGTGAGGATATGAAAGAAGGAGTGAACGCCTTCCTGGAAAAAAGGAAGCCTGTTTTTAAAGGCAAGTAAGAGTGTGTTAAATACATAGGTATCATTGGTGAGACAAGGATTTCCATGTTACTTTTTTTGCGTTCCCTACTTGACAATGGAATAGACTTGTGATATTTTGTGATATAAGAGTAAAAACAGGTTGTTTTTTATTTTAGAAGAGTTGTTGGATAAGCTGGGGTTTTTCAAAAGAGTTTTTCTCTGTGGCGGGACGAACTTACGGGGAGGTGGTTGTTGGGTTCGTGGCGGAAGCCTTGTGAGAGACGAGCCTGGTGGTTACAGGCTCTCCTCGTTTTGTAACTGGCTGATTAGTATGAAAATAGTTTTATGTTGCAAAGATTATTTGTAAAAAGAATACAGGAGTCAGAATCCAGAATAAGGATAAAGGATCAGCTATCAGCCTATTAAGTTGAGAACTAACTGCTGACTACTAATGATTTCTTCTGGCTCCTGAATTCTGGCTCCTGAATTCCAAGATTATTTTCATTGTTGGTTGTGCCTTACATGTATGGGTGGTTAGTATGAGATGGTATTGATAGTTGATAATTGTAAAGATCCTGTGTATTTGTAATTGTGAAGGGGAGATGAATGAACAATGGGAGTTGCTGGTATTGATGTTGGAGCTAGAACCACCAAGGCGGTTATCATGCAGAATGGAAAAATTGTTGCTAAGAGAATGATAATAACAGGTATTGACTTAAATGAGTCTGCTGAACAGGCGTTTAATGAGGCACTGAAAGCCGGGGGAATAAACCGCAGCGACATCAGCACGATAGTGGCTACCGGGATGGGGAGGAAAAGCGTTTCCTTTGCCAACGAAGAAATTACAGAAGTCAGTGCGGCTGCCAAGGGCGCCAGTTTTCTGTTCCCCACAGTAAAAACTGTAATTGAAGTAGGTGCAGAGGAAGCCCGTGCTGTAAGATGTGAAAGCACAGGGAAAGTTACTGATTTTGCCCTTAATGAAAAATGTGCTGCCGGTGCAGGAAGCTTTGTAGAGGCAATGGCGCGGGCCTTAGAAATAAAGGTAGAGGAGATGGCGCAGTTCTCTCTTGCCGCTGAGAAGTCCGTTCCTATGAACGCGCAATGTGTTGTTTTTGCTGAGTCGGAGGTAGTTTCGCTGGTCCACAGCAAGATACCAAAAACTGAGATTGCCCGTTCAGTCCATGAAGCCATGGCCAGTCGTATTACTTCCATGACGCGGACAGTTGGGGTGGAGAAAGATGTGGCGCTGGTGGGTGGAATTGCCATGAATCCTGGTTTTGTTAAATGTTTGGAAAGTGCTCTGGATGTGCAGATAATGTTGCCTGAGGAACCAGAGTATATTGGTGCATTAGGAGCCGCTATTTCGGCGACAGTATGAAGATTGGAGGAAAGGAAAATGGCTCAGGAATTTTGGAGATGGGAAGAGTCAAGGTGGAACTCTCCTGATATAGACTGGAGAAAGGAAGATGTTATCACTGCTGGCGTTGACGTAGGCTCCGTAAGCAGCCAGGCGGTGATAATGGTAGACGGCGAGATTTACGCTTATGCTAACATGAGGACTGGTTCCGACAGCCCCGACAGTGCACGCAACGTGATGAAATGGGCGCTGGAAGGCACCGGGATGACAGTTGATGATATTCATTATATAATTGGTACCGGTTATGGGCGGGTTAATGTGCCCTTTGCCCACAGGACGATTACGGAAATCGCCTGTCACGCCAGAGGAGCCAATTTTATGTACGGTCCCACCATTAAGACCGTGCTGGATATGGGCGGCCAGGATTGTAAAGCCATTCGAGTTGACGATAAGGGAAAAGTAACCAACTTTTTAATGAACGATAAATGTGCGGCAGGTACCGGCCGTGGGATGGAAGTGTTTGCTGAATTGATGGGTGTTCCCATCGGCGATGTCGGGGATATTTCGCTTGATATTGACGAGGAGCCGGATCCGGTAAGCAGCACGTGCGTGGTATTTGCCAAGACCGAAGCGGTAGGTTTATTGCGTGCAGGCTGGCTTAAAAACAAGGTGCTGGCGGCATATTGTTCGGCTATGGCCCACCGTGTTTATACTCTTTTGGAACGGATTGGCGTGGAGAAGGATTTTGGCATTACTGGTGGAATTGCAAAAAACAAGGGAGTAGTAAAAAGGTTGGAGAAGGAATTAGGATTGACAGCGCTTACTCCCAAACATGATACTCAGCTTGCCGGTGCTATTGGAGCGGCTCTCTTTGGTAAAGGTTTGGTGGAAAAATCCCGGAAAGCCGGTTAAAAGAGGTGTTTTGATGGGATACATTGCTAATTACGGGTATGCTGATGGTTCAGGAACATGGTATGTGATTATCGATTCCGGTAAGTGCGATGGCTGTGGCAAGTGTGTAGAGGCATGTAAAGAGAACGTTTTTGAAGTTATTACTGACGATTACGATGATCTGGTAGCAATAGTAAAGCAGGAAAAAAGGAAGAGCGTTAAATACCTTTGTAATCCCTGTATTTCTGCTACTGGTAAAGAGAATCTCCCGTGTTACCTGGCCTGTGAGAAGGGTGCTATTAAACATTCATGGTAGGAAAGGAGAGTATAGGAAGGGAAAGTAGTAGAAACAGGTTTGCTCCCGTCCGGTAAGATTATGTGCGGAAACTTATGTCATTGGCAAAATTCTCTTGAGAGAAAGCTGTCTTGCAGCAGTGATGTAAATAAGATTCGTTATGTCGCATGTAAAGTTTGTTTTCTTGCCGGGCTTTTGTTTTGTAAATTTAATTGTTTGTTCTGGCAAGTGGTTTTCATAGCCGGCAGGAGGTAAAGAAGGAATGGAAACTGTTACATTGAGTATTAATGGTGAACAGGTCACGGCAAAAAAGGGAACAACTGTTTTGGAGGCGGCACAAGAGGCAGGGATTTATATTCCAAGGCTCTGCTTTCATCCGGGCTTACCGTATGAACACAGGAGTGAGGCTATTGATACGGTTTACCAGGGTAACTGGGCAGTTCAGGGAGATGCGCGGGGAAAAGTTTTTGAAGGGTGCCGCTTATGCGTAATAAGTGTGGAAGGACAAGAAGAACCTGTTTGTTCCTGTGAAACTGTGGTTTCGGCGGGAATGGTGGCGCATACCGATACTGCCGGGTTACAGGAGTATCGAAAAAAAAGATTGAGTACTATTCTTGCCAGCCATCCTCACGCCTGCCTGACCTGTGCCCAGAGGGAAGGCTGCGCCAGGGAGCCATGCTCCACGAACGTGCCTGTTAACGAACGATGCTGTCCTCAATTCAACACCTGTGAATTGAGGAAGGTTGCTGAATATATAGGCATTAAGGAAAATATATCCAAGTATGTGTATCAAAGCCTTCCAGTTGTTAATGACGAACCTTTCTTTATACATAATTATAACCTTTGCATCGGTTGCTTAAGGTGCGTCAGGGCTTGCCATGACTTGCGTGGAGTTGGCGCGCTGGGTTTTGTTTACCAGCAGGATAAGATTGTTGTGGGTACCGTTAGCCCTACTCTTAAGGAATCGGGTTGCAAGTTTTGCGGCAGTTGTGTGGAGGTCTGTCCCACAGGAGCGTTGACGGATAAGGATTTGAAGTCAGTGGACCGCGAATCGGTGTTGGTTCCCTGCCGCAATACCTGTCCGGCAGGGATTGATGTTCCCCGCTATCTTAACTTAATTGAGAAAGGTAAATTTGATCAGGCGCTGGCGGTGATCAGGCAAAAAGTTCCCTTTCCAGGCGTGCTTGGCCGTGTCTGTTTTCATCCCTGTGAACAGGTTTGCAGAAGGGGGCAGTTGACGGAGCCGGTGGCCATCTGTAGCTTAAAGCGTTTTGTGGCTGATCAGGACACCGGATTTTGGAAGACGGGCGTAAAACCTGCCCCGTCCACCGGGAAGCAGGTAGGAATTATTGGTTCCGGACCGGCTGGTTTGGCTGCTGCTTATTACCTGGCCAGGTTGGGTCATCAGGTCACCGTTTTCGAGTCGCTGCACGAGCCCGGGGGAATGATGCGGGCCGGTATACCCGCTTATCGTTTACCCAGGGTAGTGCTGGATGCTGAAATTGAGGAGATTAAAAAAGCAGGAGTAGAAATTGTAACAGGCAAAAAGATAACTTCGTTGAGTGAACTTCTGGAAAAAGGTTGCGATGCTGTTTTTGTAGCTACCGGAGCCCACCAGGGAATGAAAATTGGTATCCCCGGCGAAGATCTCCCCGGCATGATGGATGGGGTTACTTTCCTGCGTAAAGTTAATTTAGGTGATGAAGCGGCAATGTCAGGCAAGGTAGCGGTTATAGGCGGTGGTAACGTGGCCGTGGATGCCGCCAGAGTAGCCTTGCGTCTGGGCGCCGGGGGGGTAACCATTCTTTACCGGCGGACCAGGGAAGAAATGCCGGCTGGCGCTCAGGAGGTAGAGGAAGCGATTAAAGAAGGCATAAAGATAATGTTCCTGGTCGCACCCGTGGAAGTGAGTTCCTCAAATGGCAACCTTCATCTTCAGTGCCTGCGTATGGAGCTTGGTGAAGCAGACAAAAGCGGGAGAAAACGGCCGGTTCCTGTTGCAGGTTCGGAGTTCAAGATGGAATTCAACACCATTATTGCCGCCGTTGGTCAGGTTTCTGAAATTCCAGATAACGTGGAGAAAAATGGTAAATTAATCAAGGTAGAACCAAGCACGCTTGCCGCCGGCAGAGGTGGAATTTTCGCCGGAGGAGACGTTGTCAGCGGGCCGGCTTCTGTAATTGAAGCTATTGCCATGGGCAGGAAGGCGGCCACTTCAATTGATAAGTATTTGGGAGGTACAGGAGCTATTGAAGAAGTGTTGGTTCCTCTGGAGGAACCCTCTTTCTGGCTGGGCAGGGAAGAAGGTTTTGCAGACAGGCGCCGGGTTGCCATGCCGGCTATTTCTATAGAACAGCGGCGGGGAAGTTTCTGTGAGGTGGAAACCGGGTTGAGCAATAAGATGGCAGTCCAGGAAGCAGGCCGTTGTTTGAAATGTGACTTGAGGTTAAGAATTCCTTCTGTTGTTTTACCACCGGAAAAATGGCTGGAATTTAATACTCTTCACGTAAATAATGTGCCGGAAAAAGAAGGAGTTTACCGGTTGCTTGACGAACATAAGAACATAATTTTTATTGCCGGTACGATCAACCTACGTCGCGATCTGGAAAAACACCTGGGAAGTGATGACCCATGTATGAAGAAAGCCTGTTATTTTGATTTTGAAGAAGAAGGCATGTATACTATCCGGGAAAGCGAATTAATCCAGCAATTTTTGCAGCAGCATGGAAAGCTGCCGGAAGGCAACGACATCCTGGACGATCTTTTTTAAGCGGGTGGGGTAAATGCGTATGGAGCAGTTGACAGGCGAGGGATGGACGAAGAAGTTTACTGCCCGGGAACCACAGTTGAGCGAATATGTAAAAATGTATGAATCACTTGGTTTTGAGGTTTATCTGCAGTCGCTGGAAGTTGATGAAAAAGGCGATCAGTGCAGGGAGTGCTTTAAAACCGGAGGTGATCAGTACAAGGCTATTTACACTAGGAAAAAGTAATCTTTGGAGATTTTTGCGGATCTTATTAATTTATGAGGTATGTACTTGCAGGATAATAATAGATAATATGTTAAAATAAGGGTCCTAAGGAAGAATGTTATCACTATGAAAGTTACTTTGGATGAAAAATTAATAACAAGGCGTATGCAGGAGAAAAAACCGCTCCCAAAGAGATAACGTTGAAATTTACAAGAGGTAGGGTAAAAATCGGGTTGCAGTAAATTTGCGAAATTGATAAAATTATAGTAGGCAAGGGAGGACAAGTAGATTTATCTTTGCAAAACCTAAAAAGCTTCCCAAATTTACCTGATTAATGGTTAAAAGTTCTCCAAAGTTATATCATTATATTTATATGGTTACAAAAAATTAAGGGTGGGGGAGGGGGTAAGTTTTTTTCTTCGTCATTGGAAAAAAAGTCGCGTACCATGTGGTAAGGAGTAAAGCCCAGTATTTTTAAAGGTTAAGGAAGTCTGTTCGGGTAAAGAAGGAGGTGGTTTAGGAGGAGCTTGATGCTGGAATCAATTATCGTTAAGGCATAAGTTGTGTAAAACAATAAGGGCTTTGGTTCCTTGTGGTTACTAAAAAAAGGAAAACTTTTTTAAATGTCCTAACTTGATGTTCTAAAAGGATATCTTTGGGAAGGTGTATTTTACTTTTGAATTAACAAATTTGTTTAAAAACATTTAAGAAGGAGGATATAAAAATGGATTTGGGGCTTAAAGAAAAAACAGTTATTGTTACAGGGGGTAGTTCAAATATCGGACGCGCAATCAGCCTTACTTTCGGTGAAGAGGGCGCCAATGTATTTATTGTAGACAGAGATGAAGATAACGGAAAAAAAGTGGAAAAAATTATTCAGGATAAAGGAGGCCGGGCAAAATATTGCAAGGCGGATGTGACAAAATATTCAGAGGCTGAACGGGTAGTTAAAGAAGCAATTGCTGCATTTAAGAGCATTGATGTTCTGGTCAACGGTGTGGGCTGGGACGATTTTTATCCCTTTTTGGAAATTCCACCTGAAAAATACGATAAATATATTGATCTAAACCTGAAGCATGTATTATATTTTACTCGCGCTGTGCTCCCTCAGATGATCGAGCAAAAGGGCGGAAGCATTGTAAACATCGGTTCTGACGCAGGGAGAATTGGGGAATTTCGGGAGAGTGTTTATGCTGCAACTAAAGGAGGCGTAATTACTTTCACCAAGAATACAGCCAGGGAATTCGGAAGGTTTGGAATCAGGAGTAATTGCGTTTGCCCGGGGGCGACCATGCCTTCTGAAGATGGTGCAGGTGAATATAGTCTGTTTCGTCAGGAAGAAGTGAAAAAATTATTCCCGCCCGAAGCAGTGGAAAAACTGGCTAAAAGTGCTTATCCTTTGCGACGCCTAGGGAGAGCTGAAGATATCGCCAATATGGTAGTAGTTGTTGCCTCGAATCGCAGCAGTTGGGTTACTGGCCAAACCATAAGTGTTAACGGCGGTTACAGCATGATGTAGCAACAGGATCTTTAAAAACCTCCTGGCGAATATTTTTAAGCAGGAGGTTTTTACTTTTTTTAGAGTTTTCCCAGGCTCAGTGCTGACGCATAAATAAAANNTCCCAGGCTCCTTCCTATTGCGGGCCGAGAGTCCTTGTGTTATAATAACTCCTGTTGATTAAAGGAAAGTATCCGGGGGAAGGAGGGCTAAAGGTGGATCTCTTGCAATCTTTTGAACAGGATCAGATGAAGAAAGAATTTCCAGATTTCAGGCCAGGTAATACAGTCCGCGTGCACGTGAAAGTGGTAGAAGGCAGCCGGGAACGGATTCAAGTTTTTGANNTACGCCGGGTTTCATATGGAGTAGGAGTTGAAAGAACATTTCCCCTCCACTCCCCTAAAATTGAGCGTATCGAAGTTATGCGCAGAGGCCATGTAAGACGGGCCAGGTTGTATTATCTGCGCGGGCTCCGGGGGAAAAATGCCCGTCTGCGGGAAAAAAGGTAATATTATTCCTGACCAGGGACTGCTGTGCAGTCCTTTTTGCTGTTTGGATGGGGGGGGGGGGTGAAAATCAATTTTGGATAAAGTTAACCGGGACTATAGTCTGGCTGAATGTAATTCTCCGGCTGAGTCAAAGAAGTCTGTTTTTGCGGAAATGATGGAATCAGTTTTAATAGCCGTCTTGCTGGCTGTGATCATCAGGCTGTTTATCCTGGCGCCTTTTTATATACCTTCGGGGTCGATGGAACCAGCTCTATTGATAGGGGATCAAATTATAGTAAGTAAAATAGCTTATCGCATTGGGGAGCCGCAGCGTTCGGATATTATTGTTTTTAGATATCCGCGGGACCCGAGCCGGGACTATGTAAAGAGATTAATTGGTCTAAGTGGTGAAACAGTGGTCTTGAGAAACAATCGCCTTTACATTAACGGCCAGGAAATGCCTGAAAAATATCTACCTGCCGGGTTGCGTTTTGATGATTTTGGGCCGGTGCGTGTGCCGCAGGGAACCTACCTGATGCTAGGGGATAACAGGAGAAACAGTGAAGACAGCCGGGTTTGGGGACCGTTGCCGAAAGAGTATATAGTGGGTAAAGCTTTATTTATTTACTGGCCTTTGAGTCAGGTGAGGCTTTTGAATTAAATAATCGTGAGAATTTTGAAGTATGGTTGATAAAAATGGAGATCCAGTGGTTTCCCGGCCATATGGCCCGGGCAAAAAAAGAACTTCGTAAAAATCTTAGACTGGTAGACATGGTTTTCATATTGGTCGATGCCCGCATTCCAGTCAGCAGCAGCAATCCATCGCTCACGACTGTTTTAGGTGAGAAGCCGGGGATAATTATATTGAGCAAGTCAGACCTGGCCGATCCAGGGTCTACTAAAACATGGATAAACTGGTTTCATACCCGTGGGATGACAGCCGTGGCAGTCGATCTGGTCAGTGGCCAGGGGATAAACAGGGTTTTTACCGCTTTGGGCGATTTGTTGCAAAGCAGGACGGGATTGTTAAAACATGGGGCCTGCAGGCCGGGGTTGCCGCGATGTATGGTTATAGGCATTCCCAATGTAGGTAAATCTATGTTTATCAACCGGATGGCGGGGCATAAGTCAGCCCGGACCGGGCGCCTTCCGGGTGTTACACGCGGTCCGCAATGGATTTGCATCGGCGAAAAATTAGAAATTTTAGATACCCCGGGGATCTTATGGCCCAGGTTGGACGATGGGGGAATGGCCTTAAAGCTGGCTGCCACCGGTGCAATTAAAAAAGAGGTGTTTGATTCCGGGGAAGTAACCAGATGGCTGCTGGATTGGCTGATCCAGAATCAAAAGCAATCATTAAAAGATCATTTTCAGCTGGAGGATCTATCCCCTGACAGTGATCTTTTATTAGAGATGATCGGTAAGAGAAGGGGATTGTTGGCCACCGGCGGTACGGTGGACAGGTCAAGGACTTCAGATCATATTTTAAAAGAATTCAGGGAAGGGAAATTAGGCCGCTTCACTCTGGAGGTTCCCTGTGAAGAATAAAAACCTCTTGATGGTCAAAGAACACTTAGCAGGCCTGCTCAAGCATGAAAGTGAGCTAAGGGAACAAGGATATGCGTTAATAGCCGGGGTAGATGAATCAGGGCGTGGTCCCCTGGCGGGACCGGTAGTTGCCGCGGCGGTGATTTTACCCGGCCGGGTAAAATTATACGGGTTGGATGATTCAAAAAAATTGTCCGCGGCCAAAAGAGAAACGCTGGCTTTACAGATTAAAAAATCAGCACTTGCCTGGGCGGTGAACCTAGCCACGGTCAGTGAGATAGAATGGGTGAACATTCATTGGGCATCGCTTCTGGCTATGAAAAGGGCGGTTTCTAACCTGGATAGAGTTCCCCATTATCTCCTGGTGGATGGCCGTACACATATACCCGACCTGCAGTTGCCCCAAGAGGCATTAGTGGGTGGCGACGGGAAAAGCGCCTCGGTTGCCGCAGCTTCTATTCTTGCAAAGGTAACCCGCGATCATTTGATGCAGGCCTATCATCATATCTATCCTGAGTATGGATTTGACAGTCACAAGGGTTATCCCACTGCCGTACATCTTGAAAGACTATCTTACTTTGGTCCCTGCCCGATCCACAGGTCCGGTTTTTTACCGGTGAGGAAATTGTTAAGCGCCAAGCCGGGTAGAGATTAATTTTTACCGGACAAGCAGGATTTTCAGCTCCTTGCCACGAAATTATAAATAGACAAGACAAGTTCTTTGTTTAATATCTTGTTTTAAAGATATAATTGAGGAGTGATTTCATGTTTCCTAGCTTAGGTATGCCTGAACTCATCTTAATTTTAGTACTGGCCTTGATTGTTTTTGGACCGCGCAAACTGCCTGAAGTAGGAAGATCTTTGGGGAAGACGCTAAATGAATTCCGGCGGGCGTCTATCTCCAGTTTCAGCGAAGTAACTGAAGTGACTGACGAAATAAAAGAAGAGGTACAACAGGTTGCCAAAACCGTTCAAGGAAAGGATTGACCCGGGAATCAAAAAATTAGCGTAAAAACAGGGAGGGGGGAAACACCCTCCCTGTTTTGTTTTATATCCCGCTATAAGTCCTCTTTTGTCTGGTCCTATATCGGCACTCCTTTTTCTGCAACGTGAGCTTTTGCTCCCGTATGTTCCTCCTTGGGCAGGATGGCAAAATTTTCAGCGATGAAACAATAGGCGAGGATTAAGAAACTCCAGAAGCCAATAGTAATCAGCCATTCCCAGATGCTGGGGAAGTAACTTCCTCCAGCAGCCTTGGCCATCCCGGTAAAGTTAACATTAACACGATTCAACACGACTCCGGCAACTACCAAAAATGATGCGCTAACAACTCCCCACTGTGTTTTTCGGATAGATGGAACCGCATACATGATAATGGGTACGATGATGCAGGCGATCATCTCCAGCAAGAACATATTGCTTTCAAAAGAACCGTTAAAAGCCATGTAAAATACATTACGGTAGTTTAGATCAATTATCTTTACAATCAAGTAAACAATCAGCATCCACAGAGTTACTTTGGTCAGGCTTTGGTAAACAGGGTATTCGGGTTCTCTTTGATAGGACCTGGCCGCCAGTGTTCCTTCAAAGGTAACCATTGCCGGCCCCAGAAAGAAGGCCGACCAGACAAAGAAAAAGGGAAGCAACATGGACCACCATAGAGGATTCAGTTTATTCACCGCTACTATATAAAGCGAGCCCAGGGATGACTGGTGAAGGGTGGGCAGGATGATTCCCAGGATGAGTAAAAACGGCATGGCCTTCTCAAACATCTTTTTTACCTTTGAGAACTTTACTTTTTCAAAGAAAATATCCCCGAACTCAAGAACTTGAATCAAAGTATACAAGGCGATGCACCAGAATACTTCGAACAGAACCGAGTGATAACCCCAATAAAAGAAAGGCCGCCAGAAATTAAACCATCTCCCGATGTCAAAAAAAAGACCTACCAGGGCTATTATATAACCTAACATAGAAGTTATGAGCGCTGCCCGGGCTATCGGCGCGTACTTTTCTTTGTGCAAAACATGAACGATCAAGGCAACGCTGAAACCACCGCCGGCCAATGCGATTCCGCAGAGCAAGTCAAAGCCAATCCACAGTCCCCACGGCCATTCATCACTTAAGTTGGTAACAGCTCCAAGACCTAAAACGAAACGGAAAACGGCTGCTACAGCCATAATTAGCACGAAAGCAATTAAAACATACCTGGTAGGGGTAAGCCTGAATTGCCAGTTTCCAAGACGGAAGACCTTGTTCACTAAACGAGCACCTCCTTATTCCTCATCTTGAACAGGCGCATACATTTCTTCCTCCGCATGTACTTCGGCCCGTCTCTTATTATACGCGTATAAAGCGGTTAGAATGGCTCCCCAGCCCACAAAGATGTAAGGAGTCCACTTGAGCACATCCCATGTATATAACGGAATGGGTTTTTCACTGACGTTTGTTTTAAATCCAATTTGATCAAAAGGAACGTCGGAGAGATAAAGCCAGGAAGTTCCCCCGTATTCCTTTTCACCATACACATGATTAATGTAGCTCGGGTTGCTGTCAATTCTTTGATGCGCCTCGGCGAGCAATTCTTCCTTTTCGCCAAATTTTAAGGCGCCGGAAGGACAAGCCGACACGCAGGCAGGCTCCAGTCCTTCATGTAAACGGTCGTTACAAAAACGGCACTTACGCACAAAAGGAAAGGCCTTATCCCACTCAAACTTGGGAACGTCAAACGGACAGGCGATCATACAATAACGGCAACCCACACAAAAATCTTGTTTTAACTCCGTTGGTTTGTATATTACCGGTCCTTCTTTTGTTTTCACAAAAGAATGGGTAAAACAGGCTGATTCGCAGGCCGGCTCTTCGCAGTGCATACATTGTGTTTTGACAAAACGCCATTTTAACTGGCCTTCTTTTTCAATCAGGTGGTAACCCACCCGCGTCCAATCGGTGGCAGTTAATTCCGGGGGGTTGTCCCAGTTATTATTAAAAGTAGTCGGCGTAGCCGGGATATCGTTCCATTGTTTACAGGCTACCTGACAACTCCGGCAAC
>DFZP01000025.1:0-3011 GCA_002382125.1 Firmicutes bacterium UBA4053
AATCTCCTTTTTTATCCCCGGGTATTCCAGAATGGCTTTCAGTTCCGAGCCAAAAATAAAAAAATTGTCGAAAACAGTATAATAAAGCGGTTTTTTGCCCAGCCGGTCACGGGCCAAAAGCGCCGTTTCGTTTTTGCAATCCCAGAGGCAGAAGGCAAACATGCCGTTAAGAAAACGGATGCAATCTGCCCCGTGGTCCTCATAAAGGTGGACAATACACTCGGTGTCCGTGTTGGTGGAGAAGCGGTGGCCTTTTTGTTCCAGGCTTTTTCGCAGTTCAGGAAAGTTGTATATTTCACCATTAAATACAACCCAGACCTCACCGGTTTCATTGGCTATCGGCTGCCGGCCGCCCTTTAAATCTATGATGCTCAGACGGCGCATGCCCAGGCCGGCGTTGTTTCTGACGAGGATCCCTTCATCGTCCGGCCCGCGGTGAACGATTGCCCCGCACATCCTGCGGATGATGCGTTCGTCAACCGGCGCGCCTTCGCCCAGGCTAATTAAACCCGCAATTCCACACATCAGAGAGCCCCCGTAAAACAGTCCTCTTGTCGTCCGGCGCCTTTTTGCCCGCCCGGCTGTCCCGTGTTCACGGTGGAACGGATCACGTAGGGTTTTTTGTTCTGGGATTCAAAGTAGGTTCTGGTTAAAAGTTCGGCCACCAGCCCGATAAGAATAGAAAGAAAGCCAATGAGAACCAAGAGTACGGTAAGCAACGGGAGCGGGGTGCTAATGAAAGAAACGGCCTTAAAGTATTTTAAATAAACTGCCCAGCCAAAAGCCAGAATAGCCAGGATAAACTGGCATATTCCAAAGCCGCCGAAAAAATAAATAGGTTTCACGGCGTAGTTACCTAAAAATTTGATCACCACCAGGTCAAGGATAACTTTAATTATCCGCTCCAGGCCGTACTTTGACCGGCCGTGTTTACGCACGTGGTGCCGGACCGGGATTTCGGTTACCCGGGCGCCCTGCCAGCTTGCGTAAACAGGGATAAAGCGGTGCATTTCGCCGTAAAGCTTTACCCCGTCTAACACGTCGCGCCGGTAAGCTTTAAGTGAACAACCGTAGTCGTGCAATTTTACCCCGCTAAAAAGGGAAATAAGGCGGTTGGCTACCTTGGAGGGCAGGTTGCGGAACAGTGCGTTGTCTTTGCGGTGTTTCCGCCAGCCGCTGACTACATCATAGCCCTCCTCCAGCTTAGCCAAAAGCCGGGCAATATCCTCAGGGTCATTTTGCAGGTCGCCGTCAAGAGGAATAATTACATCTCCCGTCGAATACTCAAAGCCGGCGGCCATTGCCGCCGTCTGACCGAAGTTGCGCCGGAAGGAAATCAGTTTGACCCGCGGGTCCGCGCCGCATATTCCGCTGATCACGCTTTCCGAACAGTCGGAACTTCCGTCGTTTATGAAAATTATTTCCCAGCACCCGGGGGTCAGTTTTTGAACGACTTCTTTTACCCGCGCGTACAGTTCGGGAAGGTTGTCCTCTTCGTTGTAAACCGGAACTATAATGCTGAGCGCCGGGCGGTCAGCCTGTTCTTTCACCTGTTCTTCACCGGCCGGCGCTAAATTAGCCAAATTCAAATTAGCCAAATTATTAATGACTCCTTTTAAGGGTCTTCTGAGGCATAAAATTCGACATAAAAACAATATTACCTGCAACTAACAAAGATTTTCTTCATTCCAGATTTGAAGTGGTCGGTATTCATGATCGAACAATAGTATGTTCTTTTTCGACGGCCGTGATTTATGAAAAGTTCTTGACAGCATCAACAAGAATTTTCCCCTACATAAACCCTGCCAAACATGCTATAATAACTACATAACAAACCCAATAAAGCAAATGAACCCGGAAACCCTCACAACACAACGTTTAAAGAAATAATGAGCGATACCAGCATAGCCAAAGACTTTATAAAAAACTACCTACCGCTGGAAATATTAAATCAAATAAACCTAAACAAACTAAAAATAAATCATTAAAGTAATAATAAAATATATAATGGCAGTTAGGGTAAAAGGTAATATAAAAATGAAGAATTTTCATATAAGAAGTAAACCATGATGAGTAATGGGGGTTGGTAAAAGTGCAAGAAGAGAGGAGAGCAAAGTACGTTGAACTTCTGAGAATATCTGTGGGAAGGATTGTAGATGTACTCTCCGGGAGGGTGGAGAGAATAAGCATCTTCGGATCTTATCCGAAGAGAGAATCAGATCTTTTTACAGATTTGGATATCCTGATCGTGATAAAGAGTGAAAAATCATTTTTAGAACGGTCAAAGGAGATATATTCATTGCTAGCTCTTCCAGTTGATGCAGATATTTTGTGTTATACTCCTGAAGAGTTTGAAAAAATGAAAGACAAAGGATTCCTCAAGAAAATACTGGCTGAGGAGGTGGTTCTATATGAGACGTGAACCCATAGAAGAAGGAGAGAGGTGGCTTGAACAAGCGGTAGAGGACCTGAAATGGGCAAAAGACCTGGCTGAAAGAGGAGGATTTCATATAGCTTGCTTTTTATCCCAGCAGGTTGGAGAGAAAGCTTTAAAGGCTTTTCTGTATGCTCAAGGAGAAGAAATAGTTATCGGTCATTCGATAGAGCGCCTATCTCATTTTGCATCTAGATTTGATGCTGAATTCTTAGAAAAGGTTAAAAGATGGGCAATACTTGACAGTTACTATGTCCCTACAAGATATCCGAACAGCTTGCCTGACAGCATTCCTGCAAGGGTCTATACTAAAGATGCTGCCGGTGAAGGGGTTAGGCTGGCTGAGGAAATAGTTGAATCTGTCAGGGAGAAGATGAGATAAATCCACAAGTTGCGATTATCATCAGTTACTAAGGGAAGGTGGAGCCGCTGCTTTGATACAGCGAACTCCACCTTTTGTAAAGTCACTATCTTTTCAGGGTGGTAAAGTTGAAAGTGTAGGGGTTCGCCAGTGGATTCCCCGCCATGTCCGTGACCGCGCCGGCCGGGATGAACACGGTATAGGTAGAACCTTTGA
>DFZP01000057.1:0-3058 GCA_002382125.1 Firmicutes bacterium UBA4053
AATTGAAAACCAAGCATCGCCGTAATAGGGTTACCTCCCGGTTTTCCAAACTCAGAACCCGCCGGATCAATTCCCACGGCAGTCAACCCCTGGATGACCATACTGCATGACTCCGGGTTCTCTACCCCCCAGGATTCAAACCCGCCGTTTTCTTTTTGCACGCTTTGCAGGTACCTGATTGCCTTTTGCGCCACAGGGCTACCTTTTCTCTCCCCCAGGGCTCCCAATGCCATTAGAGCCATGCCTGTCGAATCAACGTCGGGTGTGTTTTTATCCGGAGCATACCAGCAAAATGAGCCGTCCTCGTGCTGCTGAGCAATAAGCCACTGGCGCGCCTGCTCCCGCTCAGGAATCTGCGCCCCGGCAGAAGCAATGGCCAGTATGGCCCATGTATGTGCGTTGAGCAGATCTTGCCCGCCGGTGATCACGTTATCGGCAAACTTCCCGCCGGCAAGCTGTGCTTTTTGGATCTTCTCCAACAGGTTTTGTCCGCGATAATTAGAAGGGTCTTCCCCAATTGATAAAACAAGAAAAACCATAATAGAGTAATTATTGGTTTCCCCTGTTGCCAGGCCAGCCAGCACCTTCGTACAGACATGTTCTACCAGAGTGCCTTTCAGATCCTGCCCGGCGCCTGCAAACGCAATATAACTGAACGGCGAGAGAGGTCCTCTTTGCTTTTCCTGCACCAACAAATAGCTTACGGTTTGCTCAAGAGCCGGCCTGGCATCCTGGACCGTACCGGCATAAACAGGCAAAGCGGCAGCAGACGGGAAAGCAATAAGTACAGTTGTTGCCAGGAAAAGTGCAATTAATTTTTTCACGGGTGCAACTTCCTTTCTTTATGATTAAAGCTGCTTGTAGCCACTTTAAAGTTTACTTCCTTTTTCCGGGGAGGAGGTTAAAATTTCCCAGACAGGAGACGGGGAACCTATGCTGGAACTGTACCACCAGATTATCCGGTCACCTTCCCGCACAGACCTCTTAGCAGCCGAAACCACCGGGACTTCGCTATTAACCTTGTACACCCAACCCGACTGGCCGGAATTTCGCTGGCCGGCAATGGCCTCCACAAAATCCGGCCATTTAACTGATGTGTTATAAGAAAGATTCGTAGCATCCAGGGCTCCTAAGGCAGTAAGGCCCCAGGCGTTTTCCCCGGTTACCCGTACCTCATCCGGTCCGAAGAGGGGTTTTCCATCTTTCCCTACCACGGCAACGCCAACTTTTATTTCCTCTTTATCTATTTTTACCTCAGAATTTATTTTCTCCTTATTTATAGAAACTTCTTCTACTGTAGAGACCTGTTTTGCAGGTGCTTTACCCGTGCCTGTGCTTCCTGCACCCGGCCCCTGCCCGCTTTGGCTTGCTTTAACTACAGGATTTCCCGAAAGACGGACGGTTCCGGAAGAATCCTGGCTTTGGACCTGAGCCGGGAGTTTTAATGAAACAGAGGAGTCCGGGTTGTTTTTTGTTATTGCGTTTTGGTGCCGGGGGTCAGGCTGATAATCCTTATTTGTATATATTACCGGTACCAGCAAACCCAGCAACAACAAAACAAGAGGAATAAAATACAATTTCTTTTTCATAAAAAGCTAAGCTATACCCCTCTCTTTTTTCATTAAAGGCATACCGGAAGCAGATTAAAACCTGCCCCCGGTCAATTATCTTTTAAGCACCCAGTTGATCAGCTTTCCAGCATCCGGTAAACCATAACTGCACATTCTGCCCTGGTCACCGCATCCTGTGGTCTGATGGTACCGTCGGGGTAGCCCTTTACCAGTTGCCCCACCACTCCAGCAGCCACGCTGTTTTTAGCCCAGGAGGAAATCTTAGCGGCATCAGTAAAAGGTAGTATTTCACCGATAGAAGTTGGCAGGTCCAGCGCCCTGACCAGAACAGTTGTCAGTTCCTCACGGGTAATCCCCTGATCCGGCCGGAAAATACCGTCTTCATATCCTTTGACCAGGCCAGCGGCAAATGCGGCAGAAACGCTGCCGGCATACCACTCATTTTCTCTTACGTCCTTAAATTCCGCGCTCCCGGTCGCCGCCGGCACGTCCAGAGCCCTAACCAGCAAACTGGTCAGTTCGGCTCTGGTGATTGCCCGTTCCGGTGCAAAGCGCTTTTGGTCGATGCCTCCGACGATACCGGCGCCGGCTAAAACCTCGATAGTGTTTTTAGCCCACTTGCAGCTTGTCCCCGTTACATCCTCAAATGACTTTCTTTCCTCTCTGGCCAGAACGGTAAAACTTGAAAAATGTTTGATTTTAGCCAGAACCAGTCCACCAGTCAGATCCGCTACAGCAGGAATGGCCACCCATCTCTGGTTGGCTTTATCGTACCAGGCCAGAACTAGCTTTTCCGGATTAACTATAGGCGGAACAGCCAAACGCAAAGTTAAAGTTGCCGGCTCAACAAAGGTAATGCCTTCAGGCTTGAACTCGTAAAGTGAAGACACCTGCCGGAACCCCGCCGGGACTCCCGGGATGCTTTCAGTCTGCCGGGTTTCCTTAATGCTTATCTCCACGTCCTGGCTCAAGGCTTTCGCCGGGACTTCCAGAGCCAGCTTGCCTTTGCCTTCGGTCAACACAGCTCCTTTACCGGCGGTTACCTTCTGAACGATATCAACTGTACCTGTATCGAGTTCTTTTTTTAAATTTAACCTGTCCAGCCAGGTTAATGGTTTTTCACCTTCAACTATCACTACTGCCTTTGCCGTCTCTCCTACCGGCCCCATTTCAGTTGCTCCTTGCTTTAATCCGAGAAGCTCAGACAGCTTGTCTAAGGTTTCTTTAGCCTGCCAAGAGAGGTTTATGCTTCCGGATATTTTCTTTTCTTCGTCCGTTTTAGCAACGTCCCTGCTTCCTCCTGCTTCCGGTACACTACGGACATAAAACCAGACAATCTTATCCCCATCATTCAAAAGATAGTCTTTTGCCGCTACTTGGATTTCGCTTTCGTTAACCTTACAGCACCACCCGCTGGTAGCGCCGTATTGCTTTTCTTTAAGTCCGTTAATGGCCGTCACATAAGACCTGCCATAAGTTTCACTAAA
>DFZP01000003.1:0-3124 GCA_002382125.1 Firmicutes bacterium UBA4053
TACCGGGAAGGGACAAGGTATGTGAATCATAAGCCGGTACAGGGGGACCTTGTGTTCAAAACCAGGTATCTGGCGCCGGTTGGGGTCAGTGAATAACCTGGTTGTTGCCGCCCGCGAGAGTAAAAATACGGGCCGGTGATGCCGGTTAAGAAAATACTGTGGAGGCAGCGGGGGTGGTTGTGTGAGCGGGGCGGTGAGTAAAGAATTTCCCGGGTGGCGGCTGCACCCCGTCTGGTACATTATTATTCTTGCTTTTATTGCCCGCCTGGGGTGGGCGCTGGTTATTCCGTTCAATGAGGGAAATGACGAATACGTCCACTACCAGCAGGTCAGATTTATTTATGATGCCCTCCGGCTGCCGGTTTTCGGCCCGGAGCAGGACCTGTTTGTCTGCAATTACGGGATCCACTATGCGGCTTTTCCCGGGTTAAACTACATTTTAAGCGCGCTCTGGATGTTGATTGTCCCGGCGGCCCCGGAGCACCAGTATATAGTGGCCAGGTTGACTTCGGTATTTTGCGGCACGATCACGGTGGCTGTTGGCTGGCTGGTTGCCGGGAAGCTTTTCCCCGGCCGCCCTGCCGTTACGCTGGGCGTTCCTGTTTTCCTGGCTTTTCTTCCCGGCTTTGTCTTTATCAGCGCCTACGTAAACAGTGACGCCTACACGGCCTTTACTGCCTCGCTGGTCCTTTACGCGCTTCTTATGGGAACCGAAAGATGCTGGGATGGAAAGAGCAGCCTGCTGCTCGGGTTGGCTGTGGGTCTGGTTGCCCTTGGCAAGTATAATGGTTATGCGGTGATACCGGTTGCCGCGCTGTTCATTTTGTGGACCATGCGCCAGAATATCCGGGGAATATTGAGGATTTTCTTCATATCCGCAATAACTGCTTTTGCCGTCTGCGGCTGGTGGTTTGTGCGCAGTTATTATCTGTATGGAGATGTTCTGGGATCGGGCGATACCGGACAGGCCGGCGAAATTTTGGGGTGGACGGAAAGATCTCTTAAAGCTCAGGGNNNCTTGCCGCTATTTTTACGGTTTTTATGTTTTACGTTCTGGCCCGGAGATTTATTACCCAGGTGTTAAAAGGCCGGCAATATTCAGCGACGATTCCGGGGAAGACATTGTTTGTTTACGTTCTTTTTATATTTCTTCTCTTGGGGCTTGTCGTTTATACTTGTTATAATAACGATTACCAGCCGCAGGGCAGGTATCTTTACCCGGCGATAGTTCCTGTTTCGCTTTTTATGGTGCTGGGTTTGGATATTTTTACTAGAAACTGGCCGCAAAAATTTAAAAACGGATTTCTCCTGGGGACGGCAGCGGGGTTGTTTTTACTCTGCGGCATTATCTTGTTGATCTATATCGGACCCATCTATTACATACGCTAAGGGTGGTGTTTTAAAATTGAAAAAGTGGGCTTTTTATGAAGTGGTGTTGATTGGAATCTGCCTGGTGGCGGGGCTCTGGTACCTGTTTTACTACCCGCGAACCCTGCACAAACTTGATCTTGACGTCAGTCCGGTGTATACCGGCGCGAAGATAGACGCGTTTAAACTGGCGAAAAAGATGACTGCCGGACAAAGCTTTGTTTGTAAGAATGACAATCTGGCGCGGGTAGAAATAGAAATTAAAAAGTTTGATTACCGCAAAGACAGGCTCTTGTTTCACCTTCGCAAAGGTGCCGGTGAGCCGGAAGATATCGTGACTGTGCCGCTTACGGTAGGTTCTTTGGAAGGATTTAGTATTTCTAAATCCTTTAAAGTGAATTTTCCTGTTCAGCGTGATTCAAAGAACCGGGAATATTATTTCTTCATTGAGTACTTAGGAGGCGGCAATGATCTGGAAGTGGTTTTTGCCGGTAATAATCGCTATAAAAAAGGTGTAATGTACGTTAACCATGAACCTTTGCCGGAAAACGACCTTATTTTTTGCACGCGGTATTTAGCTGACATTCAGGACAGATAACTGTTGAAAAATCATGATAACGGGACGGTTGATCTATGTACTCAGCGGTACGGTCTTTAAAAGATGGACTGGAATTGCTCAAGTTGGCGGTTTTTTTGGAACTTGAAAAAAATCTTGCAGGAAAAATTTAATGGATGTATAATATATTGTCAAAAGAATATGGTTCTTGGCGATCGGATAAGGGTAAAGCCACCGAAAGGTGGCGGCACAAAGCTACAGGGGCTAAAGCGGTTTTTTTCCGCCAGGCCAGCCAGTTGCCGGGTGTGCATTGGTTTTTTTAGAAAAAGTTACCCGCTGGCTGGGGTAACTTTTTATTCTTTATTTACAAGATAGGGGGGTGGGGCCTTATGCCCAAATACCGCGTAGTATTTTGGTCTGCTCTGTTGCTCTTTTTGGCGGGCGTTTGTATTGTCGGGGGAGGTTATGCCCCGGTTAACTTGGCTGGCGGCAAGGAGGTGGCGGCGGTTTTTCTTGGGTTGTTCCTGGGAGGCAGGTCAGATCGGAAGATGCCGAAAGAAAAGATGGAAGAAACCAGGCCGGCCGGTGAACCCGGCAGCGAACGGGAAGCTGTGCGGGAAAGGCTGACCCTGTTGGGGAACATTGACCAGGGCATCCCGGACGCGGCGGAAGCAGTGGTGGATTCTGGAAGTGGGAAAGCAGGCGGAGCAGTGGAAGCGGCGCCATATTCCTCCGTGCTTGAAGAGGAAACGGCTGAGGTAGAGGAAACGGCTGAGGTAGAGGAAACGGAGCAGGGAAGGTGGAGCAAGCCGGCAAATAATGTAGTCAATTTAATCAGTCACAAAGAACCTGCCGCATTTGGCGAAAGTTTTAGCTTTCCGGCAGAGAAAAAAATGAAGCGCACGGAGCTTTTCACGGTTTTGAGCCAGCTCGAGAACCTGGTGGAAAATATTGAGGCCGGTGAAGCCGAGGTCTTGCAGGAGATCCGGCAAAAGGCCGCTCTGGGCCGGAAAGCAGTGGACGAACTGTTGGAGCTTATGGAAACAACCGGCGAAAAACTGATTTTTCTCAAGGACTTGTTTGACGACCTGGCAGAGGTTGCCGAAAGCACCGGCAGAGATTAGCGCAATTGAAATGCCGGCCCAAAAAAATTATCCGGCTACCTACGAAAAAACAACCTTCTTATCGTAATAAAGTATT
>DFZP01000062.1:0-12050 GCA_002382125.1 Firmicutes bacterium UBA4053
AACAGAGGGACGAAACAGAGGGACGGTTCTCCTGTTTGCCGCCTTCAGGCTTTATAAACCGTATGAACAGTCAGTCCTGTTATTTTCGCAATCTGTCTGAGGCTACTTCCTTGTATTTTCTTGATTTTTTGCAGAATTCTGTCCCGCTCTGTTTTTTCTATCTGTTGCAGAATACTAACTGGTTTACCCTTTAATATCTTCTTAATTTCTTGTCCTAGCCTTTCATCATTTATCTTCGTTTGAGACCCGTCCTCCAGACACTGGACGGTAGCGATTTCTCCCGTGAATTGCAGGAAGCGTTGCTTCGCTGTTTCCCTGTCATCCGCAAAGAGCCCGAGTATAAACCAGGTTTGTACCATCCTGCAAAGGTTTTCTCCTTGAACATAGGCTGAACAACTGCTCCATTGATAATTCTGTGCTTTTTCAACAATTCCCGCTTTTACCGGGTTTTGATGGATATATCGGATCACTGTTAGTAAATAGGCATTATTCTCCACGCTTTCGCTCTTGAATCGGTCTTGAAATACATGGCCTATCCGGTTATACTTCCGGTTATACCAATATGCATAGCTGGTTCCCAACCGCTTCATAAAAACCGAAATGCCTTCATGCCCTTCCTGTATTAATAAATGAAAATGGTTTCCCATTAAGCAGTACCCGAGCAAGGTGGATCCGGTCTCCTTTGTATATCGCTCAAGGGTTTCCAAATACCTCCGGTGGTCCTCTGCGTCGTGAAATATTTCCTGGCGGTTTATTCCTCTCGCAATGACATGATAGATTCCTGTTCCGCTCTTTTCTCTGGCAGTTCTGGGCATTTTCCTCTACCCTTTCGGATTTTACCTTATTCTACCACTATCTATCTTCACAAACAAGGGGGCAAACAGGAGAACCGTCCCCTTGTTTGCTTGTTTGGAAGCAGGAAATACTAAACTTAAGATAGAATAAATAGTATGTAGTTTCACAGTTCTTTCTGCCAAGAGGTGGATCATGCATTTTATAAAGGTTCACGGCCTGGGTAATGACTTTATACTGGTTGACGATATAAAACAGCAAAACCATCTGCCTCCCGATTTGCATGAACTGGCAAAAAAGGTATGCCACCGCCAGTTGGGGATAGGAGCAGATGGTTTGGTATTGCTCTTACCCTGTTCAGAAGCTGATGCCCAAATGCGGATCTTTAATCCTGACGGCAGTGAAGCCCAGATGTGTGGCAACGCCATCCGTTGCGTAGCCAGATACCTCTATGAACACGGCCTTGTCCGGCAGGAGGAGATAAAGATAAAAACACTCGCGGGCATGATCCTGCCCCGGATAATTTTAAATGGCGGTCAGGTAGTTGCGGTGCGGGTGGACATGGGGGAACCGCGCCTGGAGCGGGCGGAGATCCCCATGCTTGGTCCGGCGGGACGGGTGATCAATGAACCTTTACACGTGAACGGCAGGGTTATGGCTGTAACTGCCGTTTCCATGGGTAATCCCCATTGCATTGTCTTTGTGCCTGATGCGGAACTGGCGCCGCTGGCGGAACTGGGAGCCGGAATCGAACACCACCCCTTTTTCCCGGAGCGGACTAATGTGGAATTCGTTCAGGCGCTCAACCGGACGGAACTGAAAATGCGTGTTTGGGAGCGGGGAGCAGGAGCCACCCTGGCCTGTGGCACAGGGGCGTGTGCGGCGGCGGTAGGTGGCGCTTTAAACGGCTTGACCGAAAAAGAGGTGACGGTTCACCTGGCGCTGGGAAGCCTGTTTGTTAAGTGGGCGCAGGACAATCACGTCTATATGACAGGCCCGGCGGAAGAAGTGTTCCACGGAGAGTTTCTCTGTTAAGAAAAATAAGAAAAAGACTTCAGGCAGGAGGTTTTTGTTTTGGCGTTTGTCGAAGCGCAGCGTATGCAGAATTTACCCCCTTATCTTTTCGCCCGCATCGAGAAATTGATCGACCAAAAAAAAGCTGAAGGCATAGACATTATCAGTCTGGGCATAGGCGACCCGGACCAGCCTACACCGGAACATATTGTGCAGGAATTGATCAAGGAAGCAAAAAATCCCGCCAACCATCAGTATCCTTCTTCGGCAGGAATGCTTTTATACCGGCAGGCTGTGGCAAGATGGTACAGGCGGCGGTTTAATGTAGAACTGGATCCTCAAAAAGAAATAGTTGCGCTGATCGGCTCCAAAGAAGGAATTGCTCATCTCTGCTGGTGCTGTCTTGATCCGGGTGACGTGGCTTTGGTACCCGACCCCGGTTACCCGGTGTACGCTACAGGCACTGTTTTAGCAGGCGCTGTTCCTTATTACATGCCGTTGGTGGCAGAAAAAGACTACCTGCCGGATCTTTCGGCTATTCCTTCAGACATAGCCAAAAGAGCCAGGTTGATGTTTCTTAACTATCCCAACAACCCCACCGGGGCGGTTGCCGGTGAGCGCTTTTACCGGGAAGTGGTATCCTTTGCCCGGGAATTTGAAATTCTGGTTTGCCACGATGCTCCTTACTCAGAAATAGCCTTTGACGGCTACCGGCCCGTGTCTTTTTTGCAGACTTCCGGCGCAAAGGAAACAGGTATTGAAGTTCATTCCATGTCCAAGACCTTTAATATGACCGGCTGGCGTATTGGGTGGGCCGCCGGTAATCCGGGGGCAATTCAAGCCCTGGGGCGGCTTAAATCAAATGTAGATTCCGGACAGTTTCAGGCTGTTCAGAAAGCAGCAATTGCCGGTCTGGACGGTCCGTCAAATGATCTGGAAAGAATAAACGGGATTTACCGCCGGCGCCGGGATATTGTAGTAAACGGCCTTAACTCTTTGGGCTGGCGGTTGCAGAAACCGAAAGCCACCATTTACGTCTGGGCGCCCGTGCCGGTGGGCCACACATCGGAATCTTTTGCCGAACTTGCGCTGGAAAAAGCAGGTGTAGTAATTACTCCGGGTACAGGTTATGGAGCCAAGGGAGCAGGCTATTTCCGCATTTCCCTGACAGTGGATACCGGGCGGCTGGAAGAAGCAATAGAACGGATCAAGCAAAATATCGGGCAGGTTAAATTCTAAGGTTAAATTTAATTCATAACGAATGAGGCGAATTCTTATGAGGCTTGCTGCAAGAGCGTTAAATATCAGTCCCTCGCCAACACTGGCTATCGACGCCCGGGCAAAAAAAATGATTGCCGCCGGCGAGCAGGTAATCAACTTTGGCGCAGGCGAACCGGATTTTGACACCCCGGAACATATTAAGCAGGCTGCCGTAGAGGCGCTGCAAAATGGGATGACGAAGTATACACCGGTAGCCGGGACCCCTGCTTTGAAGGCGGCGATAATAGAAAAGTTTAAACAAGATAACGGGCTGGATTATCATCTGGATCAGATAGTCGTTTCCGTGGGAGCCAAACATTCCCTCTACAATGCCATCCAGGTGCTCTGCGAAGCGGGCCAAGAAGTAATTCTGCCGGCGCCGTACTGGGTTAGTTATCTTGAACAGATCAGGCTAGCCGGCGCCGTGCCGGTGATCGTTCAGACCAGAGCAGAAAACGGCTATAAGCTGACCGTAGAAGAACTGAAACCGGTAATCAGCCCGCGTACAGCGCTTCTTATTTTGAACACTCCCGGCAATCCTACCGGTTCAGTATACTGCCGTGAGGAACTATCTGCACTGGGTGAAGTTCTGATTGAAAAGGGCGTTACCATTATATCTGATGAAATCTACGAGAAACTGATTTACGATGGATTCGAACACGTGAGTATTGCCTCCCTTAGCCCGGAGTTAAAGGAGAAAACAGTGGTAATCAACGGTGTTTCCAAAGCATATGCCATGACCGGCTGGCGTATTGGTTATGCTGCGGCTCCTCTTCCCATTGCCGGGGCCATGTCGGATCTGCAAAGTCACTCTACATCCAACCCAACATCCATTGCCCAGGCAGCAAGCGTAAGCGCCTTAAAAGGAACCCAGGAACCCTTAAAACAGATGGTGGTTGAATTTACCAGGCGGCGGGATTATATGCTGGAACGACTGACGCACATTAAAGGTGTTTCCTGTCACCGGCCGGGAGGAGCTTTCTACATGTTTCCCAATGTCCAAAGCTTTATCGGATACACCTACAAAGATAAGCACATCGGCAGCGCCACTGACTTAGCCGGTATCTTTTTAGAAGAGGCAAAAGTAGCCGTGGTTGCCGGGGCGGCCTTTGGCGATGACCGCTGCTTCCGTTTGTCCTATGCTGTTTCAATGGAAAATATTAAAGAGGGACTTGACCGGATTCAGCAAGTTTTAAGCCAGGTTACTTGAAAAAGTTATACACGCCGGAATGGAGGAAAATTCTTTGCTTAAAAGCATGACTGGTTATGGCCGGGGGGAAGTTGTCACTCCAGAAAAAAAGTTTACCGTCGAACTTAAAGCAGTAAACCACCGCTTCTGCGAGGTGGTTGTTCGTCTTCCTAAAAACCTGATCCAATTGGAGGATGGAATGCGTCAACAGATTCAAGCCCACATCTCCCGCGGGCGGGTGGATTGTTACTTTTCCATGGAAGAACAGGCAGGTAAAAATGTGAAGGTGAAAGTTGACAAAAATCTTGTCACATCGTATTATAAGGCAATAAAAGAAGTTTTGGATGAACTGGGAATAGCTTGGGAAATCAGATTGGAACACCTTTTGGCTTTACCTGGTTTGCTGGTAGTAGAAGAACCTGCCGAAGATCTGGAAACACTATGGCCGGCTGTTGAGCAGGCCCTCGGGCAGGCCGTCCATACCCTGCGGGAAATGCGCAGGCTGGAAGGCGGCCGGCTGGAGGAAGATATTCGATGCCGTGTGCAGCGGATTGAGGAACTGAACAGGGAAATCGAAAACAGAACTCCGCTGGTGACTCAAGAGTATCGTTCACGTCTGACTCAACGCTTGCAAGAATTGCTGCCGGAAGGTATAGTTGAACCGGGCCGCTTGATTACAGAAGTTGCCATTTTTGCCGAGCGGTCCAGTATTGCGGAAGAAGTAGTACGTATTTACAGCCATCTTTCCCAGTTGCGGCTTTCTTTGGAGGCAGACGAGGCAGTGGGCAGAAAGCTTGACTTTCTGATTCAGGAAATCAACCGGGAAGTCAATACCATTGCTTCGAAGGCCAACGACTTGCAAATCAGCCAGGTTGTGGTAGAAGTAAAGAGCGAGATTGAAAAAATACGCGAACAGATACAAAACATTGAGTAGCACGTTTACAGTTATATATTCAAAGTTAAAGCAGGAGGAAAAAAATGGCTATCAAATTAATTAACATCGGGTTCGGCAACATTGTTTCGGCCAACCGGATCGTGGCCATAGTCAGCCCGGAATCCGCTCCTATTAAGCGGATCATCGGGGAGGCGCGCGACCGCGGAATGTTGGTTGACGCTACTTACGGGCGCCGTACACGGGCAGTGATCATTGCCGACAGCGACCACGTAATTTTGTCGGCCGTCCAGCCCGAAACAGTAGCAAACCGCCTGGGTAACAAGGAAACACATTCTTCTCCAGTCGAAGAGGATATAAGTTAACCGGGTGGGATCATGAGCGGACAGGGTATATTAATAGTGCTGTCCGGACCTTCCGGAGTGGGGAAAGGCGCTGTTTCTCGTGCACTGCTGGGTGAATCTACGGATCTGGTGTGTTCCATTTCTGCTACTACCCGTTTGCCCAGAAAGGGAGAAGTAAACGGGAAAAGTTATTATTTTTTTTCACGCCAAGAGTTTCGCAAAATGATTGACCGTCAGGAGCTTTTAGAATGGGCTGAAGTTTACGGTAATTTTTACGGCACACCGCGTGTATTCGTAGAAAATGCTTTGTCTGAAGGTAGAGATGTGCTCCTGGAGATTGATGTCCAGGGAGGACTGCAGGTAAAGCAGATGATTCCTGCAGCGGTGTTGGTGTTTCTTTTTCCTCCCTCCCGGGCTGAACTGCAATCCCGCTTATTAAAGCGGGCAAGCGAATCCCTGGCGGAAATGGAAAAGCGGCTCAAATGGGCGGAGCAAGAACTGAAGATGCTTTCACGCTATGACTATGCAGTAGTCAACGACCGGGTTGAAAATGCTGTTTGGCGGATCCAATCGATCCTGGAAGCTGAAAAGTGCCGCACCTGGCGATTTAAGAATTGCTGAGAAATAGCAGCTTTATTGTCTTAATGTTTTGTATCTTTGTTTGGGAGGTTACGATGAGGTTACCAGGGCATTGTATGATATTGCCGGCGGTAAAATAAAATACAAGCATACCAGGCAAGGGAGGAAATAAGGATGCTGGCGGGTAAATTCGTTACTCTCGGCATAACCGGCAGCATTGCTGCTTATAAAACAGCCGGTCTGGCCAGTTTATTAACCAAGGCCGGAGTTGATGTGCATGTGGTTATGACTGAAGCCGCTCAAAAATTTATTACATCTACCACTTTCCAGGCGCTTACAAAAAATTATGTGCACACTGATATGTTTGTTCATTTGTCGGATTTGAAGATGCCCCATATTGAACTGGCCCAAAAGGCTGATTTAATTGTTGTAGCCCCGGCTACTGCCAACGTTTTGGGGAAAGTTGCTCATGGACTTGCCGACGATCTGTTAACTACCGTTGTGATGGCAGCCACCTGTCCCGTTTTGCTTTGTCCGGCAATGAATGTACATATGTATCAGAACCCCGTAACACAGGCCAACCTGGCCAGGTTGAAGGAACTGAATTATCATCTTTTGGAACCGGGAACAGGTTACCTGGCCTGTGGCGGACAGGGCCCGGGGAGATTCCCCGAACCGGAAGAGGTTTTCGAACGGATTATCCAATTGATTTCACCGGCAGGTGATTTTGAAGGTCTGGCAGTATTGGTTACCGCCGGAGGAACCAGGGAACCGTTAGACCCCGTGCGTTTTCTTTCTAACCGCAGCTCGGGCAAAATGGGTTTCGCTCTGGCCCGGTTAGCAGCGTCAAGAGGGGCACGCGTAACAATTGTTGCTGCTCCTACAAATCTATCTCCTCCATTTGGTGTAAAGTTTATACCTGTAGAAACGGCCCTGGAAATGTACCAAGCCGTAATGGATCATTTTCCTCAAATGGATGTGGTGATCAAAGCTGCAGCGGTGACTGATTACCGCCCGGCAAGAACATCCAGGCAAAAAATCAAGAAGGGGGAAGAGTGCCTGGTTCTTGAACTGGAGAAAAACCTCGATATTCTCCTGGAACTGGGCCGGCGCAAGCAACCTCGCCAGGTGCTGGTCGGTTTTGCGGCGGAGACCGAAAATTTAGTCGAGTCCGCATTGAAAAAAGTCGAGAAAAAGAATCTCGATCTGCTCGTAGCCAATGATGTTACCCAGCCCGGGGCCGGCTTTGGAACGGATACCAATATCGCTAAGTTGATCTACCGTAACGGAGAAGTCGTTGATCTGCCCCTGATGAATAAACTGGATTTGGCCGGCCGCATTCTGGATGCAGTTTTATTGCTGCGCCGGCAGCGACTGTCATGATTTTTTATAGTTGACAGCCAACTTTATTTTTCTAAAAGGGGCGAAAAAATTGTACGCCGAAGTTCTGGTGAACTTGTCTGCCCGCAGCGTAGACAGAATATTTCACTACCTGGTTCCCGAGGAATTCGAGGATCAGGTGGCAGCGGGCAGTCGCGTGCAGGTTGCCTTTCGTCAACAAAAGCTGGAAGGTTATGTGGTTGGCTTCAGTCAACCTCCTGAGTTGAATAAGATTAAAAAGATAACTGCCGTTCTGGACAGGGGGCCGGTTTTTGATTCGTGCCAATTAACCCTGGCCCGCTGGATGGCTTCTTATTACCTGTGCCCGGCCGTTAGTGCCTTGCAGGCCATCATCTGGCCCCGGCTGGCAGCCGTTCCCCGTACGGTGCAGGGACTCTGGCTTTCATCCCCTGCTAATCCTGGACCCGACCTCTCACGTACACCCGGCCAGGCCGCAGCATGGAAGGCTGCTTCGACTCAACCCGGTTTAACCCGTCAGGAACTGGCTGCTACTGCCCATGTTTCTGTGGGTACCGTGGATGCCATACTTGCCAAGGGGTTATTATATACCAGGGAACGGAAAGTCTGCAGGAATCCTTTAGCCGGAGAAAACCCTTCAGTAATTACACCACCGGTCCTGACCACCCAGCAGGCAGCCGTTTACCGGGAAATCAACGATGCCCTGCAAGAGGGAAAACATAAATATTTTCTTCTGCATGGAGTTACCGGCAGCGGGAAAACCGAAGTATATTGCCGCAGTGTTGCCAGTGCGTTGGGGTTAAACCGTCAGGCAGTGATCCTGGTTCCTGAAATTGCTCTCACACCTTTTTTAATAGAAACCTTTTATTCCCGTTTTGGTCAACAGGTGGCAATTCTCCACAGCCGCCTGTCTGCCGGTGAAAGACATGATGAATGGATACGTGTCCAGGATGGAAAGGCAAAGGTTATCCTGGGAACTCGCTCGGCGTTGTTTGCTCCACTGAAGAATCCCGGTTTAATCGTTATTGATGAAGAACATGAACCATCTTATAAGCAGGAAGAAGCGCCCCGTTATCATACCCGTACGGTTGCTTTGCAGATAGCGAAAGAAAAAGGAGCAGTGGTTGTTTTGGGAAGTGCGACTCCTTCCCTGGAATCCTACTATGCTGCTCTTTCCACGGGTTCTTACCGGTTGCTGCAGATGAATGAGCGGGTGGAATACCGTCCCCTGCCTTACGTGCAGGTAGTGGATATGAGACAAGAGTTGCATAAAGGCAATCCAGGACTCTTCAGCCGTACTCTGAGCCTGGCTATTCAAAACCGCCTTGCAAAACACGAGCAGATTATCTTATTTTTAAACCGGAGGGGCTTCTCGACGTTCGTAGTTTGCCGGGAGTGCGGTCTGGTAATGAAGTGTCCCCACTGCGATATATCACTTACCTACCATATCAACGGCCGCCTGATTTGCCACTATTGCAATTACTCTGTTCCGGCGCCTGCCTTGTGTCCTGGTTGCCGCAGCCGGTATATAGGCTACTTTGGTGCGGGTACCCAAAAAATAGAGCAGGAAGTGCAGCGATTGTTTGCAGGCGCCAGAGTTTTGCGGATGGACAGCGACACAACTACGCGTAAAGATTCTCACCGGCAAATTCTGCAGGCTTTCCGCAGGGGTAAAGCAGATATTCTCATCGGCACTCAAATGGTTGCCAAGGGGCTGGATATTCCCTCGGTTACCCTGGTGGGAGTGGTAAATGCCGATACTACCCTTTATATGCCTGACTTCCGGGCCAGCGAAAGAACTTTCCAGTTGCTGACCCAGGTGGCCGGACGGGCAGGCCGTGGTGAATTGGGAGGGGAGGTATTAATCCAGACTTATACGCCTGAACATTATGCCATAACGGCTGCTAAAAAGCATGATTATGAAGGCTTTTTCCAGCAGGAAATAAAAAACCGGGGACTTTTGAACTATCCTCCTTTTACTCGTTTGTGCAGGTTCCTGGTAACAGGCACATATCAAGTGGAGGTGGAAAATGCTGCCGATGCTCTGCGTGATATTTTGAATGAAAAAATAAAAAACGCGGGATTTGATGATCAAATACAGCTTATGGGAGCAGCTCCCGCACCGCTGGCCAGGATAAAAAACCGTTATCGCTGGCACCTGGCGCTAAAGGCTGCCGGGATAGAACAACTGCAGGAAATAGCCCTGGCCGGGCTAAGTGAATTCGACCGGCGTTTTTCATCCGGGCGGATAAGAGTTGCTGTGGATGTGGAACCCCAAAACATGATGTAGACAGAAGGGAAGTCGATTTTCTTGGCCGTTTTTCAAATTATCCAATATGGTGATGACGAAGTCTTAAGGGAAAAAGCAAAAGCAATTACTAAAATTACACCAAACGTGCACAAGTTGCTGGATAACCTGCGGGATACCATGTACAGCGCCAAAGGAGTAGGTCTTGCCGCTCCTCAGATTGGCGTTTCCAAGCGGGCCATTGTAGTTGATACAGATGAAAAACTGATAGAGTTGCTTAACCCGGAAATAATGGAATTTTCCGGAAGCGAAACCGGTGAAGAAGGGTGTTTGAGTTTGCCCATCGTGTTGGGGGATGTAAAGCGAGCCGTCCACGTTCTGGTTAGGGGACTGGACCGCTATGGACAGGAAGTGCAACTTGAAGCCAGTGGTTTTCAGGCCAGGGCGCTGCAGCATGAAATCGATCATCTGGACGGGATCCTGTTTATTGATAAGGCGGTTAATATACGCAAAATTAAAGCTTTTTAAAGAGGTGTTTTTAAAGACATGCGTATTGTATTTATGGGCACACCCGGATTTGCCGTACCAGCCCTGCATGCCTTGCTAAATGAACACTACCAGGTAGTAGGAGTGGTTACCCGGCCCGACCGCCCCAGAGGAAGAGGTCAAAAAACAAATCCTTGCGCGGTAAAGGAAACGGCTCTTAACAGCGGGCTGCCTGTTTTCCAGCCATTACAGTTAAACGAACCGGAGTTTATCCGGCAGTTGGAACACTTGTCTTGTGACGTTATTGTGGTGATAGCTTTCGGGCAGATCCTGCCACCAGCCGTTTTGAGCTTGCCCCGCTGGGGGTGCGTTAATGTTCACGCATCTCTTTTGCCTGAGTACCGCGGCGCTGCTCCCATTCACCGGGCAGTCATCAATGGAGAAACCAGAACGGGAGTTACCACTATGCTCATGGATAAGGGCCTGGATACGGGAGATATTTTATTGCAGGAAATTCTGCCGATCCAGGAAAGCGATACAACAGGCGCATTACATGACCGCCTGGCCGGAATGGGGGCAAAGCTGCTGGTTAAAACGCTGTATCTATTAACCGGTGGAAAGTTGGTTCCTCAATCCCAGGATCATTCCAGGGCTACCTACGCCCATCCCCTTTTGCCGGAAGATGAAGTGATCAGGTGGGAGTCACCGGCGCGTAACATCTTTAATCATGTCAGGGGGATGAATCCCTGGCCGGGAGCCTTTACCTTCTGGGAAGGCAAGTTATTGAAAATCTGGCAGGTAGAAGCGCTAAAGCACGACTCCCTGCAGGCGGGAATTCTGCCAGGCCAGGTGCAGGTTTCGGGATCGGATGATGGACTGGTGGTTCAGGCAAAACCGGGCTTAGTAGCCATTAAGGAATTGCAACTGCAGGGGGGTAAGCGCCTGCCGGTTGCCGATTTTTTGCGTGGCCATCCTGTTCCTGCAGGTACTATATTAGCGTAATACGGAGCAGGTGATGAATAGTTCAATGATAATCAACGGAATGTCGGGACAGTCACAAAAGCGCCTGTTTTTAAGCCTGTTAGGAGGCAGCCTTTTTGCTCTTTTTTTGTTGATCGCTGGAATTTGGTACCTGGTTTTTAACCCTGTTCAATCAGCATTGTACCGGGTGCTGTTGATGGTAATTGTCGTTGCGGTAGCCGGTGGAGCTTTATTGATTGCTTTTGGGATCACAGGAATAGTGCTTACCCTGGTGGCAGCGAAGAGCTTTCCTTTCCTGCAGTTTCCTATCCAACTGGCCGTCCGCACCTTTTTTCCTGCAGCCCTGACACTGGGTCGTCTTTTGCACATCAATGTCGACAGGATAAGAAACTCCTTCATCGAAGTAAATAATCAACTTGTTCGAACCAGATGCATAAAGGTAAAGCCAGAGGAGATACTTTTACTTGTTCCCCATTGTTTACAGTGGACCAAATGTCCTCATAAAATTACAGTTGATATTAACAACTGCCATAGATGCGGCAATTGTTACATAGATGAACTGCTCTCTTTACGGGACAAGTACCACGTTCATATAGGAGTTGCTACCGGCGGCACCCTGGCCAGAAAATATGTTGAAGAATACCGGCCGCATGCCATTGTAGCCATAGCCTGCGAGCGCGATCTGACCAGCGGCATACAGGATGCCTGTTTTCTTCCTGTGCTGGGCGTAACTAACGAGCGCCCCTACGGACCTTGCCGGGATACCTGCATTTCTATTTCAAGGGTAGAGGAAGCTATTTTGCACTTTTTGCCTCCCCCCTGACAAGGGGGGGCAGGGGGGTTCGTTCGCCGTATGAGGAGGCTATTTTGCACTTTTTGTTATAAGGTACGGGGACACACCTGCTG
>DFZP01000062.1:12069-31750 GCA_002382125.1 Firmicutes bacterium UBA4053
TGGTGACAGGAATGTCCCCAATTAGGAATACTATATGAAACCAAATTCTTAAAAGAAGAGGTGTTTTGATTTGATAGATAAGCAGACTCTCAAAACAGTCCTGGATCTTGCCCTCGCCAACGGCGGTGATTTTGCCGACATTTTCGTGGAGAAAAAAATGTCTACCGGTATCGGGGCTGAGGGCGGCAAAATCGAAAGGGTTCACTCCGGTATTGAGACCGGAGCGGGTATACGTGTTCTGGCAGATGATACAACTGCTTATGCTTACACCAATGATCTCAGTAAGGAGAGCCTTCTGGAAATCGCCCGGGCAGTCAGCCGTGCCGTGCAGGCCCCGAAAAAGGAATATAATTTCGACCTGCGCAAATTAAAACCTGCCGTTGACTTTAATTTTATGGAACGCCCGGATGAAGTTGATGCCGCGCGCAAGGTTGCTGTGGTAGAAGCAGCCGACAGGGCAACACGGGAGGTAGATAAAGAGCTAATCAAGCAGGTAATGGTTAGTTTTGCAGACATGATCCAACAAGTGACAATAGCCAACAGTACGGGTGACTACGTGGAAGATGAGCGGATTCGTACCCGCCTGACGGTTCACGCAGTAGCCGGGGAAGGCGAGGTTATCCAGACGGGATATGAAGCGGCGGGCAGCCTGGCGGGATTCGAGCTTTTTAAACGGTTTCCTCCTGAGGATATGGGCAGGGCGGCAGGTAAGAGGGCAATCGAGATGCTGCGGGCCAAGCCGGCGCCGGCCGGCAGGATGCCTGTGGTGATAGCCGGGGAAGCCGGAGGCACCATGGTGCATGAAGCATGCGGTCACGGTCTGGAAGCAGACCTGGTTCAAAAGAAACTGTCCGTTTATACAGGCAAGAGGGGGCAGCAGGTAGCATCCGGGGAGGTAACAGTGATCGATGACGCCACCATGCCTGACCGTTATGGTTCATACCGCTTTGATGACGAAGGAGTGCCATCGTCTAAAGTAACCCTTATTGAGAACGGAATCTTAAGCGATTATATGTACGACAGGTTAACGGCCGGCAAGGAAGGCAAACAATCCAACGGCCACGGAAGACGGGAGTCTTATCAGCACAAACCTATTCCCCGCATGGGCAACACGTTTATCGCCCCAGGGAAGATGGATCCGGAAAAAATCATCAGGCAGACAAAAAAGGGATTACTGGTAAAAAAGATGGGGGGCGGACAGGTCAATACCACTACGGGTGATTTTGTCTTTGACGTAGCTGAGAGCTACCTGATTACGGACGGCCAGATAGGCCCGATGGTACGTGGGGCCACACTGACAGGCAACGGCCCGGAAGTTTTAAAGATAGTGGAGATGATAGGGCGGGACCTGGGTTTTGCAATCGGCACCTGCGGCAAAGATGGCCAGGGGGTACCGGTAAGCGATGCCCAGCCAACCATGGCCATCAAAGAACTGGTAGTAGGCGGCACCAGTCACGGCAACCATAACGGAAAAATTCGCCGTCTTTAAATCTGCATGTTGTTCAATACAGCGAGGGGCTATCCGGTTTGCTACTCACCAGCCTGGTCATCAGGGTGGCGAGCACGTGCTTTTCCCTGTCATCTGCCACCGACCACAATTCTTTCATTGTTTTTTGTTCCGGATTATTCGGAGTTACATTTTCGGCCAGCGCTTCACCAGCCTGCTGGGCCAAAGAAGCAATGCAATCCCTGCTTACGCCCAGTTCTTCGGCAAATTCCACGGCCTGGCCCAAAAAACGCTTCCAGCTTTCCCAATCTGAATTAAATTGTCTAAAATCCATCTTTAAAGTTTCCTCCTTTGCACTTTGCGTATCTATTTTTAGTGTGCTCGCTTTCTTCCTGAAATATACAAAAAGATTATTGTCTTTGCAGCATTAAAAACGTATAATAAAACCATCGGAGGAGAGGTGACATATTTGACCAAAGAAGATCAGGAAAAGGGTGCGGTCCAGCAACCCAGCAGGCGCCAATTTTCAACGGTAAAAGGGATCAACCGGACTAATGACTACGCCTTTAAACGCATCCTGGGATCAGAAGAAGGCAAAGAAGCCCTGCTGGGTTTTCTTAACGCCGTGCTTAAATCCCCGCCCGGTAAAGAGTTAACTGCCGTAGAACTGCTGGATCGGGAACTGGACCCCGAATACCTTTTAGACCGGGGTGCCCGGCTGGACGTACTGGCCAGAACAGCTTCCGGGACCCTGATTAACATCGAAGTCCAGGTAACCAACAAATACGACATTGACCGACGGACTCTGTTTTACTGGGCACGGCTTTACCAGAACCAGTTGGGTGCCGGTCAAAAATTCATTGAGTTGCGTAAGACCATTACCATCAATATCCTGGACTTTCGCTGGTTTCCTGATGAAGAGCGTTATCGCTATATATTTCACGTTCGGGAGGACGAAACAGAAATATTACTCACCGACGATTTGGAAATCCACTTTTTGGAACTGAGCAAAATAAAAAAACTAAACCGGCGGCCAAAAGAAGCACTGGAAGCCTGGCTGATGTACCTGAACAACTTGGAAGGAGAAGAAATGGAGGCAATTGCGATGGAAAACCCGGCCATTAAAAAGGCGCTGACCATCGAGGAAGCTTTCTGGCGCAGCGAGCGGGAGCGCAGGCTCTACGAGTTGCGGGAAAAGGCGTTGCGTGACGAACTGGTCATGATGGAAGGGGCTAGGGCGGAAGGCAGAACTGAAATGGCTCAAGAGGCCATCTGCAAGTACCTGGAAGCACGGTTCGGGGAGGTTTCCCTGGATTTGCAGAAAAAAGTTGCACAGTATACTAATTTGGAGATACTGGCTAAAATTATGAATAAAATCTACACAGCCGGTTCGCTGGACGATGCCCGGGCCATCATTGAAAGAGCGCCATTGGAAGGCCAGCCAGAAGCTGGAAAGTATTCTTTTTGAAAAACTAAGCCGGGTGGAAAAGCATGCAATTAGTTAATTTTTAAAATACCCCTCATGATAAAGGGGGGCACGGAGCACCGACTGAACGCGTTCACCTGCCTGAGCGAGTTCGCTCGCAGACAGGGTCTTACTTGACGTGGCCCGCAGCGATAACCCGGGCCAGTTCGGCGATGCTGGCGGTCAGCCCGGATAATTTCGCTTCAATGCGCACCAAAAGATAAGCAGCCACCGCGATAGGAAAACAAACATTCCCAACAGCCTGTGACTGGTAGGATTTTCTTTGTGTGGTGTCGAATTATGGAAAACAGGTGTTATTTAAGGTGGGTTGCTTTTTGGACAAGATAAGGCCCGGATTCGAAAGAAGGCAATCCCGTGACCGGAAGATAATCAAATTCCCAGGAAAAGCAAATACCTACCCTGGAAATTCTGGATAACTTTATGAAAGAGTTGTTTGCTGCCAACACCAAAGAAGAAGCCCAAGTCATCATTGAACAAAGTATTGCCAGGGCTCTTCAGTAAAATATAAATAAGCGCTCTTAAAGCAGTGTATACTCTCCGCTAACCGACCCTACCTGGACTTTCGATCGGAACTGACGGACCTTAAGTGAACAGGCGGAGTAATTTGCAAGAGCTATGCGGTGGTAGATTCTGGCGGATTACAACAGATGTGGTACATAATATTTCAAGATAAAGGGATCACAAATTATGCTTCTTTTCGGCCACCTGGGAATAACCCTTGCTGTTACTCAAGCTTTTGAGATGTTCTTTCAAGGGAAGAAAAGATTTTCCGAATCAATAGATTACCGTTTGGTGTTGTTGGGTTCCATGCTCCCCGACATCATCGATAAGCCCCTGGGCGGCCTAGTTTTCAAAGCCACTCTTGGTAACGGGCGCATCTACGCGCATACGCTCATTTTTTTATTGCTCCTTATAGGGACAGGGATATTCTTTTGGGTTAAGCATAAAAGGCCGGGGGTATTGGTGCTTGCGGGGGGCATTTTTGTCCACCATATATTAGACGGCTTATGGCGCTTTCCGGGAACTTACTTCTGGCCTTTTTACGGCTGGAGTTTCCCAAAAGGCAACCCGGAGGGCTGGTTCTGGCAGTGGGTGAGCAGTCTTTTGACAAATCCATGGGGTTATGTACCGGAGATAACCGGCGGTTCTATTCTCCTTTACTTTTTTGGGAAGTTGGCTTATCGAAAGCAGATCCGAACATTTATAGCAACCGGAAAGACAGAACAGTAAAGCGAAGGTTGTGGTAGAAATTCAAGCTGGAGAAAAGAATAGAACAGACACCTAACGAAGTTTCCGGGCGGATTCTTTGGGTCAGTCGGGACGCTTTTTTGTTAAGAAGAATTCTGTCCCGGTATTGGGGGCAATCCGCGATGCCCGCCATGGCATGCCTTTTGCTCCCGGTGATACTTATAACTATTACGTTGGTGCCTGAGTAGTTACTTTATATGGTAATATGTAACAATCGCAAACCCTTAAAATCATAATTCAAACTGAGTTGATTTTACCAGATGCACTTGATAACCGCCTTCAAATTGTGCAAACTCCCGATCTACATTAAAACCGGGGATAGAACTCATGCAATCCTCAAGAATATAAAACTTCTTAAGGATATCTGGCCGGTCCTGGTAGTGTTCAAGGATCTGCTGAACCGATCTGAAGACACAATGAGTTTTAGCCTGACCGGCAACGACAATTTTATCATATATTTCAAACAGATTGAGAAAGGCGGTGTTAACGAAATTTTTCTTGTCATATTCGGGTTTTATTATCCCATACATTTCACTCAAAGGATCAGTCCCTTTAACCAGGTGAATGGGAACAGATCTTTTTGCAACCTCATGGAAGTAAAGCATGTTGGCGAATTGCGCTTCTAAAGCCGCGCCGTGAGTGCCTTGAATGCAATGATAAGGCCAAACTAAAAGAACAGATAGTCCTTTTGTCTTTAAACCTGTTACATAATCTCTCGAATCTTCCGGATTTAATACTGCTCTCCATTTACCTCTATCGAGATCATCAAGAGTAATTGGCGTAAATGGGGGAGGATTAGTTCCATTTTCATCGACCCACCAGCAAGGGTGAAAAATCTGGTGAGGTATGTGTGTATCTAAAGATACGGCGATTTTAGTAATTTTGAGCATATTGTTGTACATCCATTTTGTCAATCTTTTAACATCTTCGTATGCGCCGGGAACAGGCAAAGCGCCATCATCCATGAAATCATTCTGCATGTCGATGACAACCAATAAAGCCTTCTCTTGATCATTAACTGCTGCAGGAAGACTCTCTTTTGCCGCCAGTGGCAGGAAATCATTCAACTTCATATCAACAATTTCTTCGCAGGCGATTTTCATCTTTCGCATCTCTCCTGGCGCCGTAACTACGGCATGAATACTAACCTCAGCACCCTTCCGGAACAGGTATAATAATTCCATCGATTTTAAGCAATTCCTGATAGCCTTCTATTGCCTCTTGGATACGTTCCGACGCTTCTTCCTTGGTATGGCCTTGCGCAACACAACCGGGCAAAGTAGGAACGGTAGCTACATAAACCTTTTTTTCTTCATCCCAATTTAAAATGACGCTGAATATGCCTTCCATAATTTTTTGCCTCTCATCTTCATTTTGTTTAAATTTCTTCCAAAATTAATCTCTTAATATTTTACCATAAAAATAATCGATTACGCCAGCAACGCGGCCACCAGGCCGACAAGAAAAATTCCATCAAACACCCCGGCGCCCCCGATGCTTAACACGTGCGCGCCCAGGTTCCGGAAGCGGTGCAGGTTGAGCAGGTCGGCCCCGAGCAGGGTGCCGAAGACGCCGGCAATGTAGGCCACCGGAGCAGCGTTCTCCCTGACCAGGAGCAGGGTCGCCGCGACGGCGACCAGCGGGGGAATAAAGGCCGGCAAAGAAATACCCACGCCGGGAACAGGCCGGGCAAGTGCCTTAGCAGTTACTGTGACGATTGCCGTGACTACCAGGGTGGGGAATAAGGGTACCCGCCCCAAAAGGTATATGCTGAAGAGTACGGGGATAACTGCGCCGCCAAGGTTGACGGCAATCACCTGTTCCCGGGTTTGGGGCGGGTAGTAAAAAAGAAAGGGGAGGAAGAAAGGGCGCTCTTTTTCAATGGCAAACCGCTGCCGTGAAACGGGGATGTTGATAATTCCCCCCAGCAGGCACATGCTGAAGAGCAAGACCGCTCCCTGGGGAGAAAGGCCCAGCCTGGTAAAGGAAAAGGTAGCCACCTGGAAAAAAAGAATGGCAATTAAAAGGGGAAACAGTAAAATTACGAAAATAAACCAGATTATAGGCATAATAAACCACCGTCCAAGTTTTTTTGGTTTAAGTATATACTGAACAGCCGCGGTATAATAGGTTTTTTAATCACAAAAGCAAAAATTATCTATAAACAAAACTGCCGGCCGGCAGTTTTTGTTTGGTCAAAAAAGGAATATGCCTTATTTCATTGAATAATACTATTTATGATAGAAAGGAGCAAAGAAAAGCAGTGTTGGAAGAAAAGGATTTTCTAAACATAGCTGAGTCCGTATGTAAATGGACGAGAACAGCGGGGGCTGCGGAAGCTGAGACATATTTAAGTAACAGCCGGGAATTATTCGTTGAAGTACGCGACGACCGGGTAGAAACCCTGAAAGTAGCCCGGGATAGGGGATTGGGCCTACGAATCATGATGGCCGGCAAGACAGGGTTTGCCTTTACTTCTGACTTGGGACAGGATTCCTTGCAAGATATTGTTAAACAGGCAGTAGCCAATGCCCGCGAAACTGCAACTGACCCTTACCGCATACTCCCTTCTCCCTCTTCTTCTTATTCGGAACTGAATCTCTTTGATCCGGTTATTCTGGAAACTCCGGTAGAAGATAAAATTGACCTGGCAAGGACGATGGAGGAAGCGGCACGTGCTTTCGACCCACGGGTAAAGATAATCGAAAGCTCGAACTACCAGGATCTTCAGGCCATGGTGACGATGGTAAACAGCAAGGGGTTAAGGGTCGCATACCAGGCAACTTATTGTGGCGTTTATCTGGCACTGGTAGCCGGAGAGGGGGAAGATCAGCAAACGGGATTTGCTTTGGATTATCGCTTGCGCTTTAACGAATTGGACGCTGTAAAAACCGGACAACAGGCCGCACGCCGGGCGGTGCGTATGCTGGGCGCAAAACCGGTTTCCACCCGTAAGACGGCAATATTATTAGACCCCTTCGTGGCTGCGGGTTTCCTTGGTCTTTTAGGACCGGCGCTAACTGCTGAGGCGGTTCAAAAAGGCCGTTCTCTTTTCAGGGGAAAAGTGGGCCAGTTGGTGGCTTCAGAGATGGTGAACATAATAGACGACGGCATTTTGCCCGGTGGCTTAGCTTCAGCCCCGTTTGATGGTGAGGGTGTGCCGGCATCCCGTACAGTATTGATCAGGGACGGGATCCTCCAGGGGTTTTTGCACAACACGTACACTGCAACCAGGGACGGGGTGAGTTCTACCGGCAACGGCACACGTGCTTCTTATAAAAGCACTCCGGAAGTTGGCGTCACCAATTTTTTCATCCAGCCCGGCAATTTGTCTGCAGACAAACTTGTTCAGTCCACAAGCAGCGGAGTTTATATTACGGAAGTTATCGGCATGCATACCGCCAATCCCATCTCCGGCGACTTTTCAGTCGGGGCAACAGGAATTTTAATTGAAAATGGAGAGCTTACCCGGCCTGTGCGGGGAATTGCCATAGCCGGTAATATTCAGGAGTTGCTGCGCCATGTTGATGGGGTGGGCAACGATCTCCAGTTCTTTGGCAGTCAGGGCTCGCCTACCATACGTGTTGCTCAAATGGTTGTAAGCGGCCAGTAGAAGAAAGGATGATGCCTTTTTTGAAAATTGTAGTTTTGCATGGACCAAATTTAAACCTGCTTGGTAAGCGTGAACCCGGGATTTATGGCGCCTGTACCCTGGAAGAAATCAACTTGCTTTTAGTGGAACTGGCAGCGGAACTCAACGTAGAGGTGGAGTGCCGCCAGTCCAATTACGAAGGTGACCTGGTAAGCTGGCTGCACCAGGCCGCTCATGACGCTGAAGCAGTGGTATTCAACCCCGGCGCCTTTACACATTACAGCCTTGCCTTAACTGATGCTGTGGCAGCAATTTCCATCCCGGTCATCGAAGTGCATCTCTCAAATATTTATGCCCGTGAAGAATTCCGCCGTCATTCTGTGATTGCTCCGGCAGCGGCAGGGCAAATCACCGGCATGGGTGTGGAGAGCTATCTCCTGGGCTTAAGGGCAGCAGTGAAACTGGTAGAAAAATGGAGGGGGAAAGGTGTCAGCAAGGGTTGAACACTTGCAGGAGAAATTGCGGCACAAAGACGTAGATGCCCTGCTGGTCATGCAGCCCGAAAACCGCAGGTATTTAAGCGGGTTTACAGGTACTGCCGGCGCACTGGTAGTTGCCAGACAAAATATTTATTTTTTGGCCGATTTTCGCTATTTCGAGCAGGCTAAGCAGGAGTGTCCCGGTTGGGAAATCAGGGAAATAAAAGATTCAACGTTTGATTCAGTCGTAGATTATTTACCTGAGTGGAAAATATTGCGCCTGGGGTATGAGGATAATTTTCTTACTCATAAACAATTTAAAGAATTAGAGGACAGGCTGCAGGCAATCATGCTTGTACCTTTAGCAGGGGTGGTAGAAGAATTAAGACAGACAAAAGAAGAAGCCGAAGTGGAAATCATAAAAAAAGCGGCAGAGTTGGCCGACCAGGCTTTCCAGCATGTTGTAGATTTTATCCGGCCGGGTGTAACTGAACGGGAAATAGCTCTGGAAGTGGAATTCTTTATGCGCCGCAGAGGGGCAAGAAAAGCTTCTTTTGAATTTATAGTTGCCTCGGGTCCGCGGGGGGCCATGCCTCACGGAGTAGCTTCAAACAAAACATTGCAGGAGGGGGAACTGGTAACCCTGGATTACGGGTGCGAATACGAAGGTTATTGCTCCGACTTTACACGGACGGTATCCCTGGGTTCGCCTGCAGCCAGGCAGGAACAAATTTACCGTATCGTATTGGAAGCGCAGAAGGCAGGACTGGCCTCAATCCGGGCGGGAGTAAAAGCCTGTGAGGTAGATGAGGCGGTCCGCCGGGTAATCGGAGACTACAATTATAGCGAAAACTTTCGCCACAGCAGCGGTCATGGAGTTGGGTTGACAGTACACGAAGGGCCCCAACTATCTAAAAAGGACGAAACCATTCTTAAGGCGGGTATGGTTTTGACTGTGGAGCCTGGGATTTACCTGCCCGGTTGGGGTGGGGTACGGATAGAAGATATGGTCCTGCTGGAAGAAGAGGGTTTCCGGCTGCTTACCCGTGCGCCCAGGGATTACCTGGTAACCTGTGGAGTTGTATAGTATAATGTTTTAAACCACAGAGGACACTTAAGATCACAGAGAAAGTTTCTTACGGAGAAACTGTCATGGTTAATTTTATAATTATCTTTTGAACTATTTTTAGGTGCTTGGGAGGCGAAAACCTTGATCTCTACTAACGATTTTCGTACCGGTTTAACCATCAACTTAGATGGTGAAGTTTATCAGGTGATTGATTTCCAGCATGTAAAGCCCGGCAAGGGATCCGCCTTTGTGCGTTCCAAGATTAAGAACTTGCGCACTGGGGCAGTAATTGAACGAACCTTTAATGCCGGCGAAAAAATCCCCCGGGCACATATTGAACGCAAAGGGTTCCAATATCTCTACAATGACGGTAACGATTTTTACTTCATGGACATGGAAACTTACGAACAAATATCCCTGACAAAAAATGAATTGGGTGATGCTATAAAATTTATGAAAGAAAACACAACTATAAATTTGCTCATGTTTCAGGGCAAGTCCATCGGTATTGATCTCCCGAATTTTGTTGAACTCAAGGTTGTCGAAACCGCACCGGGAATCAAGGGAGATACTGCTTCCGGCGGATCCAAGCCGGCAACCCTGGAAACCGGTTATGTAGTCCAGGTGCCTTTCTTTATTAACGTTGGAGATGTACTGCAAATTGACACCAGGACGGGACAATATTTAAAGCGGGCATAGATTTTAAGGACAACCGTTTAAGGCCCCTGACCAAGAGAAATACTATTAAGGTCCAAACAAGCAGCATTGCTAAATTACCGAGGGGAGTTATGTGGAATGAGCGAGCTAAAGTCGAAAGTAGCCTATCTGCAAGGGCTGTTAGCAGGAATGAACCTGGACCAGAATTCCAGGGAAGGTCAGTTATTCCAAAGCATCATTGGTGTTCTGGATGATTTCGCCAATTCTTTTGAAGAACTGGAGAAGGTACATGATCATCTGGAAGACTATGTGGAAAGTGTCGACGAAGATCTTTCCCTTCTCGAAGATCGTTTTTATGAAGAACAGTGCGACACATTCGATGATACTGATTATGTAGAAATAAAGTGTCCGGGTTGTGGTGAAATAGTTTGCTTTGATCCTGGAGTATTATCGAAGGATGACGTGGTTAAAGTTAGCTGTCCCAATTGTGACGAAGTCGTGTTTATCAATGATGATGATTTTCAGTCTGCTGACGAGCCCGAAATGTTGGAGGGACGCGCTGGTCTAAATGATGAAGAAGATATATAATGATGTGGATTTAAACGACCTGGTGACCATGCGCGATGTCTACGGCGGAATCATCTGGCTGTAACTGAAAATCAGAAATAAGAGCTGCGTTTTCGCAAGAACGGCTATTTTAGAAAAAGGCTGCATGAAAATAGGGGAAGGACGGGCCGGTGAATCCTGTCCTTCCCTATAATTAATTGGGCTATTGACAAAAAAATCCGGAAGTGATATATATATAATTCGATAAAGAAGGATAATTAGTATAACATAATTGTTTTATTGTGTTCAAGGAACGGTGAGAAATGGAACTTACCAGGCGGCAGGAAGCTATTTTAGAGATAGTAAAAAAGAACAGCCCAATTACAGGAGAACAGATTGCTGAGCTTCTTTCCTTAACCAGGGCGACTTTGCGTCCCGATATGGCTGTTCTTACTATGATTGGCTTACTAGGCGCGCGGCCGCGGGTAGGTTATTTCTATAGTGGGAAAAACCTCGACCGGGTTATAGCCGAGAGGTTGCATCAGATTAAAGTGACGGATGTAAAGTCTGTACCGGTGGTGGTCTCTGAGCATTGCTCGGTATATGACGCAGTGGTAACCATCTTCCTTGAGGATGTGGGCACATTGTTTATAGTAAAAGAAGGAGGACTCTTAGAGGGGGTTGTTTCTCGCAAGGACTTGCTTAAAAGCATGCTGGGAGGCCGGGACATTCAAAAACTGCCGGTGGGAGTAATAATGACCCGGATGCCTAATATAATTACCGTTGAGCCGGGGGAGTCCGTCTGGGTGGCCGCCAAAAAGCTGATCGCACACGAGGTGGACGCTGTTCCGGTGGTGCGCAGGCCGGTTAATAACAGCAGTGAACAGGGGATGGAAATAATTGGCCGTTTGTCAAAAACAAACATTACCCGTTTGTTTGTCGAATTGGGAGAATAGAAGTAAGGAGGAAGATATCCTTTGACTATTGAGTTTAAGACCCGGCCGGTCATTTATATAATCTCGGACTCCATTGGAGAAACAGCCGAACTGGTAGCTCTGGCTGCAGCCAGCCAGTTTAGCTCCGGGCAGGCAGACATTCACAAGGTCCCTTATGTAAACAACCCGGATGAAATTCCGGAAATTGTAGCAGAAGCCAGTGTTTTTCCCTGCATTATTGTTTACACCCTGGTTTTGCCCGGTTTAAGAGAGGCGCTGGAAAAAGAGGCTCGCAAATATGGAATACCTGCTGTAGATGTTATGACCCCCATGCTGGAAGCCTTGAGCAAAATAGAAGGTAAGCAACCAAGGAGGGAACCGGGCCTTGTGCACAAGGTGGATGAAGAATATTTTCGCAAGGTGGAAGCCATTGAGTTTGCCGTGAAATACGATGACGGAAAGGATCCGCGTGGTGTACTTAAGGCGGATATTGTCATTATCGGTATCAGCCGGACATCCAAAACTCCCTTGTGTATGTATCTGGCCCATAAAAGGATTAAAGCAGCCAATGTACCTTTGGTTCCTGAGGTAATACCGCCGGAGGAAATATATAAACTGCCACCCCACAGGCTCATCGGCTTGACAATTCAACCGCAGCAGCTTTATCAGATTCGCCGGGAACGACTGAAAACGCTGGGGTTGACGGCAAGTGCGGATTACGCCAGCATGGAGCGAATTTTAAAAGAATTGGAATATGCCGAAGGCATTATGCAGAAATTAAACTGTAAGGTGATCGACGCAACCAACAAGGCAGTGGAAGAAACAGCCAGCAAGGCGCTGGAAATTTACTACAGGGGGGAAAGGCATGTCAAGCAAGAAGTATGTGTATCTCTTTGAAGAGGGCCGGGCGGACATGAAAGGATTACTTGGCGGTAAAGGGGCAAACCTGTCGGAAATGACCAACATTGGTTTGCCTGTTCCGCCGGGATTGATTATTACCACCCAGACGTGTATAGAGTTTTATCGCCAGGAGAAAAAGTTTCCACCTGGCATGGAGGACCAGGTCCGTGAAAAAATGAAGGTTCTGGAACAAAAGACCGGCAAGAAGTTTTCTGATCCTTCCAATCCTTTGCTGGTGAGTGTACGCTCCGGCGCTGTCTTTTCCATGCCGGGTATGATGGACACGGTACTTAATCTGGGCTTAAATGATCAGACAGTGGAAGGACTGGCCCGGTTGACTGGCAATGAACGCTTTGCCCAGGATTGCTACCGGCGATTTTTAAATATGTTTGGTGATGTAGTGCTGGGTATTGAACATCAAAAATTTGAACACATACTGGAAGGACAAAAGGAAAAACGGGGAGTAAAACACGACCATTCGCTCAACGCCGAAGACTGGCGGGAGGTAGTGGCAGAGTATAAAAAATTGATCGAGCAAGAAACTGGCCGTTCCTTTACGCAAGACCCGATGGAGCAACTTTTCATGTCCATCTATGCAGTTTTTAATTCCTGGAATAATGATCGGGCTATTGTTTACCGCAGGATTAATAAAATTCCGGATGACTTGGGAACGGCAGTTAATATACAAATGATGGTATTCGGTAACCTTGGTGAAGATTGTGCAACGGGCGTGGCTTTTACACGCAATCCTTCAACGGGAGAAAAAGAGTTGTACGGGGAGTACCTGGTTAACGCTCAGGGTGAGGATGTTGTAGCCGGAATCCGCACACCCATGCCTATTTCCAGATTAAAGGAAGGCATGCTGGAAGTTTATAATCAGTTTGCACAGACATGCAAGCTGCTGGATAAACATTACCGTAATATGCAGGACGTTGAATTTACCGTTGAACGGGGCAAGCTGTACATGCTTCAAACCCGCAACGGCAAACGCACCGCACAGGCAGCCATTAAAATCGCAGTGGATATGGTTAACGAGGGTTTGATTACTAAAGAGGAAGCGGTTCTGCGGGTGGAACCGGCGCACCTGGATCACCTTTTGCACCGCCGCATCGATCCTACCGCCAAGCTGGAGGTAATTGCCAAAGGCTTGCCTGCTTCTCCCGGCGCGGCGAGCGGCAAGGTGGTTTTTGATCCTGACGAAGCTGAAAAAATGGGCAATGATGACGAAAAGATTATCCTGGTGCGTACCGAAACCACTCCCGACGACATTCATGGGATTGTTGCCGCCCAGGGAATCCTTACCTCGCGGGGGGGTATGACCAGTCATGCTGCAGTGGTTGCCCGTGGGATGGGGAAACCTTGTGTTTGCGGGTGTGAGGCAATTCGAATTGATTACGGGGCCGGGGAATTTAGAATAAATAACCTGGTGGTTAAAAAAGGTGATCTTATTTCTGTTGATGGAACCGCCGGCCAGGTGGTGCTGGGCCAGGTACCCTTGATAGATCCCGAGATTTCCAGGGAATTCCAACAGTTGCTGGAATGGGCTGATGAAATCCGCACCCTGGGCGTGCGCGCTAATGCTGATACTCCGGCAGATGCAGCTAAGGCCAGGGAATTTGGGGCAGAGGGCATCGGTCTTACCCGTACCGAGCATATGTTTATGGCGCCTGACCGTTTGCCTATAGTACAGGAAATGATCATGGCGACTACTTTAAAAGAACGGGGGGTTGCCCTGGAAAAACTTTTGCCCATGCAGCAGGGTGACTTTTACGGAATTTTAAAGGCTATGGAGGGTTTACCTGTCACTATCCGGCTGCTGGACCCACCGCTGCATGAATTCTTACCCCATGCGGAAGAACTGGCGGTGGAGATCACTCGCCTGCGCTTAACCGGCGGACAGGCAAAGGAAATCGAAGCGAAGGAAGAGATATTAAAAAAGGTACGTGCGCTTTCCGAGTTTAACCCCATGTTAGGACACCGCGGATGCCGTTTAGGGATAACTTATCCTGAAGTATATGCCATGCAGGCGCGGGCCATTTTCCAGGCCACCGTCCAACTGCTGAAAGAGGGGCGGCGGATTATCCCGGAGGTAGAGATTCCCCTGGTAGGTGAAGTGAATGAGCTTGCCATGCTGCGCCAGGTGGTGGACAGGGAGGCTTCCGAGGTAAAACGGGAAACAGGAGTTGAGTTCGAATACACAGTAGGCACCATGATTGAAGTGCCTCGTGCTGCTCTGCTGGCTGATGAAATAGCGCGGGAGGCAGAATTCTTTTCGTTCGGCACTAATGATCTTACCCAGACCACTTTTGGGTTTTCGCGAGACGATGCAGAAGGCAAGTTTTTACATGAATATGTGGATAAAAAGATTTTGCCTGAAGATCCTTTTATTGTCCTGGATCGTAACGGGGTGGGCAAGTTAATGAAAATGACCGTGGAATTGGGCCGTAAAACGAAGCCCGATCTTGAAATCGGTATTTGCGGTGAACACGGTGGGGAACCTGACTCCATTGAATTCTGCCACCAGATTGGCCTGAATTATGTTAGCTGTTCTCCTTTCCGGGTACCCATTGCCCGGCTGGCAGCAGCCCAGGCGCGGGTGAAAAATTCTTAAAGCTTTGTTACTGTTTTAGGGAGGGGAGCATTAAGTGCGCTTAACTGTTCTCGGTTGCTGGGCTCCTTTTACTCCTGCGGGTGGAGCCTGTTCCGGTTATCTGTTGCAGGATGGCGGAGCAAACATTTTGTTGGATGCTGGTCACGGTACATTTAGCCGTTTAAGGCAGTTTATACATTATGCCGATGTACGGGCATCAATAATCAGCCATCTTCACCCCGATCACTACGTGGACCTGCATTGCCTGCGACATGCCACACGCAGCGCGTTAAGGGACGGCTTGCGCAGCCAGTTCGTGAAATTGTTCCTGCCTTCTGAGCCAGCTTATATTTTTGATGAACTGGCTGCCTGTAAGGATGCCTTTGAGGTTATTCCCATCGAGAGCCTTCCTGAAGAGAAATTGCCTTCCGGTATCTGTGTCCGGCGCGGTGAAATTGGCCGGGTGCAGGTATTGTTTTTGCCCGTCCGCCATGCTATAAAGGGTTACGCAGTAGGTATAGAAGGTTCCGGTTACCTGGTTTATTCCGGAGATACAGCGCCTGTTGATGAGCTTGCGGCATTCGCAGAAGAAGCCGGCATTTTTCTGTGCGAGGCAAGTGGGCTGGATAAAGATGCAGAGATCTTTAAAAATGTACACCTGACTGCCCGGCAGGCCGGTGTATTGGCAGCGCGGGCAAAGGTTAAAGAGTTGATCATAACTCATTTTTTTCCGGAATACGATCTTGCCCTGCTTCGTGCCCAGGCCCGGGAAGGTTACGGCCGTCCTGTAGAAACGGCTGTGGAAGGAGATACATATTTCCTTTATTAATTATAGGCCATAGGAAAGGGAATGGTGATTGTTTTTGCGACTTGTACTGGCCACCCGCAATCCGGGGAAGATAAGAGAAATAACTTCACTGTTGGCGTCTTTAGATATTGAGGTTGTTTCCATGGCAGAATATCCCTGCCTGCCGGAAGCAGTAGAGGACGGAGCGACGTTTACTGAAAATGCCATAAAAAAAGCAAAAACAGTAGCTGTTGCCACATGCTGCCTGGCTATGGGGGACGATTCCGGCCTGGAGGTGGATTATCTGGGTGGCGCACCGGGGATCTTTTCGGCACGTTTTGCGGGGGTAGAAAGTAATGACAAGGCCAATAATGAAAAGCTTTTGCGGTTGTTAAACGGTGTCCCCCGCGAAAAACGTACCGCCCGTTTTTGTTGTGTGATAGCGATAGCTACACCTGCCGGCCAGGTTTATACTGCCAGGGGCAGTTGTGAGGGGGTGATAGCCATTGAGCCAAAAGGAGAAGGGGGGTTCGGTTACGACCCCTTATTTTTTGTTCCTCAATTTGGCAAAACCTTCTCCCAGCTGGAGCCGGCGGTAAAAAACAGCATTAGCCACCGGGCCCGCGCCCTGGCCGGAGCACGGCAGATACTTGTAAAACTCAGCTAATCCTTCCGCCGGCATTTCTTACCGAAAGGTCATAAATCTCTTCCACATTAACTCTTACTACTACTATCGGCCGGGGTAGTTTTAAACGTTCAAACATTACCACCGTCTGGTCATAAAGTGGACCGTTATCTTCCAGTTGCGCAATGCCTACGAAACGATAACCCGACATTTGTTGGTGATTAACAATGGCTATGGCTATTTGAGGATTCTCTTTTAAGTTTGAGTAGGTTTGTTTCCCGGCTATTTCACCAAAAGCCAGGGTAGAATCATCCACTACCATTACCGAACCTTTGGGCCCTATATTGGGTCGCCCGTCCTTGCTGGCGGTAGCAACAAGACATTGTCTGGTGTTGATCAATTCCTTCATCCCGTCAGTTAAAGTAGCCACGGTTGTATTCCCTCCTTTCATAAGTATTTTTGGTTTCTAAATTGGCCTTGTAATTATAAGTTACTTCGTTAGCCAATAACATTTTCCTGCAAGTTGTTAATAAAAATTATTTTGTCTGAAGTGTCCTAATATTAGAATAAACAGGTAGTATTACTCACTTCCTGGGCAAAAGAAAAATGTTTTTTACTAAAACATTCACGTTTTTGACTGTCAGTCCGGTCATTTCTTCCACACGTTTTTTTACCGCCAGTTGTATTTCCCGGCTTACTTCATGCAGGTGGCAACCGTAGTAAATGACCGGGCTTAGTTCCAGAATCACATTCTCTTCCTGTCGAATGATGTGTACCCGGCCGGCTTTTTTTACACCGTTTACCTCTTCCGCAGCCCGGCTGATGATGGTGACCAAAGCCCCATGAGCAATAGAGAGTTTTCCGAAACTGGTAAAGGAGGGACGTACTACAGATTGTTCTGACCAGCTTTTTTTACCGGCGGAACTTTTACGGCGCAAAAACACCTGCAGGGGGTCGATAAGGATATCGGGAAAAGTTTTTTTAACTTCCACGGTGGGAGCAGGAATAACGTGCTTGCTGAATTGGGTGCGTACCATACGGGCTTTGCGGATTTCCTTGGATGAAGCTACCTCATCAATAGGAATTATTTTGTTCAGTGGCGAAAGATTTAGATTTTCCCTGATTCTTTCCGCCATCCGCGCTGATGTGGCCAGAATAAGTACTTTTCGGGGGTTTAATTGTTGAATAACCGCTCTTGCTTGTTCGACATCCTTTTTATTAAGGAAAAGAGCTGTTTTAATGGCTCCGATACGTGTCGGCTGGCGCTTAGCAGAAGACCCTGCCACGATCTGTGTATCTTTAATGATTAATCCATCGTCGATAATTATTTCTGCATCCAGTTTGTGAGCAAGAACGATAGCCCGGTGGCTTTTGCCCGTGCCGCTTGGGCCTGTAAGCGCATAAACCTCCACTTTTAACCCTCCAATCTGTGTTAAGAAAAAAGCTGATTAATCCGGGGTAGCGGTTTGTTTTGCCATACGATCTACCAGTTCCTTGTCCGGGTCTACGTTAATAGTGCGTTGTCCCGTATAAATAACAAATCCTGGTTTTGCCCCCCGTGGTTTATTTACATTTTTACGCAAAGTATAGTCTACCGGCACGTTTTGGGATTGTCTGGCCTGGCTGTGGTAGGCAGCAAGGCAGGCGGCCTCCTGCAAGGCAAGATGTGTCAGCGGTTGCCGGCCGATGCGGACGATAACGTGCGCTCCGGGAATATCCTTGGTATGCAGCCAGATATCATCGTCTTTTGCCAGACGCATGGTCAGGTAATCATTTTGCCTGTTTGTTTTGCCTACCAGGGCAGTAAACCCTTCTGATAAAGTAAAGGCCAGCGGCTGTGGTGTTTCTCGGTCCTTTTTGATTTTTTGAGACTTGATCTTTTCCTGTAGATAACCTTGCCTGGTAAGTTCTTCTCTGACTTCCGCCAGTTCCTGGCGAAAAGAAGCCATTTGCAGGGCTGTTTCAACGCTTGCCAGGTAAGCCAGTTCTTTTTCTACTTGCTCAATGACACTTGTCGCTATTTTGCAGGCGTGTTTTGACTTTGTGTATTTCTTGAAATAAATTTGAGCGTTTTCCACAGGGCTTAACTGGGGTTTTAACGGGATGTTGACCGGGTGGTTGGCCGGGTCATAAAAATTTTCAAGTGCAACTTCCGGTAGCCCTCTTTTTACCTGATGCAGGTTAGCCATCAGCAATTCTCCATAGATCCTGAATTCTTCCGCCTGGGCAACTGTGTTCAGGTGCCCGTTCTGCAGTGTTAATTTTCTGGTCATCCGGCTGGTTTCTTTGTGCAAGAGCTTAAGCAGAAACTGCCTTTCTTTCTCAATCTTTGCAGTTGCTTCTTGTTCGAGAAAAAAGTGATCGACTAATGCGTTCATTGTATTCTTTTTCCGGTTTAAGCCGGTAAAACAGGTGAGATCGCAGGCGGCAAACTCTAAAGTTTTCCCTTTGTGATCAAAAATCAGGGTGGGGTCAAACTTGTTCTGTCCGGCAGGTACTGCTATTTCCTGCAGGGCCTGCCATAACCTGTGCAGTTCATACTCCCCGCATTCATCCAGTGGCATCTCCGCCGGCAACCCTGCCCGGTAGACAATTTCCCGTCCCAAAGTCCGGCTAAGCCCGTCAAGGCAACTTTGCATGCATTCTGCCAGCAGGTTATCCAAGGGCCGGGTCAGAAGCGCCTGGTAAAATTCTTCTTTTTGAACGTTCAGGGGATCCAGTTTATTCTGGGTAGGCGGCGAGAGATAAGTGCGTCCCGGTAATACTTCGCGGTAACGGCTTAAAGCATGGGAGTACCGCCGGCAGGCGTCAACGATTTGCCGGGTATGTGCTTCGATAAGTATTATGTTACTGTGTTTTCCCATGATTTCACAGATGAGATGTTTTAGGGTTGCCGCACCCGCTTCGTTCTGTGCTTCCACTTCAAGAATTAATATTCGTTCCAGGCCGGGCTGCACAATCTTCTTGATCCGCCCTCCTTCCAGGTGTTTGCGAAGTACCATGCAGAATAAGGGTGGAGATAAAGGATTTTCCATTGGTAGAGAAAGCAGGTGTATCCGGGCATTGGTAGGGTGCGCGGATAGAAACAGGCGCAGTCGTTCTTTCGACCGGTGCAGGTTTAAGACAAGTGATTCGGGCGAGGGCTGGTAAATCCGGTCGATGCGGCTGCTTGTTATTTTTTCTTCCAACTCCTGGCGGATGGCGGCCAGTACAAAACCGTCAAAAGGCATATTTTCATTCTCCCGGGATTTTTTGAGTCATAAAACATTTTATTATACCACACTTATGGAAAAGAGATCTACCATCACCCGGACAGATCA
>DFZP01000019.1:0-36438 GCA_002382125.1 Firmicutes bacterium UBA4053
TCACCCTCACCCTGACCCTCTCCCTGAAAGGGAGAGGGAAGTAATAAGCACGATTTTCCAGAAAGAGGAAACGGTTAGGGAGGTTTTGCTGGTGGAAAATATTTTACAGGCTGTTGGGAATGTTGGTTTTCCTATTGCGGTGGCTGCTTATCTTTTGGTGCGCATTGAGGGCAAGCTGGAGGGTTTGACCGCCAGCATTGCCGAACTTGCCCGGGCTATCGAGGCAGGCCAAAGCAAATAGAGCCCGGGTGAAGGTGACGCGCCCGGGCAGTTTTGCCCCCCCCCTTAATCAGGGGGGTGTTTTTTTATTTAACCCCATAAGCTCGAACCCGTCCCCATTGCTCTTAATCAGGTCACGACGTTTTACTGACATCTTCTATGCTTCGACAGGAATTTGTTCAAATTTATAATCATTCCTCGCTGTGCTCAAGGCACAAAAAATCATGAAAAAATTTCTTTTAAGCCAGGCCTCCATGAGATATAATTTAATTAACAGAAAAACGAAAGGGCGGACGACTTTTGCCGGTAAAAGACATTTATGACCGCAGCCTAAAAATTTTAGCCAAACAGTACCGACGTGTTGAAATCCTTATTCAAAAAAAGCATTAAGGTACCCAACCTGGAAGAGTTTGTCATACTCCTGCAAGAAGTAGAAGAAGAATAAAGTACCCAAAATATGGAGGTAAGAATAGTGGAGCACAATAAAGAACACGCAGATACGAAAAAACTTGCAGCACAGGTGATAAGACTAATCAATCTGGCTGATTATCAGGAGGGTTCTGTGGTAAGCAGGACGATAATTGACAAAAAGACAGGAACAGTAACCTTTTTCGCATTTGATGAAGGACAAGGCTTGAGCGAGCATACGGCGCCATTCGATGCCCTGGTTTATCTTCTTGACGGTGAGGCTGAAATTTTTATCTCCGGTCAACCTCTTCGCTTGAAGGAGGGTGAAATGACCATAATGCCGGCAGGTCAACCACATGCACTAAGAGCAGTGAAGAAATTCAAGATGATTTTAATAATGATACGATAGGTCACGCAGATTAATGGTAACTACTGTGAAGCGCCGGCAGTTCAGCTTATCCCGTTGATGAATTCCAGAATCTCGCCTGCCGGTATGGCTACTCCTTGTTGTTTAGAATGATCAGGATCATCTTTTTGATGAATACTGCCGAACACTACGCCAACAACCTTTTTGTCTTCATCAAAGACGGGGCTCCCGCTATTCCCGGGATGAACAGGCGCATCGATTACAAAAACGGGCGCCGGACAACCGGAAACTCTTATAAAAGCAGAAATGGCTCCTTCCATGATCACATTGCCAATACCCAGCGGATTACCGATGATGAATACTTTATCCCCCACTTTAGCCTTCTTTTCTGTGTTCACAGTTGCAGCCGGCAAACCTTCAGCCTCCAGATAAATCAAAGCCAGATCCAGATCCGGGCTGGTTTTGTAGCTTTTGGCCGGATAGGTTTTTCCACCGGAAAAAGTAACCGTTATACTTACAGCATCAGAAAGTACATGCCGGTTAGTTACAATCGTCCCATCCGGCGATATATTAAAACCGGTTCCGGATTTCTGCCCGGCAATAACCCTGCCCGGCATGGAAACAACGTTGATCTGAACCACATATTGTTTTAATTGGTTAACGGGTAGATCTTTACTTAATTCTTTCGACCGGGATAAAAAGTCCAGGGAAGGCAATGTCAAGTCCGGCCATGTCGTCAGGAAGACAAGACCAATAAAAGCTAATAAAGTAAAAAAGGCCAGTATACGGATAAAAACCGGCCTTTTATTTTTTTCCTCTTGTTCCTGGTCGTGGTCAGGGAAAAATTGCTGATCATCTGTCGGCTTAAGCACGCCAGAATCATCTCCTTTTTTCCTTAAAGCCTAAAAAGACCGGGAAAGATATGACCATAAAAAAACTATAATCCTCTAAATACAGGCTGGCGTTTTTCCAGAAAGGCAGTCATCCCTTCTTTTCTGTCTTCAGTAGCATACAACACGCCAAACAAATCAGCCTCATGAGCCAAAGCCTTATCTAAATCCATTTCCAGTCCTTCATTTACTGCCTCCTTGATTAACTGAACAGCCAGGGGCCCGTTGACCGCAATACGGACAGCCATTTGCCGGCAGAAGTCAAGCAACTGCCCAGACGGCGCCACATGGTTCACCAGACCGATGCGGCAGGCTGTCTGTGCATCGCACTGATCACCGGTAAGCAGGATTTCCTTGGCCAAACCCGGATTTACCAGCCTGGTCAGGCGTTGAGTTCCCCCAAAACCAGGCATTACTCCCAGCTTAACTTCAGGCAGACCCAGCTTTGCCTTCTCCGAGGCAACCCGAATATCGCAGGACATGGCCAATTCACAACCCCCACCCAGGGCAAAACCATTAATTGCCGCAATCACAGGTTTGGGAAAGTTTTCAATTCTGTTCAGTATTTTATGGCCCTGGCGGATAAAACTTCTGGCCTCAAGAGGCGTAAGTTTATTCATGAAAGCAATGTCTGCCCCCACTACAAAAGACCGCTCACCAGCACCGGTTATTATAACAGCCCTTACCTCCGGGTCGGTCTCCATTTGTTCCATCGCTTCCCCAATTTCCTCTACGGTTTCGCCATTTAAGGCATTTAGAACTTCAGGACGGTTAATGGTGAGGATGGCAATATTCTGTTCTTTTTCTACTTTAATGTTATTCCAGGCCAAGTTTCATGCACCCCACTACTATTTTCTTTCCACTATCATGGCCATTCCCTGTCCCCCACCGATGCACATGGTTATAAGACCATGCTGCAAATTGCTGCGCTTCATCTCATGCATAATAGTAACAACCAGCCTTGCTCCCGTGCAACCAATAGGATGCCCCAAAGATATGCCGCTCCCGCTCGGGTTGGTATTATCAAGACTCATACCAAGTTCCCGCATACAGGCAATTGCCTGGGAGGCAAACGCTTCATTGAGCTCAATTACATCCATGTCTCCAATGGTAAGCCCTGCTTTCTTGAACGCTTTCCTTACCGCCGGGATAGGACCCAGACCCATATAAGCCGGGTCTACTCCACCTGAAGCATAGGACTTAATGGTTAACAAGGGCTCAATCCCCAATTCCCTGGCTTTATCAGAAGACATCAGTACCACGGCGGCAGCCGCATCATTAAGGCCCGAGGAATTGCCGGCAGTAACTGACCCATCCTTGCGAAACGCAGGGGAAAGCCTGGCCATTTTATCCAGGCTGGTATCCATGGGGCGCTCGTCGGTATCAAACATGACGGGCTCACCCTTTTTTTGAGGAATAGGTACAGGAACAATTTCCTGCCTGAAAATGCCTTCTTTTATAGCAGCCCTGGCCCGCTGGTGGCTAAGCAGACCTAACTCGTCCTGCTCCTGACGGCTAATACTGTATTTGGCTGCAATATTCTCCGCAGTATTCCCCATGTGATAGCCATAAAATATTTCCCAGAGACCGTCAAATACCATCAGGTCTACACATTCTCCCTTAGCGTCAACATCCATCCGGTAACCCCAACGGGCCCTTGGCAGAATATAGGGAGCACAGCTCATGTTCTCCATTCCGCCGGCCACTACCACATCTGCTTCACCTAACATTATTGCCTGCGCCCCCAGGACAATGGCCTTTAGTCCTGAAGCACAAACTTTATTTACAGTAAATGCATTTGTTTCCTTAGAGACACCCGCGTAAATAGTCGCTTGCCGGGCGGGGTTCTGCCCCTGCCCACTCTGGAGAACATTACCCATAATAACTTCATCAACCTGAACCTCACGCAGTGAAGCATCCCAATCGTAATAGGACTTCTCCAGCTCCGCCAGTTCATTTCCTTTCAGGACTTCAGGAGCAAAGCTTAAAAGCTCCCCGCCGGGCTTTGGTTTAAGGCCGGCCCGTTTTAGTGACTCTTTTATTACCAGGCTGCCCAGCCTGACAGCAGGTATATCCTTTAAAGAACCTCCAAAAGTACCAATCGCCGTCCTTGTGCCACTGACAATAACTACTTCTTTCATTACCTCTAACCTCCTTAATAGATACAGCAACTCTTAGTATCCAATGCTTCCTGAATTATAACAAACCAGGCATTATAACGCAACAACAAAAAGTCCTGCATACTGCTGTTGTCTTTTAAGAAGTTACAAGAGACGATTAAAACCGTCCCCATGGCTCCGCTAACTTTTAAATTACGCTGTAGTGCTAAGAGCGCAACTGGAATATCCTTTCCACGCCTCCTGCTCTTTCCAGGTAACCGGTTATTCCTTCCGGTTCGTAAACGTATTTATTAAGGTAATTATTAAAGGTGTCCTTCTCTTTACCCGCTGCTATATATAACCTTAAATGCTCTTCGTCATAGTTATAATAACCATGAGAAGAACAGGGGTGAGAGCCAAAAGGAACCTTTGTTACAAGCGTTACGAGATGACAGGGAATTGTCGTCCGGAAAGGATCCCGTAAAATGGTTTCGTGAGAAATAACTTCTTCAACAGTAACAATAACCTTTTCAGAAGCCGCAGCAAGCAAATTATCCATGAATACGGAACCATGATGCTGGATATTCCCATAAGGATCTGAACGTTGGGCATGAATAATAGTTACATCCGGGTGAAGAGGAGGAACGGCAATCATTTCGGTACCGGTAACAGGTTCTTTAAATACCTTAAGATAAGGGTTGACTTTCAATAAATCTGAGCCCAGGCCGGATTTTGTAACCTCACAGGGCAGCTTCCTTGCTGCCGCCTGAAGACCGCAGAAAATATGAGTGTCGTCATAATCAATCACTTCAATTTCACCGTTTTCGATTTTCTTACGATAATTCGGCAGAATCGGAGCAAGCCACTCCGCCCCCACATAATTTGCCAGGATTTTTTTAACACATCCCGCGCCAATCAAAAGATCGGTTTCAATACTGCCACCGGGGGCAACCGGTAAAATCGTAAGATCTTTAACTTTCCTGCGAATAATCTCCCTTACCAATTCCATTGGACGGTTGTGAATCATAAACCCGCCAATGGCCAAAAAACAACCATCCTTTATTTCAGAAACAGCTTCCCGCATTGAAACTATCTTTTTCTTTCGCTCCGGCATACGCTTGGTCTCTCCTTTCACAAATAACTGATTTCCTTACACCCCTTACTCTCTTAGAACACCATAGGGATCAACAGCTTCCCTGAGCAGCTTCATTTCTTCCCGGGAAGGAGGAACCGTTTCCGTTACGGAGGCAGGAACAACCAGATCAAAACCCGTGTTCTCACGCAGCCTGATCAGGCTTACACCCGGATGAAGAGATTTTACGCGCATTGCTTTGGTTTCTTCTTCAAAATCAAAAACTCCCAAAGGACTAACCACCAGTCTGGGACCTCCTGCTACAAGGCCGGCTTCTTCCCTGCTTTTCCCGCCATTAAGGTAACCTACCCCCACAAGAAAGTCCACCTTCTCCACGAAAGACATTTTATCGTGCCTGGTCATATAAATAAAATACTTGATGGGAAGAGCACTGACATAACATAATCCCGCACAGCCGGGTCCTCTTAAACGGGGGCGGTTATAATCACCAATCACCGCTAGATTCAAGTTGCCGTATTGATCAACCTGAATACCTCCGGCAAAGAAAAAATTATAATGGGGAATGGAGTAAAAGAGAGCATCATTTAAATCCAGGACTGCTTCGGCTCCTTCAATATTCCTGTAATCAGTAGACGAATGATAAAGGGGCCCCTTGGGATTTAAGAAACTGGTTGCACTGCACCACCAATTAAGATTTGGAGCGTGCATCAATCGGGCCAGCTTGCACGCGGCCATAGGGATCTCGGAATAGGCGGCTGGTTCTCCAACTTCTCCATCATTTAATTCTCTCGCTAAAACAACGGCCATGAGTTCCTGTGTAGTATAATTATTTTCATTCATTAATTTGCCCCCTCTCTTAATATTTTGAAAACATATTCCATCTTTTAAGGCTATGTCTGAAAATTATAAGGTATCACAGGAACGGTTGGCAAACCGCTCCTGCTGCAAGACAAAACAAAAAACTTTTTTTAGGACCTCGCCTTACTAAAAAACTTGCGCACTAAATTTATATGAACTTCCGACTGAATACAAGTCAATTGGGTAAGCATTTCAGCATACAGACAGTTCTCCAGGCTTTCGTTGGCATTTAAAGCCAACAAGTACTTCAGGCGGGCCAAAGTCTCGGCAGGTTTACCCGCCACTTCCCTGGCCACTTCATAAACTGCCGGTAACAACTCTTCGGCCTTGACTACAGCGTTAACAAGGCCAAGGTCATACGCCTCCTGAGCGCTGATAATCTTGCCCGTGAAAAGTATTTCCCTCACCTTGCACGGTGATAATGCCCGCTGCAACAAATAAGTGCCGCCCACGCTGGAAATCAGGCCTACATTAATAAAGACCTCAGAAAACTTAGCTGTCTCGGAAGCATAAATCATATCACAGGCCAGAGCGTAATTCATTGCCACTCCCATTGCCGGCCCGTTAACAGCAGCAATAACCGGCTTTGTCAACCTGGAAAGCTTTCTGGTAACATCATGGAATGACTGCAGCCTGAACATCTCATCCGTACTTTCCGTCAAAGATTCACTAATATCTCCCCCCGGTGAAAATGCTCTTCCCTTTCCGGTTATAACCAGTACCCGCAGATCCTCGTTATCTTGAAAATAATCAATTGCCTGGTTTAACTCAACAGTCATCTGAACATTAATTGAGTTAAGCGATTCCGGACGGTTGAGTGTAAGGGTCAAAATGTGTTCGTTTTCTTCTGAAATCAAAGTTTCATAAGTCATGAAAAACCATCCTTTACTTATTTTCCTTTATAAACCGGTATAAACCGGCTTTCTCTTTTCCAAGAAAGCTTTTATGCCTTCCTTCATATCTTCATTGGCAAGCGCCATTGCCAGTTCCAAGCCGCCACCAAACGCAAAACCGTTAACGGCCGCGATAACCGGTTTTCCAGGATTCTCGATTTTGTTCATCAGCAAGAGTTTTGTATTCTGCCGTTTCATAATCCCCCCTTCATTTAAGTAAATATTTAACAATTGTTTTCGCTAAAAAATTTCTCTCTCCCCTTCATTATTCACTAATTTTTATTAATTTCCTTCTGAACAATAATAAAAAATTATATATTTATATTTATTCAGCAGGCACAACCGGCAGGAAAAATTGAACCAGCGTAGAATGAGAATCTTATAAAATACAAAGTAAATCAAATAAAATTAAGGCTAAGGAGGGATTTGTTTTAATGACATCAGGCGCTTCGAACCTGAAAAACTTCCACGAAATAGAGGTGGGTTTTGAACTTCCACCGGTACAAAAGAAAGTTGCACAAAAGACAATCGACACATACGCGCAAGCCTCGGGCGACTTCAACCCCTTGCATATCGACCCGGAGTTCGCCAGCAAAACAATGTTCAAAGGAACAATCGCCCATGGATTGTTAAGTCTCGGTTATATTTCGGAAATGATGGCCAACTTTTTTGCAGACGGCTGGTATTCCGGTAGTAACATGGAAGTAAGTTTTCTTGCTCCTGTTCGACCGGGTGATAATGTTACCACTACAGGCAGGATAAAATCCAAAGAGGTCAAAGACAATAAAGGGATTGTAACCTGCGAGGTCGCTTGCATTAACGAAGAAGGCGCTATGGTTATAGCAGGAACAGCAGCAGCCACGGTCAACCTTTAAGGACTAAGGAGGTAATTTTTCATGGAACAGGAAAAAACCATATATTATGATGACATGGTAGTAGGACGCGAGTTTAAACCTTATGAATATACCATGACAGAAGAAACAATACGCAAATATGCAGAAGCAATAGAAGACAAAAACCCACTTTATAACGATGAAGAGACTGCGAAAGAATCACTCTACGGAGGTATTATCGCACCCCCTACCAGCGCAGCCATCTACAGCATTTTCGCTTATAAAACAGAAGGCAAAACTCCTCCGGGAGGTATCCATGCCAGGCAAAAATTTGAGTTCGTTAAACCTGTGCTTCCCGGCGATCGTCTTGAGATAATAGCCCGGGTAAAAGATAAATTCATCAGAAAAGAGCGCAAGTACGTGATTCTTGATGTAACCACTACCAATCAAAAAGGAGAGGTAGTGGTCCGGAGCGAAATGACAGCACTCTGGTCCCAATGATATTGAGCGCCTGAAAAAGCAGGAAGTGGTCAGGCAGTGGCCAGGCAGTGGCTATCAAGGTTACGAATTAAGAAGGGGATTTTTACCTGCCGGAACAGAGTTTTACAAAAGCGTCTGCCGGCTCTGCCAGCCATTCCCTGTATTCATTAATAAAGTCGATTACTTTCATACCTATCCAATCGTCAGGCAATAATTCCAGCGGCAGCCCCGGATCCGCAAAAGGGAACTTTCTATACTCGTGTGCCAGCAAAACCCGCTCCACAAAACACTCCACTGGATCTAAATGTTTATCCAGAATTAGCTTTTGTTGCAGATTTTGAAAATTAGAGAAATATTTTTTGTAAAAAACATTATAGGTCTCATTAATCTTACGCAAGTTCCAACATCTGGACACCAATTCCTTCTGATTGGCAAGTCCTAAAAAATCAGCGCGAAAAAGGTGGATGTTTTGACTGATACCCAAGGAGGCAGCTACTTTTTGGATCTCGGCAAAAGAATCATAAGGAGAGATCCAGCAGCCATAGCTTAATGGACCATAACCCAACCAGGTCAATTCTTTACGCAGCCTTGCACGCAGGTTTCTCTTGCCCTCAGGAATAGAGTAGGCAAGAATCTGCCACTGTCCGTTCCACCCGGTACTACGTTGACGTGTAAGAAATATCCGGTGGTAACCGCGTTCTAAAATTTCTATACTTTTATTCGTAAGCCGGTAGTAACTTTTATGCCCTACCCGTTTATTATGAAGCCATTTATTGCCGCACATTCTGGACAATGCGGAACGAATTGCCTGATCAGTGTACTCCAAGGGCTGCAACATTTTAATAATGCTCCCTACGGTGAATTCTCCTCCCCGGTAATACAGAAAGTCACCTATTAAAGTAAAAATAATAGATTGGGTACGAACCAGCCTCCGCGGTAGCATCCTACCGTTCATTCCTCCTTTTTTTAGTCCACATAAACTAAAGTCAACCTTTCAGCTCTCCAATCCGGAATATTTCAGAAAAAACGAGATCAATTTTTTTTCGTCATGGTATTTTAATACTATATCCAACAACAACTGGCTTGTCAATGCCTGCTCAACTTATTTAACATTTCTCCTTTGCGGCAAGCACGGATATTCAGAACGCAGTATTACAGGTATGAACGGTATTAAAATTCGTGGAAACCGTTCGCCTACGATTATCTACCATTCACACCAGGTTTACAACTATTAAAGTATATTTTCTTGGGGTTCCGGGGTCAACAATGGTATAAATATAAGATAAGGATATAATCCTGGAGCAGGATTATAAATCATAAATTTAGGGAGGGAAGAAGAAGTGATCGAAAAGTTCCAGGAAATTTACGAAAACCGTCACGAGTATGCCAAAAGATGGAAGGAGGTGACAAAGGGAAAGGTAATTGGGTATTTCTGTACTTACGCACCAGAAGAATTAATGTACGCGGCAGGAATACTCCCCGTCAGAATACTTGGTAGCCACGAACCGCAGGATGTTACCGGAATGCATATCCATGGAATGTATTGCCCCTTCTGCCGCGATGTTCTGGCTCAAGGGTTAAAAGGACGCTACGACTACCTGGACGGTATCATGATTTCTCAATCCTGTTTGCATGTGCGCCAGTCCTTTAATAGTTGGAAAAAGCATGTTCCAGTCGATTATGCTTACTACCTGTATATGCCCAATCACGTTCAAAACAATAATGCCAGGCCATACTTAAGGGCAGAACTGCAGGAATTTAAAAATTCCCTGGAAGCATGGACGGGTAAAGAAATCACGGAAGCAGCTCTAAAAGAAGCTATTGAGGTATACAATACTAACCGCCGCTTGCTGCGGGAAATATATGAACTACGCAAGGACAATAACCCGCCTCTTTCAGGCTTAGAAGCAATGTACCTGGTAGTATCCAGTCAGATGAGCGATAAAAAAGAACACAATGATATGCTGGCTAAATTAAAGGAATTACTTCCCAGCCGGCCGGTCCATGAACCTGGTGTAAGATTGTTAACAGTAGGCAGTGAAAATGATGATATAGAGTTGGTTAGATTGATAGAAGATCTGGGCGCTACTGTTGTAATCGATGAACATTGTACTGGAAGCCGCTATTTCTGGAATGAAGTAATACCGGACAGCGACCTTCTGCAAGCAATTGCAAACCGCTATATTGACCGGCCTCGCTGTCCGACCAAAGATTACGAAAGAAGAGACAGGTTGCCTTTTATAATGACGCTGGCTAAAGAATATGATGTCCGGGGAGCCATTATACTACAGCAAAAATTCTGTGACCCGCACGAATGCGACAATCCTACGATTATAAAAAATCTAGAAGAAGCAGGGATACCAACTTATTTCCTTGAACTCGATGTAACAGTTCCATACGGTCAATTTAAAATCCGGCTGGAAGCATTCCTTGAGATGCTCCATGCAGATGAGTTATTTGTATAGGAGGGAAAAAGAATGTCTGCTCTTTATAAAACCAGACCTTTGAAATGTTGGAATAAAGCCAAAGAAATGCGCGATAGTTTTTACAGGCGTTACGCAACTATTAAAGACCAAGGCGGTATCCGGTGGGCAGGCAGTGCCTGGTCATTTGATGTCTTGACAAAAGGGTTAGGAGACGATGTAGCTAATCTTACCAGTGAGCCTTATGGCGCTTCTATTGCTGCCAGCAATCCTAGGTTTGCAGTAAACTGCTTCGAAGCGTGTGAAGCTCACGGTTATGCCCGTGATTTATGCGCTTACATGCGAGCCTATTGGGGTTCTGTATTTTTAGACAAATATGTCTACGGCGGGCCTTTCCCAAAACCCGACTTTGCTTTAACAACAGGCATCTGCTGTAGTCACTGTAAATGGTATCAGGTAGTATCAGAATGGGAGAACATACCTTATTTCGGCATAGATATAGGTACGGCTGCAGGTAAGGAAAATTTAAAACAACACCATATTGATTATGTAGCTAACCAGAGTTTGGAAGCCATTGAGTGGATGGAAAAAGTAACCGGACGCAAATTTGATGATGAAAAATTCATTCAAGCAGTATTAAATGAATTCCGCACTACATCCTTATGGGCGGAAATATGCTATCTTAACCAGGCAGTTCCTGCTCCCCTGGATGAAAAGTCCATGTTCACCCTGTATGTACACACTACCCTGGACAAAACCTCAAAAGAGGTTGTTGACTTTTACGAAGAGGTTTTGGCAGAAGTAAAAGAGCGGATCGCTGAAGGCATTGCCGCAGTTCCAATTGAACGGTCCCGGATAATAAGTGATAGCCAGCCACCATGGTCGTTTTTAAAATTGTTCCGTTATTTAGAAGAGTATGGCGCAGTTTCAATAGGATCATATTATACTTACTGTTTAACAGCAAATTGGGATTTTGAACGTCAACCAGACGGACATATCAAGCTTACACCCGCCATTACTCCCCAGAAAAAAGGCATCACCATTAAGACTAGGGAAGAGGCTGCACGTGTGTATGCGGAATGGAATCAAAGCAAGATAATATACATCAACTTTGCTGACATGCATTTTAAAACCGATGTTCTTATCAGCATGGTAAAGGACTGGAAGGCAGATGGCGTCATATTACAATTTAACCGTGGTTGCGAAGGAACCACCCTGGGAGTTCCGGAAAACCGGCTGGGACTTTTAAAAGCAGGCATCCCAGTGGTTGCCTATGAAGGAAACATGGGCGATGCCCGGGAATTTGACGAAGGTTCTACGTTAGCCCGCATTGATTCATTTATGGAGAGCATGAACTACAAGAAATCAAACTGAATGGGACAACTTATAGTGCAGGTGGAGACGGTTCTTGACTTGCCTGGAAAAACACTTCCATTGAGCGAGCAAGCAAGAAACCGTCCCCACCTGCACTATAAACGTTGGCGCACTGCTTCATAAAGCATGATTGAAGCGGCTACCGCGGCATTTAAGGACTCGGCATGCCCGGGCATGGATATACTTACCACGTGATTTGCCTGTCTTAAAATTTCATCGGAACACCCGCTGGATTCATTGCCCACGGCCAGGATGGTGGGAAGAGTTAAGTCGCAGGAACTCAGGGTTTCCACCGCTGCAGGAGCGCCCGCCACCAACTGCAGGCCCGTTGCAGACGCAAAGCGCAGCACATCCCCGGCTTGGGAAACCTCAATCGCAGGCAAATGAAATAATGATCCCATCGTGGCCCGTAATGTTTTCGGGTTATATAGATCGACCGTACCTTTAAGCAGGATAACTCCCTGAGCGCCGGCAGCATCGGCACTGCGCACAATAGTACCAAGGTTGCCCGGGTCCTGCACGCCGTCTACCAGCAGCAGCAGGGAAGGACTCCGGTCAAACAGTTGGGTCAGCGGCGTTTCCTGATACCTGCCTACTGCCAGCACACCCTGTGGCGTTTTAGTGCCGGCCAGTTTACAAAAAACCGCCTCGCTCACTTCCAGCAACTGAATGCCCGCAGCGCTGGCCAACGCCAATATTGTCTGTCCCTGACTGCTCTTTTCCCACGAAGGAATATAAATCAGTTGTTCCAGCGGCCATTTATACAGCAGGGCTTCCCTTACCATAAGGTTGCCTTCAATAATAAACTTGCCTTCCCTTTCCCTGAATCGCCGCCGGGCAAGACGGCTTAAATATTTTACCTGGGGGTTGTGTAAGCTGGTAACCGGCATGAAAGCCTCCCTTATTACCCTTCCAAATTACTCTTCTAGCTTTTCCAGCTTTTCATCGCGGCCGATAACCACCAGTACGTCGCCCTCGGCAATTACCTGCCGGGCGCCTGGAGAAATAATGATGTCCCCTCCCCGCCGGATGGCCATTACTGTCGCACCGTATTTCTGCCGCAGGGCCAACCTTTCAAGAGTTTCACCGGCAAATTTGGCGGGGGCAATCAATTCTACAATACTGTAATCCGACGAGAGGTGAATCTGGTCAATGATATTGCGGGAAACCAGGGTGTGGGCCAGGCGTACTCCCATATCCCGCTCGGGGAATACCACTATATCGGCGCCCACCTTTTCCAAAACCCTGCCGTGCAATTCGTCCATGGCTTTGGTTACTATCCTTGATACTCCCATTTCCTTAAGCATTACCGTCACCAGGATGCTGGCCTTTATTTCCTGCCCAATGGCTACGATAACCGTATCAAAATTCCGCAGACCCAAAGACTTTAAAGCCTTCTCCTCCAGCACGTTCACCTGTTCTGCGCAGGTAACATCCTCAGCAATGTCGTTTACCCTTTCCTCGTCGCCGTCTATTGCCAGTACCTCGTAGCCCATTTTAGCAAGTGTTCTTGCAACACTGGAACCAAAGCGGCCCAATCCAATTACAGCAAACTGTTTCACATTTTATCCCTACCCGATTATTATTTTTTCCTCCGGATGTCTTACAAAAGGTTTGCGCCGGCGCTGGGCCAGGGCATATGTCAGAGTCAAAGGCCCTAAACGCCCGGAAAACATGGTAAATATAATGGCTATCCTCCCCGGGTCGGTAAGCTGCGGCGTGAGGCCCATGCTTAAGCCCACCGTTCCGAAGGCAGAAACCGTTTCAAATAAAGTGGTCAGAAAATCTCTTTCTTCCGTGACACTCAATACCAAAGTCATTATAATCACCAGGCTCATGGCCAGCAGCAAGACGGACAGGGCTTTATACACCTGCCGGGAGGGAATCCGCCGGTTCAATATTTCCACGTCTTCCTTGCCTGCTGCCAGCGACCAGCCGGCCATTAACAATAAACCAAAAGTTGTAGTTTTTATACCTCCGCCGGTGGAACCAGGAGAAGCGCCGATAAACATCAAAATAATCAGGAGGAACTGAGTGGCGGAACGCAGATGACTGATGTCTACAGTATTAAAGCCTGCCGTACGCGGCACTACTGATTGAAAGTAGGCAGCGAGAAATTTTCCCTGCAATGGAAGAAAACGAAGAGTATTGGACCATTCTAAGAGAAGAAAAAAAAGAAAACCGGTAAGAATCAAAAGAACGGTTATTATTATTACCAGCCTGGTATGTACCGACAGCTTCTTGCAGCGCCAGTTGTATACTTCCAGAACTACAGAAAAACCGATTCCCCCAAGAATGATCAGGGTAGTTATCGAAAAATTGACCACCACATCGTTAACATAGCCGGTAAGGCTGCGAAACTGCCCGAAAACATCAAAACCGGAGTTGTTAAAAGCCGAGATGGAGTGAAACAACCCAAACCATAAGCAGCGCGGCCACCCCAGTTCCGGAAACCACCGCCAGGAAAGAATCAAGGTAAAGACGCCTTCGGTGACAAGGGTAAACAGCAAAACTGCTTTTACCATTCTCACTATCCCGGCCATGTTTAACTGGTTTAAAGATTCCCTGATCAGCATGCGTTCCTTTAACCCGATGCGGCGGCCCATCAGCAAAAAGAAAAAGGTGGCTGTGGTCATGAATCCCAGGCCGCCCACCTGGATCAGAAACAATATGATCGCCTGTCCAAAGATAGACCAGTAGGTTCCCGTATCTACCACTACCAGACCGGTAACACATACTGCAGAAGTAGCCGTAAACAAAGCTGTAAGGAAACCGGTCTGCTGGCCTGAGGCTGTTGATAAAGGCAGACAAAGCAACGCTGCCCCCATCAGGATAACTATAGCAAAGCCTCCCACCAGGATCTGCGGTGGACTAAACCGCCGGAAAAAGGGCTTATGCTCACGGGCAGCAAGAACTGCATTCCCCCGCCCATTAACAATTTCGGTCACCCAGAAATCATCTCCACAAGCGCCTTAAGATTCGAAGCCGGATTTTGCTACTTCTACCAATTGATCAAACGCTTTTGTATCGTTTACTGCCAGTTCTGCCAGCATTTTGCGATTTATATTTACTCCCGCCTTGCGCAGACCGTTCATAAACCGGCTGTAAGAAAGACCGTTTAACCGCGCGGCGGCATTAATACGTGCAATCCACAGCCGGCGAAAGTTCCGCGCCCTTACTTTGCGGTCCCGGTAAGCATAAACAAGGGACTTCATAACCTGCTGTTTGGCTATTCTGTACAGTTTGCTTTTTGAACCACGGTATCCCTTGGCCAGCTTTAAGATTTTCTTGTGTCGCCGGCGGGACACTACAGTGCTCTTGGCTCGCGGCATTTAAAATCTCCCCCCCCCCGTCGTACTGTTTAAAAAATTTCAGGATGGCAACAACCGGCGTACTTTTCTAACATCCGCAGGACTTATTAGGAACGACTTGCGCAACCTACGTTTGCGCCGGGACGGCTTATATCCCAGCAGGTGACCGTGAAAGGCATGGGAAGCCTTGATTTTGCCGGTAGCCGTTCTCTTCAGCCGTTTAGCCGCGCCGCGGTGAGTCTTGATTTTCGGCAAGATGATTACCTCTTTTCTACTGCTGTTTCAGTTCCTGCTTAATTTCTTGCTTTGGCGCCAGGATCATGATCATGTTTTTCCCTTCCAGCCTGGCTTGCCTTTCCACCGTAGAAAAATCCTTGACGTGTTCTGCCAGGCGTTCTAAAAGTGCCTGCCCCATCCGGGGGTGAACAATTTCCCGCCCCCGGAACATAATGGTGGCTTTTACCTTGTCCCCCTCTTTTAAAAAGCGGGCGGCAGAATTTGCCTTGACCATAAAGTCATGATCTTCAATATTAGGCCTTAGCTTTACTTCTTTAATATTAACAATGTGTTGTTTTTTCCTGGCCTCTTTTCCCCGTTTGCTTTGCTCGTACTTGTATTTACCATAATCAACCAGACGGCATACTGGTGGCTTGGCCTGGGGGGCTATTTCCACCAGATCCTTTTCTTTTTCTTCAGCCAGGCGCAGAGCACTTGCCAGAGACATTATGCCTAATTGATTTCCATCCGAGTCTGTGATTCTTACTTCTTTAACCCTGATCTCTTCATTGACACGGAAATCCTTTGTAATAACACACCACCTCCTGGAGATTTTAACAAAAAATAAAAGCGGACAAACCCACTCCGCTTGCATAACTGAATATCAATTAACGGCAAACCTTATAAGTAACCATCCGGCACTATAAGGTGAGAAGCGGGCGGCTTCTGCTTTGTAATGATTCAACATTGACTTAATTATATACGTAAATAATTACAACGTCAACCTTTACATGAAAAATATTTACATAAAAACGGTTAAAGATTAATATTGGAGTATTTTTTCCAACGTCTGGTTACTTTCTTATTTTCCAAAACATCCAGCGCCATGTTAATGTACCTTCTGGTATCACGGGGCATAATGATATCATCAAGATAACCCCGCTCAGCTACCTGCCAGGAATTCTCGATAAGCTCCCTGTACTCTTTGAATCTTGCGGCTTTAACCTGTTCCGGATCCGGAGCTGCTGCAATTTCCTTGGCGAAAATTACACTGGCTGCAGTTTCAGCCGATACAGTAGTAACCCTGGCGTTGGGCCAGGCCACCATAAAATCAGCGCCTGTATCTTTACAGGACATCCCTGCATAGGTACCTGCATAGGACTTACGAACAACTACCGTAATTTTAGGCACAGTAGCTTCAACATAAGCATACAACATCTTTGCCCCATGTCTTAAAATCCCTTTCCATTCTTCATCAGAACCAATCATGTAACCAGGTGTATCCTCAAGAGTAACTACCGGAATATTAAACAGGTCGCAGAAACGTACAAACCTGGCAATTTTATCGGCAGCATCACAGTTGACCACTCCCCCCAGCCACGTGGATTGATTGGCCACAATACCCACAGGCCTGCCCGCAAACCTGGCAAAACCAATGATCGCATTGGGGGCAAAATCCTTCAAAATTTCAAAAAAGTAATCATTGTCTACAATTCGAAGGATAACCTCATGCATATCAAAAGGTATATGGATTTCCTCAGGCGCCAGATCATCCAACTCAGGAATAATTTTCAAAGGATCCTCCTTAGTATCTATTACAGGTGGCTTCTCCTGATTATTAGGAGGTAAAATATTTAAAATCTCTTTGGTTTTATCAAGACAATCCCGATCATCGTCTACTACTAAATGGGTCTGACCGGTTTTAACTGCCTGAGATTCAACTCCACAGAGAGCTTCTATATCCACTTCCTCGCCCAGTTGAGCCTTAACAAAGGCAGGACCGGCAATACCAAGAAAACCGGTATTTTTACATTGAAAAACAAAATCCTGCATCACCGGGTGATATGCCTGTCCGCCAAGACAGGGGCCCATTAACAAGGCTATCTGAGGAATGATGCCGGAGGCCAGGATCTGAGAACGAAAAAGCCAGCAATATGCCTGCCCGCCGATAATCCCTTCCTGAAGCCTGGCGCCACTGGAGTCATTCATGCCAACAAAGGGTATACCCATGTCCACGGCCATGTCAATTGCCTGGGAAAATTTTTTGCCGTGATATTCGCCAAAAGTTCCGGCCATCGAAGTATAATCCTCAGAGGCAATCATTACCAGCTTACCATTCACTCTGCCATATCCAACAACTATTCCATCGGCAGGGATATCCTTTTTGTCCATTCCAAAATCAGTGGTCCTATGTTTTACAAACATCCCGACTTCAGTAAAGGTACCCGGATCAAAAAAGTAATCTATTCTTTCCCGGGCGGTCCATTTGCCGCTTTTATGTTGCCGTTCTACTGCCTTAGGCCCACCCATTTGTTTTATTTTTTCTTTTCTGCGGATCACTTCCTCATAAGAGTTCATCAGGACATGCCTCCCTACCTAAAAACAGACTATTCCTTAGCATAGCCCAAAACATCGTTGGCAATAATTACCTTTTGAATATTCGGCGATCCTTCAAATATCTGGTAAACCTTGGATTCCCTCAGCAACCTTTCCATGGGATACTCACCAGAATAACCATAGGCTCCAAAAATAAGTAATCCCAACTCAGCATTCCGGGCCACTACGTCGCCGGAAAAATATTTTGCTATAGAGGTTTGTGCCGGATTACTAATACCCATATCCTTTTCATACGCACACCTGTAGACCAATAACCTGGCAGCTTCAGTCTCTACCACCATCCTGGCAATCTGATCCTTAATCATCTGAAACTTGCCTATTTCCTGACCAAACTGCTGCCTCTGCCTGGCGTATTTAATACATTCATCAACTATGGCCTGGGATGCGCCTACACCCCTGGCCGCAGCAGTCAACCTTGAATTATTAAGTCCCCGCATAAGACACTTAAACCCGCCACCCTCTTTGCCTAAAAGATTTTCTGCCGGCACTTTAACGTTTTCTAAAAACACTTCCCCTGTCGGACACGAATTCCAACCTAATTTTCGCTTAAGCTCGGTAGTGGCAATTCCTGGTGAGTGCATATCTACAAGAAAAACAGAAAGACCATCCCGCCTTTTAGAACGGTCGGTATAAGCATAAACCATTCCCATATCAGCCACTGTAGAGTAGGTAATCCAGGTCTTGGTACCATTTAAAATGTAATAATCCCCTTCCCGGACCGCTGTTGCCTTCATAGAAGCAGTATCTGTACCGGCATCCGGTTCGGTAATGCACATACATCCTAATATTTCACATTTTAACAACTTGGAGATGTACATATCTTTTTGTTCTTCGGTTCCGTTCAAAAGAATTTGCATAGAAGTACCCATGGACTGCATGTTATAAGGTGAAGTTAAGGGTCCGCTGGCATATGCTGTTTCCTCACAAGCAATTGCATGAGCCAAAAAGCCCATTTCCGAACCACCATACTTTTCAGGAAAGGCACAACCAAAAAACCCCAGATCGGCCATCTTATTGATTATATCCCTCTGGAAACGATGGTTTATCTCGTCTTCTTCCACCCTTGGGAGAATTTCTTTTTCGGCAAAATCTCTGACCGTTTGCCGAAGAATCTTATGCTCTTCAGATAAATGTATTTCATAATTGTACATGCAATTTCTCCTTTCCCCAAAATAGTAAATTATTATTCAAACCACAGGAAAATAAACAACTCCCCCCCCATCTTCAGATACTTTCTAAAAATTTTCAATCCTCTACCTCCCCCAAAATAATTTCCCTAGATACAAAATATTTCTACCTTCCTCAAAAGGAAAAAATAAAAAGAATTAAACTGTTCTTGTATGGCTTTATATATTACACATTTCTCTCCAGTTTCCTGCTGCTCTAAGATAATTTAATCAATCTTAAACTCTGAATAAAAATTGTGAAAGAATTCAACGCGCCAGACCAGATTCCTCTTTGTTTTATTTTTAAAAGCAGGAATCCACCGAACATAAAGAGAATTGATTCAAATTAAACACCAATTTTAATTCAACAAAATATGGAGAGAGGGTTAAAATAAATGGATGAACTATTTAATCCTAAAAGCATTGTTGTACTCGGAGTTTCTGAAAGAGAAAAAAATATTGGGCAGGTAATAATCAAAAACCTCCTGGACTTTAATTATGAAGGCAATGTTTTCCCCGTAGGGCCCAAGGGGGGTACAATCTTCGGAAAGAAAATCTATCAAACAGTTGCCGAAGTTCCTTCTAATATCGATTTCGCGGTTATTTTTGTACCGGCCGCCGCTATTCCTGCAGCGATCAAAGAGTGCGTGCAGAAGGGTATCAAAAGGGGACTGATCATGACAGCCGGCTTCAGTGAGTATTCCGAAGAAGGAACGGTACTGGAAAAAGAAATACTAAAACTATGCAAACAATCTGGTTTCCGTTTCGTCGGTCCGAATTGCATCGGATTGTACAACACCCGCAACAATATGTTTCTTTCCTTCGGCTGGTGTAACCCGGAAGATTTCCTGGCCGGCAACGTTTCTATCCTTTCCCAAAGCGGGGGGTTGGGAAATCTTTATGCCTGGCATCTGGCCGGCGAAAAAATAGGTTTAAGCAAGTTTGTCAGCATGGGAAATAAATTAACTATTGATGAGGTTGATCTCTTAACCTATCTAAAAAACGATCAAGAAACAGAGATTATCTTTATCTATTTAGAAGGCATTGAAAGGGGCCGCGAACTTTTTGATCTTGCCATAGAGTGTAATAAACCCATCATTATTCACAAAGCAAACGTTTCTTCACTCTCCTCAGAAATAGCCAAATCACATACAGCCGCTCTGGTCAGTGATGATCGGATAGTAACAATTGCCTTTAAACAAGCAGGAATTATTAGAATCAACCGCTTGACGCAGTTGATCGACTGCGCTAAAATACTTTCTTTGCCACCAATAAGGGGGAATAGACTGGCCATTATTTCTTCAACAGGCGGTACAGCCGTCAGTGCAACTGATGCTTGTGCAGAATATGAATTTGAGCTACCGGCTCTTCCCCCGGATCTTTTTGAATATATTGAAAAACATGTACGGGCGGGAATAATTAAGCTGACCAATCCCGTAGATTTAGGTGATATTTTTGATTTAAACGTCATTTACAATACTATTGCAAAGGTCATTGAACTCCCATTCATTGATGGCGTTGTTGTCTGCTTATTCTATCTTTCCACAGCACCTGGCTGGAGTGAAGGAATTATTGATTTGGTTGCCAAAATAAAGGAACTGCCTTTCAAGCTGAACAAGCCTTTAGTTATTAACATTCTTGCCAGCGCAAAAGATTATCAAAAAATAAAAGAGAAAGTAGATTATCCCATTTTCCTTACCTTCGCAGAAGTTATCGAGGCTATGGCACTGGTGAGAGATTCTATCCAAAGAAAAGAGAAGAAAACGGAACCGGCTGGCCATTTCCCCTTTGAGGAACATTCAATAACAAACATACTTAATGAAGCTCTCCTGGCAGGAAGAAATGAACTTTTGTTAAATGAAGCAATGCAAGTTATAGAAAAATGCGGAATCCCGGTAAACATGCCCCGCCTTGCCAAAAACCTGGAAGAAGCAGTAACAATAGCCAAAGAAACAGGTTATCCACTGGCAGTAAAGGTTTTTTCTCCTTCAATTTCGCACAAGAGCGATGTTGGAGGAGTTATTTTAAACGTTTCCAGCAAAATGGAATTAGAAAAAGCTTATTGGACTATCCTGGAAAACTTGAACCAACGTACACCCGGAGCTAAATTTTCAGGTATTTATCTTCAAAAAATGGCTCAGTTAGATATGGAAGTTATTATAGGAATAAAAAGAGACGACCAGTTTGGTCCCGTAATTCTCTTTGGCATGGGGGGAAAATATGTAGAATTCCTGGAGGATACTTCCTTAAGGCTGGCTCCCATAACAAAAGATGAGGCAGCAGAAATGATCAGCGAGGTTCGTGGAGCCGCGATCTTACAGGGTGTAAGAGGAGAAAAGCCTTTTGATGTTTTGGCAATTATAGATAGTCTGTTAAGATTATCTCAGTTAGCCGTCCAATACCCGGCTATCAAGGAAATAGACGTCAACCCCCTGATTGTAAATCACGAAGGAATGGGTGTAGTAGTAGTGGACGCAAGGATTATCATTGAATGAAATGAGTAAGATAATGAATGAGGAAAATGCTTGAAACCCTCCGGCCAATATGCTATACTACGGTTGAGTATACAGCCTTTATATTCTCGAAACAAGACCACGGTGCTAAAAGTTCGGGATGTGGCGCAGCTTGGCTAGCGCGCTTGCCTTGGGCGCAAGAGGCCGGGGGTTCAAATCCCTCCATCCCGACCATGTTAAATATCAATCCAGTAAACTTGGACCGTTAGCTCAACTGGTAGAGCAGGCGACTCTTAATCGTCAGGTTGGGGGTTCGATTCCCTCACGGTCCACCAGAATAACAATTGGTGTGCGGTTATGGCAACCTGACCGTAAGAATGTGTTTTGCTGTGTGGAATTTGCCGGATGGTTTTCAGCACCCGGTGCTGAAAGGGAGTGCACCGGCAATCGCTTTTTCCGGTTTTCTTGCGGCGTGGGTATGCATTTTAAGTTTCTTCTCGCTTCCTTCTTACGGGTCCATTTCCTGGAGTATTGCCTTGCCTGAACTTGTGCCCAGCCTGGTGGCTCCTGCCTCGATCAGCGTCAGGGCCTGTTCTAGTGTTTTTATCCCTCCGGCCGCTTTGATCCCCATCTCCTGCGGAATTACACTTCTAATCAATAAGATGTCTTCTGTGGTGGCCCCGGCAGGTCCAAAGCCGGTGCTGGTTTTAATGAAGTGGGCGCCGGCTTTTTGCGCTAGATGGCAGGCGGTTGCCTTTTCCTGTTCGTTCAGATAACAGGTTTCGATGATTACTTTCACCAACCCGCCGGTCTTGTGGTTTACCACGGTATTTACTATGGCCTTTATCTCGTCTGAAACCAGCCCATAGTTCCTGCTTTTTAATGCGCCAATGTTAATCACCATGTCTATCTCGCGGCACCCATTTTCCAAGGCTTCGCGAGCTTCTGCCACCTTTGTGGAGGTAGTGGTTGCGCCAAGGGGGAAACCTACAACAGTGCCAACGGCGGTTTGTGAGCCGGCCAGTTCTTCGACCGACTTTTTCACCCAGGCGGGGTTTACACAGACACAACCAAAACCGTAGTTCATAGCATCGGCACACAAGTTACATATATCTTGCTCTGTAGTTGTTGCCTTCAGCAGCGTATGGTCAATAATTTTGGCCATTTGCTTTCTCGTCATTTTCATTTGATCACCCTGGATTAGTTTATGGATAATGTAAAACTGCTTTAAAGTGTGTTCATTGCTTTTACCTTATCGGATTGTGGTAAGCATGTCAATAAAAAAAACAACCCCTTGCGTTGGATAAAACAAGGGGTTTTAAGGTTTAATTTCATTTGGTGTTTTACAAGGTATTTACATACCGCCCATGCCGCCCATGCCGCCCATGCCGCCCATGCCGCCAAAGTCCTTTTCTTTTTCAGGTTTCTCGACCACCAGAGCTTCGGTGGTAAGAATCATTGCCGATATGGAGGCTGCGTTTTGCAAGGCATAGCGTGTTACTTTGGCAGGATCTACAATACCAGCTTCGATCATGTTGACATATTCCCCGTTTAAAGCGTTAAAGCCTATACCAGGTGTAGATGTTCTGACTTTCTCTACCACCACAGAACCTTCTGACCCGGCGTTGTTGGCAATTTGTCTTAATGGTTCCTCTAATGCCCGGCGGATGATGTTAATGCCGGTTTTTTCATCAGGAGAATCTCCCTGCAGGCCTTCCAGGGCCTTAATGGCTTCGATGTAAGCTACACCGCCGCCGGGTACGATACCTTCCTCTACGGCAGCACGGGTAGCGTTAAGAGCGTCTTCAATGCGCAGCTTCTTTTCTTTCATTTCGGTTTCGGTAGCTGCTCCCACCTGAATTACTGCTACACCGCCGGCCAGTTTGGCCAGACGTTCCTGTAATTTTTCCCGGTCGAAGTCAGATGTGGTTTCTTCGATTTGCTTCTTGATCTGGCTTATTCTGCCGGTAATCTCGTTTTGTTTGCCGGCGCCGCCGACAATGATCGTTTCTTCTTTCTTTACCCGTACCTTAGTGGATGTACCCAACATATCGATGGTGGTTTTATCCAACTTCAAGCCAAGATCCTCAGTAACGACAGTGCCGCCGGTAAGTACACCTATGTCTTCCAACATGGCTTTACGCCTGTCGCCAAAGCCGGGTGCTTTAACTGCAGCACAAGAGATTGTGCCGCGTAGTTTGTTCAATACCAGCGTAGCCAGGGCTTCTCCCTCTATGTCTTCAGCAATGATTAAAAGCGGCTTGCCGGATTGCACGATTTTCTCCAAAACCGGCAATAGATCTGCTATTGCACTGATTTTCCGATCGGTAATCAAAATATAAGGGTCATTTAAGACGACCTCCATTTTGTCAGTATCGGTAATCATGTACGGGGAGATGTAGCCCCGGTCGAAGTTCATTCCTTCCACAATCTCAAGGGTGGTTCCTATACCCTTGGATTCTTCAACAGTAATGACGCCGTCCTTTCCTACTTTCTCCATAGCATCGGAAACCAGTTCACCAATGGATACGTCATTGGATGAGATGGATGCAACCTGAGTTATTGCGGACTTGGTTTCCACCTTATGGGAGGTGCCTTTAATGGCTTCAACAGCTTTTTCAACAGCTTTTTCAATACCAAACTTGACAATCATGGGGTTGGCGCCGGCGGCCACGTTTTTCATGCCTTCACGCACAATGGCCTGGGCCAGCAGTGCTGCAGTGGTAGTGCCGTCTCCAGCCACATCATTGGTTTTTGTGGCTACCTCTTTAACCAGTTGGGCTCCCATATTTTCCGCAGGATCGCTCAGTTCAATCTCCCGGGCAATGGTGACGCCGTCATTGATAATCATTGGTGAGCCAAACTTTCTTTCCAGTACAACGTTGCGACCTTTAGGACCTAATGTGATGCGTACAGCATCGGCCAAAGCATTAACGCCCTTTTCCAGTGAGCGTCGTCCCTCTTCACGAAAGACTATTTCTTTTCCAGCCAATTTTCATTACCTCCTTGAAAGAAAATTATTTTAAAATTATTTTTCAATAACACCCAGGATATCAGATTCGCGCATAATCAGGTACTCCACGTCGTCGAGCTTGACTTCGTTGCCGGCGTATTTGGAAAAAAGTATGCAGTCGCCAACTTTCAGGTCGATAGATACCCGCGTTCCGTTATCCAGCAACCTGCCCGGTCCTACTGCTATTACTTCCCCTTCCTGTGGTTTTTCTTTGGCAGTATCTGGTAATACAATACCTCCTTTAGTAACTTCTTCGCCAGGTAGTGATTTAATTACCACTCGTTCACCTAATGGTCTGATCACCTAAAAACTCCTCCTTAAGAGATTTTGGTTTGTTAATTTATTGTTAGCACTCGCCTTAGGTGAGTGCTAACATCCTCTAAAATAATATTAATCACGGCTGTTAAAATCAACCATCATTGCATGACAAAATCCCCCTTCCTGGTTGATTGTGAAAGGTTATCTGGTTATACCTTGTTTTTCTTTTTACTTTCGTTTATTTACGTTCAAACAGTATTTTCCCCTGAAGAAAGGATATTTATACCAGGGGAAAGTAAGAATTTGTTCAGCCGCATTCTCCGGTTCGTCCGGTAAGAATTTCCACCCCATGGGTTAAGGCAGGCAGGATAACCTCCAGACATTCTTGTACTGCCTTAGAGCTGCCGGGGAGGTTGATGATCAGGGTTTGTTTCCGTATGCCTGCAACTGCCCGGCTGAGCATGGCCCGCGGGGTTTTTTTCATGCTTTCCCAGCGCATTGCTTCCGGGATGCCCGGTACTTCCCGTTCAATTACTGCTTTGGTGGCTTCCGGCGTGTTATCGCGTGGCGCAAAGCCCGTTCCGCCGGTGGTAAAGATCAAGTTTAACTTTTGTTCGTCGCACATAGTGACCAGGGCACTTTTTATCTGTTCGGCGTCATCGGCTACCACCATGTAAGTTGTGACCTTCCAGCCTATGTTATTCATTATTTCTATGATCACCGCTCCGCTTTGATCCTGACGTTCTCCACGAAATGCCTTGTCACTGGCTGTGAGGATGCCTACTGTAAGCATTTAACCCGCTCTCCTTTAAGAAAATATTTTGTTTTACTTTGAAGTTTAACATGCTTGTATCAATTTTTCCAGTAAGGTAAAATGGTCATGGGGGTGTGTGAAATGTCCAGTACGACCCGGATAGAGGTAACGCGTGTTGATGGCGGCCGGTTGTTTGTTGCACAGGATGTAGTGGTAAGGGAAAGGCCGGTAACTCTTTTTCTGAACGATGAGGAGTTTGCCACTATAGTTTGTTCGCCGGTTTGCTTGAAGGAACTAGCGGTGGGGTTTCTTTGTTCGGAGGGAATTTTACAAAAACGGGAGGATTTAAAGGATATCTCCATCAACGAGACCGATGGCTTAATCTGGGTAGAAACGATGGAACCCTCTCCGGCAGAGGAGATGTTCCTCAAACGTTATATTACCACCTGCTGCGGCCGGGGACGGGCTTCGTTTTATTTTGTTAACGATGCCCGCAACATGAGCCAGGTAAGGTCGGAACTAAGCGTAAGGGCTGAGCAAGCCCTTACTTTAAGTGAACAGTTAGAAAAAAATACTGTTGTGTTCCAGGCTACCGGTGGTACCCACGGTGCTGCTTTGTGCACAAATAATGAAGTACTCTTAACCTTTGAAGATGTCGGCCGGCACAACGCGGTAGATAAAATATTTGGACGCTGTTTTCTGGAAGGGATTTCTACGACGGATAAACTGGTGGTGTTTAGCGGACGGGTTTCTTCTGAAATCTTAATTAAAATAGCCCGGATGGGTATTCCTATTATCATTTCCCGCGGCGCGCCTACCGACCTGGCACTGGAAATGGCTGATGAGTTAGGCGTAACGGTTATAGGTTTTGCCCGCGGGAAAAGATTGAATATTTATACCCATGCTCATAGAGTAAAGATTTAAAGCAAAGATTAAGGCTGGAATTTTATCAGCCTTAAAAGTCATTTTTCCCTCTGGCCTCCAGTTCAGCCTTGCGAATTTTCCAGAAGGCCGGCTTCCTTTTTTCTAAAAAGGCCCGGCTGCCTTCTCTTGCTTCCGGGCTGGTAAACCAGTCAGGATACATTGACCTGGACAATTGGCCGCAAGAACTGGCCATGTAGTCAATTTCCATGTCAAAACTGGCCTTAAGAATTTCTATACATCCGGGACTTAGAGCCAGTATTTCCGCACACCATTTGTCTACTTCTTCATCCATTTTTTCTACAGGGATTACTGTATTTACAAGCCGCATTTCCAGCGCTTCCTTGGCCGTATACTTGCGGCAGAGCATATATATTTCACGTGCCTTTTTTGTTCCCACTACACGTGTCAGGTAGGCTACGATATAGCCATCGACCGGGCTTGCCACACGCGGCCCGCCCTGGGCAAAAACGGCATTATCGGCGGCAATGGTAAAATCACTGAAGTAAGCAAGGGAGTTGCCAATTCCCACACACCATCCCTTAACTGCCGCAATTACCGGCTTGCGCGACATCCTTATTATTTGGATGGGAGGGTACTTCCAGTAGACCTGCTCTCTTAGACCTTTTTCTTCCCACTCTACATCTCCACCGGCGCAAAATGCCTTATTTCCTGAGCCAGTAAGCACTATAACCCCGATCGTCAGGTCATGACTGGCATCGTAAAAAGCGTGGAACATTTCGTTCATTGTATGATCCGTAAGAGTATTGAGCTTATCTGGCCGGTTGATTGTAATCCGGGCCACACCGCCTTCTAATTCCTGATGGTATTTTTTTTCGTATAAAATGTCGTTGAAATTATATTCTTCTATCTGTTTCCAATCTGTCCACTTCATGGTATGGGCCTCCTTGACTTTTAAAAACAACCTAGTTCACATGCTTTTAGTTTTATCTTCAGGCTGTTGCAGGCATTTGCGACCGTGCGCGGCCTTACCCCCAGTTTTGTCGCCAGTTGGTGCGCTGCCGTGCAGGCAAGCCTCCCGTCTGGTGCGGCCTTTTTAACTGCTTCCAGCACGCGTGACGGTACTTCCGTTCCTTCTGCGGTCCCGGTTGCCGGTCTTTGATGGCTGGCCAGCTTTTCGGCAAAATAGTGTCCGGCATAAATTGCACCCAGGGGGTTATGTGCCAGCACACGGTCTTTTACCGCCAGAACGGTTACCGGGGCAGTGGAGTAACGGATAAATAATGTGTCGTGACCTACGCACAGGCCCAGTATAACATTTAACTGGGTGCCTGCCTCGTTTAAAAGTTTTGCCTGGGCGATGGGATTGCACATTGGTTCAAACTGTCCTGGGCGTACCTTCTGGTTTTCGTGTACGCCCAGGTGTTCTTTGGCTAAAGATCCTGTTTTGCAAACCACGGAACTGACTTCAAACCCGGCGCTGGCAAAAATCTTGGCTACCTGTCGTGCTTCTTCGCGCAGTCCTATGCAGAAAGCCAGTCCCAGTTTTTCAAAACCAGCGCGCCAGCAGAATTCTATAATTTCCTCCAGCCTGGTCCAGATATTGTAACCTGTGGCTTCCACTATGGCGGCATTACGGGCGATGTTGTTTATTTCTTCCTTTTGGTATTCCTGTAACGTTTCTTCGTAAAGTTCCTGATGATCTTGCATGGGGCAGTGCCCCGGGATTTTTTCCGGTTGATCCTGGCGGCACGCAAATATGCCGCAATTGGCGCAGTTGCTCAAATAAATCGTCTCCTTTCTAAAAAACACCAGGCACCAGAAGCATACAGGCACAAAAGTACACAGGAAATATTTTGTGCCTGTATGTCTTTGCCGCTTTTTACCTTTTGGATAATTCCTTTTGCGATCTTAAGCAGGTATAATGGAACCTGTTTTACACTTGGCCAGGCACTCGCCACAGCGTATGCAGGTATCCGGGTCAATAGAATGAGGTTCCTTTTTATTTCCAGAGACGGCGCCGGTTTCACAAACCTTGACGCACATCTGGCAACCCTTACAGGTTTCCGGGTCTACCTTGAGCGGCGGTATTTCAATGCCTGCAGCAGCAGCAGCATCCTTTACCTTGGCGCCCGGAGGCACTACGAATTGTATATCACCTAATTTTATCACAACTTCTTTAGGAACCTTTTGTGCTTCGGCTATTTTCCCCACCCCCTTGTTTAGTATATTTTTTTAGAATGTATTTCGTTATAGCACTGACTATTTCCTTCTTTTGCTGAAAAGATGTTTAAAGATGTGTTTAATTTGAATACGCGCTGACCATATAACTGCCGATTCCCTGGACGATAGCTTGTGCCGCGTTTTCCAGGAATTGTTCTGTGGTCATTAATCTTTCTTCCTCCGGGTTGGAAATAAAGGCTACTTCAATTAAAACTGCGGGCATGGTTGTTTCCCGCAAAACAACGAAGTCGTCCTGACGGGTGCCTTTATCCTCCAACTGGAGAATAGCTAATAATGCATTTTGGATATGCTCTGCCAGTTGGCGGCTTTTTGCCAGACGTTCATCTTTATTTGTGTCGCTGCGCATGTAATAGGTGCTTGTCCCTTTTAAGAGCGTGCTGGTGTTGGAGTTCATGTGGATGCTGACAAATATGCCGGCGCCAACTGCATTGGCCTGCTGGGGACGGGCATACAAATTTACGTCATAGTCACCGCTGCGGGTAAATATTACACTGGCGCCATAACCCTCCAATAAGCGGGCGGTGCGCCTGGCTACCTCCAGGTTGACGTTTTTTTCTTTCAGGCCGAGTGTTTTCCCGATTGCGCCGGGTTCGGCGCCGCCGTGTCCCGGGTCCAAAACAATTATTCTACCTTTTAATGCTTCTTTGATGTTGGGAACAAAAATATCCAACGTAATACTTTTTTGATCCGCTGACGCTTCTGCTTTGTAAAGAACCTGTTCGTTTAAATCAAAGACTAGCCGCGTTATATCGGGGTTTTGGCTAAACCAGCCTACCCTCAGCCTGCTTACAGCCTTTGCGTTTATGGTCTGGCTAGAAGGTAAATCACCTGGAGCCGCGCCGTGAATATCCATCACCAGGCGATCCGGGTCACGCAGGCGAAAAATGTTGTAAGCCAATTCTTGATCGCTGGTTACCTCAACTCTGGTCAGTTCATTTTCCTGCTTCACGGTTAATTTTACAACTGCTGCCTGCTTTTCGTTGTTTTCCCCGGCCGGTTTTTCCCCTTCGTTTACCCCGTTGCCGGATGGCGCAACCGGTAAAGCCGGATCGTCACCGGGAACAGAAATGACCGGCTCAGATTTTTCCGGAACCGGCGGCGAGACAGGGGGTGATGAGGACTCTTCTGTTACATACCAGGCTACGATCCAACCCATTTTGCCGTCCGGCATCTGTACCTTGTACCAGTCCGCGGACTTGTCCAGCACCGGCAGCCTGACCCCCCTGCTTACCTGGAGCAGTACATCGTGGTTTGTCGCCGGTCCGCTGCGGATATTTACCGTATCACCCTGCACGATCAGTTCCCGCCAGGGGCTTTTTTCTGCCGGTTTGCTTATGCTGATCAGCCGGGAAGCAGGATCCCATTGCACATTAGCCCCCAATGCTTCGCCAACAAAACGCAAGGGGACCATTGTCCTGCTTTTAATAATTTTAGCCGGCGCCTCTAAAGCAAGCTCTTCTGTGTTTTTTAAAGCTATGGTATTGCCGATGACCAGTTTAACGGTAACATTTTCCTTAACCATGGTTACAGTTTTACTTTTTTCTTCCCAGTTTACGCGGGCGCCCAACGCTTCAGAAATAGCTCTGAAAGGGACCAGCGCCCGGCCGTTTTCAATAACGGGGGGAGCATCAAAAGTTATTTCCCGGCCATCCACCTGAACTTTTACCGGCGGGAAAGCAGCCGGGGCTGCCAAAGAGCCTTGAGCGTAAAACAACATGCCCAGGATTAAAAAACATGTTTTAAAAATATAGTTTCTGACCGACATATTATCATCTCTACTCCAATCAGCGTTAATTTTTATTGTTCCTATGGTTTATAGACGTGTGGGGGAAGTAAAAGGTTCCCTCTTTTTTGACTTTATTCTACTTAAATAAGTAAGTGACTGACAAGTAGTTACGTAATTTTTCGTAAATATTTAATAAGGCTGTTTACCATCTTTCTATATATTTAGACAAAATTTGCACCTTAAAGGTTCCGGTTCGAAATATTTTAATTTAGAAATTTTATAAAATAAACTGGCGCGGGAAAAATAAAAGAAGGAAAATGTTGATCGCAGGCCGAATTTTTTATTGTAGGAGAATTTGTTTTTATATTTTTTTCAGGAGGTTACAGTTAAGGTGACAAAGGTTTATTATGAGGCTGACGCACAACTGGAAGCTTTACGCGGTAAGAAAATAGCGGTGCTGGGGTATGGCAGCCAGGGTCATGCCCAGGCGCAGAACCTAAAGGACAGCGGCCTGGATGTGATAGTTGGTGAACTAAAGGAGAGCAATGCATGGAATCAGGCCCAAAAAGATGGGCTTGAGGTGGCTACCGCTTCCGAAGCAGCCAGGGCAGGGGATATCATCCAGTTTTTGATTCCCGACCAGTTCCAGGCCGGGGTTTACAAGAAAGAGGTGGAGGCCTGCCTGGAAAAAGGAAATGCATTGATGTTTTCTCATGGGTTCAACATCCACTTTCACCAGATTGTCCCACCGCCAGACATAGATGTAATAATGATTGCGCCTAAAGGGCCCGGTCACCTGGTGCGCAGGATGTATACAGAAGGAAGAGGTGTGCCTGCCCTGCTGGCTGTTTACCAGGACTATACGGGTAAGGCGAAAGAGATTGCTTTGGCTTATGCCAAAGGTATTGGAGCCGCCCGTGCCGGTGTCATTGAAACAACCTTTAAGGAAGAAACAGAAACCGATTTGTTTGGCGAACAGACCGTGCTCTGTGGCGGCATAACCGCCCTGATCAAAGCAGGGTTTGAAACGCTGGTGGAGGCGGGCTACCAGCCTGAAATTGCTTATTTTGAATGTTTGCACGAGTTAAAGTTGATTATTGATCTGATTTATGAGGATGGCCTGGCGATGATGCGTTATTCAGTAAGTGATACGGCAGAGTACGGTGATCTGACCAGGGGGCCGCGGGTGATTAACGAGCAGGTCAGGTCAGAAATGAAGCGTATTCTTAAAGAAATTCAAACCGGTGAGTTTGCCAGGGAGTGGATTTTGGAAAATCAAGCCAACCGGCCGGTTTTCCAGGCCCTGCGGGAAAGAGAAAAGGAGCATTTAATTGAAGAAGTGGGGGCTAAGTTGCGGGGGATGATGCCCTGGCTGAGGAACAATGGCTAGGTTCAGACAGGCTTAAGTGTTAACAAAAACTTCATAATTTCTGTTCTCCGAGTTCGCCGGCCTGTGGTCTTATGACTATGACCGGCAGACCGGCAGGGTGCACCGGGAAACTGGTGCGCCTCCCAGTGTGGAAAGGAGGGCATGGTCATGCTAAGGAAAGGATAGAAGGGGCTGTGCTTTGCTCTTTTGCAAAACACAGCCCTTGTTTTATGTTTAACCTCGAACACCAGAGAAAGGAAAATGAAGAAACTGTTCCCATGCTGTTGGGCAAATTAAAAAACATAATTAAAGGAGAGTAAAATAATGATTAAAAAATATTTATCAATCATCTTGGCTTCTTTTTTCCTACTTGGCGTGGCGGCAGGTTGCGGCCAGCAGAAGCAGGCGGCCGGACCTGAAGTCAAAAATGTAATTTTGGCTACCACTACCAGCACGCAGGACAGTGGCCTGCTGGATGCGCTCATCCCGGAGTTTGAAAAAAAGACAGGCTATAAGGTAAAGACCATTGCGGTAGGTACGGGTCAAGCGTTGGCCATGGGTGAAAAAGGCGAGGCTGATGTTTTGCTGGTGCATGCTCCGGCGGCAGAAAAAGAACTGGTGGACAGCGGGGTGGGAATTAACTACCGCCTGGTGATGCATAATGATTTTATCGTGCTGGGACCCCCTGATGACCCGGCAGGTATAAAATCAGCAGCCGGCACTTTGGACGCCTTTAAGAAAATAGCCACCACGCAAAGCACTTTTGTTTCCAGGGGCGACGAATCGGGAACTCACAAAAAGGAGCAATCCATCTGGACAAAAGCCGGGATTGAACCGGCAGGAAAATGGTACCAGCAGTCGGGTACGGGAATGGGTAACACGTTGAACATTGCTTCAGAAAAGAGGGCTTGCACATTGTCCGACCGGGCCACTTACCTTGCCCAGAAGAAAAATGTAAAACTGGATATTCTCTACCAGGGAGATAAAACTCTTTTGAATATTTATCACGTGATGCAGGTTAATCCAGAAAAATTTGATAAAGTAAATGCAGCAGGCGGGAAGGCTTTTGTGGAATTCATGGTTTCTCCTCAAACTCAAAAAATTATTGGAGATTTTGGTGTGGATAAGTTTGGCGAACCGCTGTTTATCCCCGACGCCGGCAAAAAAGAAGCAGATCTGGGCAAGTAGGGTTTTTCTTGTCCTTTAGGCATTATTTTCCTATCGTGTCTTTTCAAAGGAATTGTGGTAATATGACAAACGAAACGGTTATTCTGGAAGCCAGGAATCTCCTGGTGCTGCGGGGAAAACGGGAAGTCTTAAACATAGAGAGATTTTCGTTGGGAAAAAACGAAGTGGTTGCCTTGGTTGGGGCCAATGGGGCCGGCAAGAGCACTTTGCTGCAGGCGCTGGCCCTGCTTCTTCATCCTGCCCAGGGAGTGGTGGAGTTTTACGGCCAAAAGGCTGATAATTCTAATGTCCTGGCCTTTCGCCGCCGCATGGCTTTTGTGTTTCAGGAGCCGCTGTTGCTCAATACCACTGTGTTTGACAATGTTGCCGCGGGCCTTAAAATACGTGGTTTCCCCCGCCGGGAGATACCACACCGGGTAGGCTACTGGCTGGAGCAGTTGGGTATATCTTCCCTGGCCGGGCGTCACGCGCACCTGCTTTCCGGGGGCGAAGCACGTCGGGTAAGTCTGGCCAGGGCTTTTGCCTTAGAACCGGAGGTGCTCTTCTTAGACGAGCCTTTTTCAGCCCTGGATTTTTTAACCCGCATTGGTCTTTTGGAAAAACTGGGCGAATTATTGTCTGCCACTGGAATAAGCGCCGTCTTTGTTACCCACGACTTTTTCGAGGTACCCTTTCTTACCGACCGGATAACGGTTTTAAAGCAGGGGCGGTTGGTTAAAACCGGGAGTTTCGAAGAAGTATTTAAAATCAAACCACGCCGGGAAACCTTCGCCACCTCTTTATATCGCATCTTTCAGAGTGAATAGGGCAAAAAACTGTAAAAAACTGGCAAGAATCAATTTAACTTTGCTCCCACATGATCTTACCGCAGTCCCGCAGGTCGTAGCCGCCCAAGGAGCGCACTTCTTCCCGGAATTCAGGACGGCTCATTACATCCAGCAGTCGCTGAATATATGGTGTGTCCCAGTATTCTTTAGGTATGCACAGATCATAGCGTTCTTCTACCAGATCAATAAAGTCCAGGCCTAAAGCACGGGCTGCTGCCCGGATGCCCAGGGCGGCGTCTGCCTCCCCGGCGGCTACTGCTGCTGCCACGGCCATGTGGGTGTATTCTTCCCGATCGTAACCGCGAATTTCCTCCGGGCGTATTCCCAATGTCTTCAGATTGTAGTCCAGCAGTACACGGGTGCCTGCCCCCCGCTGGCGGTTGACGAAGGTGACGCCGGGCCGGGCCAAATCGACCAGCCCCTTGATGTTTTTGGGGTTTCCTTTTTTAATGATCAGCCCTTGTTCCCGGTAGACAAGATTGACCAGCGCCATTTTGCGCCCTGGTAAAAGCCGCCGGATGTAAGAAATGTTATACTCGCCGGTTTCTTCGTCTAATAGGTGTGCGCCGGCGCAATGGGCTTCGTTTCGCTTCAGGGCGTTCAGTCCGGCCAGACTGCCCACGTGGGCGCTGGAGAGGAAAGCCTGCGGGTAAATTATCCGCAGGTGATTGGCCAGCACGTCTAAGGTATTGTCGTGGCTGCCAATGATCACAGTGGTTTCCTGTACTTCCGGCAAGGAACGCAGCAGTTCCACCGGTACCGTTTCTCCGCCTGCGAATCCTTCTGAAAGTCTTGGTATGCGGATCATGCCGTCAGCCCGGATTAACGACATAATGATTCCCGCTCCGCGGGAAACGGGCGTGGCTATCATCTGGTTCCCCACACGGCCCAGTTTGACACGAACGAATTCCTCCACTCCCAGGGAAGAGACAAGTTTACGGGAGACCATGGCGTTTGCCTTTTCCCGCGCTGGGGGCAGGGATCCCAGTTTGCGGTAGATAACCGGTTTGACGAAAAGTTCGGCGCACAGGTAGGCCGATACCGGGTAGCCGGGCACACCAATTACCGGCTTGTTTTCTACCGTTCCCAGGATTACCGGCTTGCCCGGCCTGGTGGCCACTCCATGCACCAGCACACTTCCCAGGCGGCGGATGACTTCGGCGGTAAAGTCTTCCCTGCCGGCTGAGGAACCGGCGCTGATCAGCACCATGTCTGCAATTTGCAGAGCAGAAAGCAAAGCTTTTTTGATGGCTTCCAGGTCATCCGGTACTGTGTTGAATCGTCTGGCAATCCCGCCCCATTCTTCCACCATCGCTGCCAGCATCCGCGTGTTAAACTCGATGATTTTTCCTGCTTCCAGCTCTGTTCCCGGTTCCACCAGTTCATTACCGGTGGGGATCAAGACTACCTGCGGCTGAGGGTAAACTGGTATTTCTGTCGTTCCTCCGGCCAGCAGGCCTCCTAAATCCACCGGCCGTACCAGGTGGTTGGCAGGTATGATCATTTCCGTGGCTACAATATCTTCTCCCACCACCCGGACATTTTGCCAGGGGTAGGCAGGATGTATTATTTCAATAGTATCTTCGCTTACAAAGTGAATGTCCTCGATCATTATTACCGCGTCGTAGCCTGCGGGCAGGGGATCTCCCGTATCTACCGGCACGGCGTCAATACCTGTTTCGAGCCTGACGGGTGTAGTTTCGGAAGCGCCGAAAGTGGCGGTGGATCTCACAGCGTAACCATCCATGGCTGCTGAGTGGTAATGAGGAGAGGAAACCCTGGCGTACACCGGCGCCGCTGTCACCCGGCGCAGTGCTTTTTCGACCGGAATCTGCTCTGCCGGCGCCGGTTTTAACGCTCCTGTTTGATCCAGGAATTCCAGGTAAAGTTCCAGTGCCTCTTCCCACGGTTTATCGTCCAGATAAACGTCACGTTTCACAGTATTTTTTTCCATAATGATTTTTCAACTCCCTAAAACAATTTTACCTCTACCGTTTCTCCCGCCTCGACCCCTTCTTTGCCGGCGGGTATTCTGGCCAGGCCGTCGGCTTTTACCAGAGTAGTGATCAGCCCTGACTTGCCCAGGACGGGCTCGGCATAAAGGCTTCCTTGCTGTAAAAACAACCTGACCCGGATAAAGTCTTCCCGTCCCGGGGCAGAGCGCAGGTTGCGGGTGAGCCGGGCTACCAAAGGGAATTCCCGGAATCCGTTTTCTTCCCCGGAATAGTTTCCCATACGCAGCAGGGGAGCCACTAGCAACTGAAAAACTACCAGTGCAGAGGCGGGATGACCGGGCAGACCGAAAACCGGTTTTCCCGCCACCACCGCTCCAATGGCAGGTTTGCCGGGCCGGATGGGGAGGCCGTGAAACAATACCCCCGGGCTACCCAGAGAGTTTATTGCTTCTGCCGCTACGTCTCTGGTTCCTACTGAACTGCCGCCGGAGAGCAGCGCCAGGTCGTTTTCTTTTAAAACTATGGTTAATCTTTCCCGTATTTTTTGAAAATCGTCCTTGACTATGCCGTAAAGATGCGGTTCACCGCCTGCCTCTGCAACCGCTCCATACAGGGTGTAAGAATTAATATCCCTTATCTTTCCCGGCGCCGGTTTTTCGTCGGGAGGTACCACCTCGTCTCCCGTGGATATTATGCCCACCCGCTGCCGGCAGAAAACTTCCACTGCGGTTACTCCGGCAGC
>DFZP01000020.1:0-14420 GCA_002382125.1 Firmicutes bacterium UBA4053
CAAACTACCGTGGCGCTGGTTGTAGGGAAAACAGTCATGTATGTAAACGATAAGCTTCAGGAAATTGAGGTTGCGCCGCTGGTGAGAGAAGGGCGTACCTGCCTGCCGGCGCGTTATGTGGCAGGAGCTTTCGGGTATGATATAAATTGGGATCCGGCTGCCCGGACAGTTATTGTAGCAAAAGCTAAGCTTTAACTATAGTAGTAGTCCAGCCTTAGTGTTTGCACCTACGAAATTTTATGACTTATTTGGTTCCTTCTCCTTTGAAATGAGAGGGTGACTGGAGGTATGGTCATGCTGGGAAAGTTGTTTTACCAGGAGAAAGGTACCTTTCTCCAAAGCCTGCATCCGGTTGCGGTGTTGCTTTACCTGGTCGCCTTGCTTCTCACGGCTTTGTTGTTTTCTCATCCTCTGTATTTAAGCGGGGTTTTGCTCATTGCCGTACTGGCCATCATCTCCTCAGACGCCCTGGAGAACTGGGAGATGTATTTAAAGATAAGCCTGCCAATGATCTTGCTGATTGCACTCGTTAATCCATTGGTGGCGCATGCCGGGAAAACCATCCTTTGGTATGGCCCCCAGATCCCTTTTCTGGGCAGGTTTACGATCTCTTTAGAGGCCGTTTGTTACGGATTTGCTATGGGAGTGCGCCTGCTTGCTGTTCTGAGTATCTTTTGCCTTTACAATGCCGTGGTTCATCCCGACAGGGTGCTCCATCTTTTTTCCCGTTTTGCTTATAAATCCGCTCTGGTAGTTTCTTTGGCTACCCGCATGCTTCCTCAGATGAACAGGGAACTTAAGAATATCCAGGATGTACAAAAGGTAAGGGGTGTGGATTTTGAATCCAAAAGCTTCAAAGAAAGAGTAAAAAATTATTTCCGGCTGGTAAATATTTTGCTTTTATCATCGCTGGAAGGAGCCTTGCAAATTGCCGAAGCCATGCAGAGCCGTGCCTTTGGCAGTGGGCCGCGCTCCTTTTACCGGCGGGAGCCGGTAAAACCCAGGGACATAATATGTCTGGCCAGCAGCGGTCTGGCTCTGATTGCTGCAATATTTGCCAAAATAAAGGGAGCAGGTGATTATACTTACTACCCGCAATTGGGGTACCTGATTGAAGACTTCCGGTCTTTAATTGTGCTCTCTGTAATCCTTATTGGCGCATTTGTTCCTGTAGGCTTAAGTTGGGGGTGGAACTGCTGTCCTTATTTAAGATCGAAGATTTGACCTATTATTACCCTGATACCAGCCGGCCGGCATTGAAAAATATTAACCTGGGTATAAAAGAAGGGGAATTCTTGTTGGTGGCAGGTGGTTCCGGTTCCGGCAAGTCTTCTTTAGCACGTGTTCTGGCGGGGTTGATCCCTGACTTTTACGGGGGAAGATTTGGCGGAAAAGTTCTTTTCAAAGGTGTAGGTTTGCATGAAATCGACCGGCGTATACTGGCCCGGGAGGTGGGTATTGTTTTTCAAGATCCTGAAAGACAACTGGTGATGACCAGCGTGGAGGCAGAGGTGGTTTTTGGCCTGGAAAATATGGGTTTGCGGCAGGGGGAAATGCTCCGTAGAATGGCAGAGGTAATGAGCTTCCTCAATTTGACGTCGATCAGGGGAGAATTTACCGCCAATCTTTCAGGAGGTCAAAAGCAAAAGGTGGCCATAGCCTCTGTCCTGGCCATGCAGCCGAGGGTGCTTATTTTAGATGAGCCTACCTCCCAGTTGGACCCCGGGGCAGCCGAAGAAATTTTAAACCTGGTCAAACGATTAAATGAAGAAATGGGCTATACCATTATTCTTATTGAGCAGCGGCTGGAGAGGTGCTTCCATCTTGCCGACCGCCTTCTGGTTATGGATCAGGGGCAGGTTTTAAAAGACGGCCCTCCACAGGAAGTAGCCAGGTGGGAGGTGGAGAATTCCCTGCCTTTCGTACCGCCCGTAGCCAGGTTCTTTGCTTTGTGTGGAGCGCCTTCCGTTCCTTTGAACATTAAAGAAGGGCGAATGGTACTAAAGGAATATTTCCCAATTTCACCGCCATTTTCTTCTACCCCGGAAGAGCAGGGTCCTTTGAAATACCCGCGTCTGTTTCACCGGAAAAACCCACAACAGGCGCTGGGCAACCATAAGGCAATCGAAATAAAGAATCTCTGGTTTGCCTATCCGGATGGGAAAGAGGCATTGCGCGGAATTGACTGTACGCTTGAAAAAGGGGAATTTGTGGCCATCCTGGGTGAAAATGCTGCCGGCAAGTCAACGTTGTTAAAGCAAATGGTTGGATTGTTAAAGCCGGGGCGGGGCAGCGTGGTGGTGATGGGGAAGGATACCGGCAAGTTTCCTGTGAGCCAGTTGGTTCGTGAGATTGGTTACCTTTCGCAAAATCCCAACGACTATCTTTTCTGCGACACGGTGGAAGAGGAGCTGCAATTTACTCTTCGGAATTTGAAGCTTGAAGATGACGGAGTAATAAATTTCATTCTGAACAAGCTGGGAATTTACGAATTGCGCCAAATTAATCCGCGGGATTTAAGCGCCGGTGAACGCCAGCGGGTAGCCCTTGCTTCTGTTCTGGTAGCCAGACCCGGAATACTGGTTTTGGATGAACCGACGCGGGGGATTGATTATTGTTTAAAAAACGATCTCGGCAGCCTGCTTTCAGATTTGGTAAGCGATGGCACAACAGTGATTGTGGTTACCCATGACGTGGAATTTGCCACTGAATATGCCCAACGTGCAGTTATGATGTTTAACGGCAGAATCGTCAGCGATGGCCCTAAACATGAAGTCCTGGGCAGTTCTATGTTTTATTCACCGCAAATGACCAGGTTGTTTAGAGGATTTAGTGATGGGGTATTGACAATAAAAGAGGCAGTAGAAAAAGTAAAATTCAGCAAAATTACATACCTTGTCCAAGATAAATAAATTTGGTTTGTTTTTTTGTTTAAATTTCCAATCTTCGTTTTACAATAAACGTTAACTTGTTTGTGAAGGTGTATTGCATGAATGCTATATCTAAGAAAAAGTTATCAAAGAAGCTGCTATTATTCTGGATGATAGTTCCCGGGCTGCTCCTGGCCAGTATCCGGGGGGATAACCTGCTCTTTCGGCAGGGCTGGGGCCTGCTGTCCTTTGAAATTATTTTTTTAGCTCTGATCTTTTTTTACTGGGCTTATGAGAGGAGTCCTGTTTCTTCCCGGGAGATAGCCGTCATAGCCGTATTGGGTACCATTGCTGCTGTTGGCCGGGTGCCCTTTGCCATGCTGCCCAACGTTCAGCCCACAACTTTTCTGGTGATTATTTCTGGCTTTGTTTTTGGTCCCCAGGCAGGTTTTATGGTTGGTTCGACGGCTGCCGTGGTGTCTAATTTTTTTCTGGGCCAGGGGCCGTGGACACCCTGGCAGATGTTTTCCTGGGGTTTGGCCGGAAGCACGGCAGGGTTGATCAAAATTGTCTACCCCCAAATAGGCCGTCGGGAAATGGCGGTATTTCATTTTCTGTGGGGCTATCTTTATGGTTTAATAATGAATCTATGGTTCTGGACCGCTATTATTTCTCCTCTAAGTCTAAAGTCGCTTTTGATGATTTGCGCAGCCAGTTTCTGGTTTGATACTCTTCATGCCCTTGGCAATGTTGCTTTCTACCTGCTGTTTGGCGCCGGGTTGGTGAAAATGTTGGAACGCTTCCGCCGCAAGCTGGAGGTGAACATTGTCCGGCAATGCCATTCCGATACCTTCTAAATTAAGCAGGCCAGATAAATCCCGGAAAAGATTTTCCCCATCAACTTATGTTTTCACTCCAGACCGGAAAGCAGGGCTTTTACGTTTTTTCCTAAGACGTTGTGATTATAGCCGCCTTCTAAAACGGCGAAGACTCTTCCCTGGCATACCTGCTGGGCGTGTGTTTTAATTATTTTTCCTATCTGTGTGTAATTTTCTGTGCTAAGCAGGCCGCCCCAGTCTGCTGCGTGCCTGTCGAAACCTGCAGATACGGCCACTATGTCGTAGTTTTTTCTGGCTGCTATAAAATCTTCTAAATCCTTCAGAAAATCCTGCTGAGTATTACCCTCGACGTGATGATAGATAATATCCGCGTTATTGAAGAAGATATTGGCCGTGCCATCTCCATAGTGGAGGTCGATGTCTATAATTAAGGCTTTCTTTATGACACCGCTTCTTTTTATTTTTTCAACCGCGATGGCGACGTTGTTAAACCAGCAGAATCCCCAGCAGGAACCCGGGCTTGCGTGATGGCCCGGCGGCCGGATCAGGCCAAAAGCTCTTTCTCCTTCCACTGCCAGTTCTGCTGCTTTGATGGCTCCGCCGGCAGCCAAAACGGCAATTTCCCAGGTTAAGGTCCGCTGTTTTATCCGTTCAATTTGATCTTTGTGGTGCACCAGCAGGAGATCTGCTTCGCTGGCAGGAACAGGTTCTGCAAAATTGTAATGATCGCGTAGTTCGTCAACTATGCAGTCTATTCTTCCGTGGGCCGCTGCCGGGTCGGAGGCATAAACTTCTCTGTAACGTTCGTGAAAAACCACTTGCACGGGTTACTTCCCCCTTAGAAAATAGTCGTTGGCCGACAATAGATTTACCGTCTTACGGGAAACACTTTGCCAGTTTTTTGCTGGCTGTTGATAATTGGCTGTTGAGTGGTTATCTTATGATATAATAATACAAGCGGGTAGGCAAGAGTGAAATTAGTAGGTGTTTGGCGTTGTGATCCTGTTTTTTTGTGGTATACTAATTTATGCAAACGAACGGCTGGTGAAATAGATGTTGCCTGGCAAAAAACCTGTTCTTTTCTGGCGCGTGGACCCCTTACAACCTGAGCGCCAGGTGATCCAAAAGGCAGCTTTAATCTTGCGTTCGGGAGGGCTGGTGGCCTTCCCTACGGAAACTGTGTACGGGTTGGGGGCCAGTGCTCTGGATGCCGAAGCAGTAGCCGGTATTTTCCGGGCAAAGGGCAGACCACAGGATAATCCTTTGATCATCCATGTGGCAGAGAAAGAAACGGTGTATTGCCTGGCTGCCGGGGTGCCGGAAAAGGCACATAGATTGATGGATGCTTTCTGGCCGGGGCCGCTGACTATAATCTTGCCTCGCGGACCGGAAGTGCTGCCGGAAGTTTCTGCGGGTTTGGGCAGTGTGGCTTTACGTATGCCTGCTCATCCAGTGGCCCTGGAGTTGATTAAAGAAGCGGGAGTGCCTGTGGCTGCTCCCAGCGCTAATTTGTCCGGCCGTCCCAGCCCCACTACGGCCGGACACGTTTTGGAAGATCTTGGCGAGTATATTGATGCAGTTTTAGACGGTGGGCCTGCCGATATGGGGATCGAGTCTACAGTACTGGATTTGACTACAGCGGTTCCGGTACTCTTGCGTCCGGGCGGGGTAACACCTGAGGAGCTTGCCCGGGTGATCGGTGAATTGCGTGTGAGCCCTGCCGCCGGAGGTAAATCTGCTTTAAACTCAAGGCCTCTTTCTCCGGGTATGAAGTACAGGCATTATGCTCCACGGGCGCCGGTGATTTTGATCGAAGGCGATCCGCAGCAGGTAGCAAAGCGGCTCGCTGAATTGATTGATGGCTACCGTGTGGCAGGCAAAAGGGTGGGTGTGCTGGCTTATGAGGAAACAGCCGGTTATTATAAGCAGGGTGAAGTGGTGGTGGCCGGTAAGCGACGGGATCCTGCCGGTGTGGCGTCACGGCTGTATAGTATCCTGCGGCGTTTTGATGAACTGGGCGTAGATGTGATTTTAGCTGAGGGTTTGGAACCGGCCGGGCTGGGGTTGGCCATCATGAACAGGTTGCGCATGGCAACAGGTGGTAATGTCATTCAGGTAGGTGCGTTTGGAGGAGTATAGTTGGAAACTATAACCTTGTTTTTACTTGCTTTGGCTCTGGGTACGGATGCTTTTTCTCTTTGTCTGGGTATCGGTATGGCCGGAATAACCAGGCGGCAGATAATCATGATTAGTTTAAGCGTTTTAGCGTTTCATATCATTATGCCTCTTGCCGGCTGGCAGATTGGTGGAGTGGCGGGAAAGCTGCTGGGACAGGCTGCCAGCGTGGCAGGGGCTTTATTGTTATTGTATTTGGGTGTGCGCATGATCTGGCATGCCCTGCGAGGAGATTCTGCAATTGCGCCACGGATCGTTCTGCTCAAAGGATGGGGAGTACTTTTAATCGGTCTTGGCGTAAGCATGGATGCGCTTGCCGTAGGGTTTACCCTGGGCACGCAGGGGGTGAGTTTGCTTCTGACCGCCCTGGTTTTTGGGCTGGTTGCAGGTTTGATGACTTTGTGCGGGTTGTTGTTAGGCCGCTGGCTTGGATATAGGATAGGTGAAAGGGCACAACTGGTTGGTGGAGTTGTCCTGGTGGGTATTGGTGTGAAACTGGTTGCCTGAACGGAGATTTATGAGTCCAGGTGAAAAATAGGGTGAGGAAAATGGCCAGAAGAGTTTTATTTATTTGTACAGGTAATACCTGCCGGAGTATCATGGCCGAAGCCCTGGTCAGGAAAGCACTAATTGCTCGCGGAAAGGACCCGGAAATACAGGTATTTTCTGCGGGTACGGCGGCCTTGCCGAATGCAGGAGCTTCGGAAGAGGCTGTTGCTGTAATGCAGGAAATGGGTGCGGACCTGCGGCAACATAAAGCTGTCTTATTAACTCCCCAGGTAATAGAAGAGGCAGATCTGGTACTGACAATGACCAATGCCCACAAGGAACATGTGGAGCAACTTCTACCTGATTCGGAGAACAAGGTTTTTTCTCTGGCTGAGTTTGCCGGAAGGGGCGCAGATATTGTTGATCCCTTTGGCCGTTCCGTGGAAGTCTACCGGCAATGTGCTGCCGACCTGCGATACTTAATCGACCTGGTGTTAGATAAACTGCTGGAGAGTTAAGAGGATATTGGCGGTTAATGTAGAAATAAATTTTTGTAGAAACAACAGGAAAAAAATTGCGTATACCACTATCTCTTAAGTATTATGTCAGCCTGGAAGGAATGATCGGCTTTTGTATGTTGCGGTAGGTGGAGACCACGCTGGATGGCGGTTAAAAAAAGATATCATTATTTACCTTAAGAAAAAGGGGATTGCTTACCGTGATTTTGGAGCCTTTTCAGCGGAAGAAGCGGTGGATTATCCTGATTTTGCGTTGTTGGTGGCTGAGGCGGTACGTTCGGGAGAATGCGATCGGGGTATACTTTGCTGCGGCACAGGCATCGGGGTGGCTATTGTTGCCAACAAGGTGCCCGGCATACGGGCGGCGCTTTGCCATGATACCTTTTCTGCCCGTGCTTCCAGGGAACATAACGACGCCAATATATTGACTCTGGGTGAAAGGATAATCGGGTCTGGTCTGGCCAGAGAAATTGTAGATATATGGCTCAATACGGGCTTTCAAGGAGATCGCCATGCCCGGCGGACGGGAAAGATTGCTCAAATTGAGCAGAAATACAGTAAATGCTGATCACGTGCCAGCCCTGTTGGTCTAATGATTATTTGCTAATCTAGAGCAGAAAGGAAATGGATATGCAAAAAGGTTCTTTGTCATCGGTAGACCCTGAAATTGCGCGTGTTATCGCCCTGGAATTAGGCCGGCAACGGGATACGCTGGAGCTTATTGCTTCGGAAAATTCAACCAGCATGGCGGTATTGGAAGCTCAGGGCTCTGTTTTAACTAATAAGTATGCTGAAGGATACCCCGGCAGGCGTTATTATGGTGGTTGCCAGTATGTAGATATGGCCGAGCAGTTGGCTATTGACAGGGCGAAAAAACTCTTTGACGCAGAATATGTAAATGTCCAGCCTCATTCAGGAACACAGGCCAACCTGGCAGTTTATATGGCTTTACTTCAACCAGGGGATACTATCCTGGGAATGAGTCTGGCTCATGGGGGGCATCTCACTCACGGCAGTCCTTTGAATATGTCGGGCAAATATTTTAATATTGTTTCTTATGGTGTAGAGCCTGACAGCGGGTTAATTGACTATGAAAAAGTTTTGCAGATTGCTCTTAAGCACAAGCCGCGGTTAATTGTGGCCGGGGCCAGCGCTTATCCACGCGCCATTGACTTTGATCGGTTTGGTGCAATTGCCCGGCACTCGGGAGCCTACCTGATGGTAGACATGGCCCATATTGCCGGCCTGGTTGCAGCCGGTGAGCATATGAACCCCGTGCCGTATGCCGATGTTGTTACCACTACTACGCATAAAACCTTGCGGGGGCCGCGAGGGGGGATAATCTTAAGCCGGAAGGAGTACGCGGCAAAAATTGACAAGGCTGTTTTCCCGGGTATACAAGGGGGCCCGATGATGCATATTATTGCTGCCAAGGCGGTGGCTTTGCACGAGGCTATGCAGCCTGAATTTGTGCGGTATCAACGGCAGGTAGTAAAGAACGCCCGGGCGCTGGCGAATGCCTTAAGATTGAGAGGATTCGAACTGGTTGGTGGTGGTACGGATAATCATATGGTTCTGGTAGATTTAGGAAATAAAAGGGTAACGGGGAGGGAGGCCGAAGAAGTTCTGGACAAAGTGGGTCTTACGGTAAATAAAAATGCCATTCCTTTTGACCCCCGGCCTCCTGCTGTAGCCAGTGGCATTCGCATAGGCACTCCGTCGGTAACCGCGCGCGGCCTGGATGAAATGGTCATGGAAAAAATTGCGGAAGTTATTTACCAGGCGATAAGTTTTAAGGACGATCAAGAGAAGTTGAAAGACCTTTCAATGATAGTACGGGATATTTGTCTTAAGTATCCCCTGTACTGATCAAGCAGGCTGAAGGCACAACGGCTTGCAAATTGAAGATTGGAAATCGCAAATTTTAAATTGCCGGATGTTCAGCCAGAGGAAAATTTGCATTTTGCAATTTACGAGACCAGGAGTAGTTTTACTGAATAATTACAAATCTAGTAAGGGATATTTACAGCATGTTTGTTCAACGTCCGTCTTTTGATGAGGTTTATATGGATGTAGTGGATGTTATAGCCCGTCGCTCCACCTGCCTGCGTAAAAAGGTGGGGGCAGTTATTGTAGTGGACCGGCGTATTATTTCACATGGCTATAACGGGGTGATCAGCGGCGAAGCGCATTGCTGTGATACGGGGGTTTGCTTAAAGGAGCTGGCGGGCAGGGAAGACTTCAAGCCCTGCGTACACGCTGAACAGAATGCTATCTGCCTTTGTGCCAAGCGCGGGCTGGCTGTCGGGGGTGGCACGATGTACGTGAACGCCGATATTTGTGTTACCTGCGCCAAGTTGATTATAAGCTGTGAATTCAGCCGGGTGGTAGTGCGTCGTGATTACAAGGGAACCAGTGAGGGAATAGAGTTTTTACGCCGTTATGGTGTTCAGGTTGATCTATGGTAAATGCTGCTAATTGTTAATTATGGAGGGCCATGGCAAGACAAAGTGGTATGATCATAGCCGGTGTAATTTCTGGTGGTATTGCTCATCAAATGGGGATTGAGCCGGGAGACAGGATCATTATGATTAATGACCGGCCGGTGAAGGATATTATTGATTACAGGTTTTTAACCTGTGATCAAAAACTTGCCGTTTTGCTGATCAAGCGCAATGGCGAAAGATGGATTCTGGACATTGAAAAGGAATTTGAAGAAGACCTGGGCATTGATTTTGGGCAGGATGGACTGGGTAGAATAAGGCGCTGCCGGAACAGTTGTATCTTTTGCTTTTTAGCCCAGATGCCGGGAGGTATGCGAAAGACACTTTATTTTAACGATGATGACTATCGTCTTTCCTTTATCCACGGCAATTTTATTACTCTCACCAACGTCAGCCGGCAGGATCTGGAACGCATTGTTACCCAGCGGCTGGCTCCTTTATATATATCGGTGCATACCACCAACCCTATTTTGCGTGAAAAAATGCTAAACAACCGGCAGGCGGAAAGAATTATGGAACAACTGTCCTTTCTGGCCAGGGGAAATATCCAGATACATACCCAGGTGGTTCTTTGCCCGGAGATAAACGACGGCCCGGAACTTGAGAGAACAATAAGTGATCTGTACAGCCTGTGGCCTGCAGTGCGTTCGCTGGCGCTGGTGCCGGTTGGTCTTACCCGTTACCGGGAAAGTCTTTTCCCGTTGCGTGCCTTTAACCGGGAAGAAGCCCGGAAAGTATTGACTCTGGTGGAAAAACGGCAGAACATGTACCGGAGACAAAGCGGTTATCCCTTTGTTTTTGCCAGCGATGAAATCTATTTTTTGGCCGGTGTTCCTGTTCCTGATCAAGAACATTACGGGGACTTTCCCCAAACGGAAAATGGGGTGGGTTTGGTCAGGCTTTTCCTGGATGAGTGGATGGAGGTGGCTGAAAGTCTGCCTGAAGGGATAGATTCTCCCAGGAAAGTAATTATTGTTACCGGAGTATCCGGCGAACGGGTATTGAGTCCAGTCGTTGAAAGGCTGAACAGGGTAAGAAACCTTAAAGCAATGTTGTGTGGGATAGTTAACCGCTTTTGGGGGGAGAAAGTAACAGTGGCTGGTTTATTGACGGCGGGGGATCTGTATGATGCACTGGTGGGAAGTGATTTGGGGGATCTGGTTGTAATTCCGTCCGTCATGTTAAAGTCCGCGGACCTTGTGTTTCTGGATGATCTTCGGGTGTCTGAACTTTCCCACCGGCTGGGTGTGCCCGTAGCTGTGGTGAATGGGCCGCGTGAGCTTGCGGCAGTGGTGTTATCGAAGAAAAAGGTACCGATGGGAGATAAGGAGATATTATGCCAAAGCCAGTTGTAGCGATAGTGGGTCGCCCGAATGTAGGCAAGTCAACTTTGTTTAATCGCCTGGCAGGCGGGCGGGTGGCTATTGTGGAAGAAAAACCGGGAGTAACCAGGGACCGGCTTTATAAAGATGTTGAATGGAATGGCCGCACCTTCATTCTGGTGGATACCGGAGGCCTGGATTACCAGGAAACAGGTGAAATTTACGGTCAGATACGTCACCAGGCAGGACTGGCCATGGAGGAGGCTGATGCCATCCTTTTTGTTGTTGACGCGCGGGCCGGGCTAACAACAGCCGATGAAGAAATAGCTCTGAAGTTGCGGCAGTCAGGCAAGCCGGTCCTGCTGGTGGCCAATAAGGTAGAAAAGTACGATGGCGTTGGTGATTACTACGATTTTTTTCGCTTGGGATTAGGCGAACCCATTCCCGTATCTGCCGCCCAAGGAATGAACACTGGCGACCTGCTGGATAACCTGTTGCAAGCTTTGCCCGGGATCAAAGAAGAAGAATATCCCAGGGATGCGATCCGGGTAGCTGTGGTGGGCAGGCCAAATGTTGGGAAATCCTCGCTGGTAAACAGCATTCTGGGCAGTGAGCGCGTGATTGTCAGTGATATTCCGGGAACCACACGCGACGCCATTGACACCTGGTTTGAACGGGAGGGGAAAAGTTTTTTGCTGGTGGATACCGCCGGTATCAGGCGCAAGAGCAGGATCGAGGAGTCAACCGAGAGATACAGTGTAATCAGGGCCTTAAAGGCTATAGACCGGTGCGATGTTTCGCTGGTAATGCTGGATGCCCTGGCAGGTGTTACGGAACAGGATAAACGCATTGCCGGGTATGTGCACGAAAAGGGGAAAGCCAGTGTCCTTGTTGTAAACAAGTGGGACCTGGTTGAAAAGGATGAACATACCGGCAGCCGTTACCGCGAATTGATACAACAGGAACTGGCCTTCATGGATTATGCGCCGGTTGCACTTGTTTCCGCCCGGACTAAAAAAAGAGTGCACCATTTGCTGGGACTGGTAGAAGACGTGTGGGAGGAATACAATCACAGGATCAGCACGGGTTCTTTAAACTCTCTCTTGCGCGAACTGCAGTTGAGAAATCCACCGCCTACCCGGAAGGGAAAAAAACTAACCATTCTTTATGCCACTCAGGGTGGAGTAAGACCGCCTACCTTTGTGCTTTTTGTCAACGCGCCGGAGATAATGCACTTTTCATACCTGCGCTACCTGGAGAACCAACTCCGCCAGGCTTACGGGTTTAAGGGAACGCCTGTTAGACTTGTATTGCGGAAGCGATTGAGAGAGGGGAGATCTTTGTGAAGTTGATTTTAGTGGTGGTAATCAGTTATCTGGTTGGTTCGATTCCCGCCGGGTATCTGGTTGCCCGCTGGCATGGGGTAAATATACGCCGGCAGGGCAGCGGCAACATCGGCGCCACTAACGTCTGGCGCAGCATGGGGACGCGGGCCGGGCTTTTAGTTCTGGCGGCAGACGTATTAAAAGGTATTGTTGCCGTTTTACTGGGCCGTTACGCGATAGGTGGAAATGCTGAGCTATTGACCGCCCTGGCTACCCTGGCAGGGCATTCCTGGCCGGTGTTTTTGGGCTTTCAGGGGGGTAAAATTATTGCCACCACCCTGGGCGTATTTATTCTTCTCGATCCACTTGTAATGGTGTTGGGACTTGGTATCTGGGTACTGGTAGTGGTTTTTTCCCGCTACGTGTCGCTGGGTTCGGTTCTGGCCATGGTTTCTTTGCCGGTGTGGATGGTGACAATGTCGCGCCCCTGGACAGAGGTGGTTTTTTCCGTTGTTGTGGCGGGGATTGCAGTATATAAGCACCTTCCCAATATCAGGCGCCTGCTTGCGGGTACCGAATCCAGGATCGGCCGGTGAACTTGGCGGCCGGTGGGTGTGAAAAGAGAGGTGTGTTTTTGAGTTGAAGAAAAAAGTTGCCGTCCTGGGCGCCGGCAGTTGGGCAACAGCACTGGCGGTGCTGCTTATAAATAAGGGACTGCAGGTGGCTATGTGGTCGCGGCGCCGGGAACTGGCCAACCGGATTAATAACCAAAGAGAAAATTTCCGTTACCTGCCCGGGGTGACCCTTCCGGAGAACCTTAAGGTAGCGGTGGATATGGAAGAGGTTTTATCTCTTGCTGAGATAGTTGTTTTTAGTGTGCCTTCTCATGCCTTTCGTGATGTTTTGCGCCAGGCGCTGCCCCAAATGCCGGGTCAAGCCTTAATTGTAAACGGCGCCAAGGGACTGGAGGAAGATACCTTACTGCGTTTGTCCGAGGTCTTTATTGAGGAAGCCGGCGCTCAGCGGGCAGCGCATTACGTGGTTTTATCCGGCCCCAGTCACGCGGAGGAAGTAGGCCGCGGCCTTCCAACGGCGGTGGTATGTGCGGGATTGTCTCTAGATGCCGCAGGGGTTGCCCAGGATCTCTTGATGACGGAAAACTTCCGTGTCTATACCGGTTCCGATGTAAAAGGGGTGGAACTGGGAGGAGCATTAAAAAACATTATTGCCCTGGGTACCGGGATTGCAGAAGGGCTGGGTTTTGGTGACAATACAAAAGCGGCCTTGATGACCAGGGGTTTGGCAGAGATTAGCCGCCTGGGCAGGGTATTGGGTGCTCATCCCCTTACCTTTAGCGGTCTGGCCGGCGTAGGAGACTTGATCGTTACCTGCGCCAGCATGCACAGCCGCAACCGCCGGGCCGGGATAGAGATTGGTAAGGGTAAGTCCTTAAAAGAGGCTCTGGCTATTGTAGACATGGTGGTGGAAGGGGTACGCACAACCCGTGCAGCATACCGCCTGGCTGCTCTCCATAAAGTAGAAATGCCCATTACTGAGCAAATTTACCGTGTTCTTTTTGAGGATCTTTCGCCGCGTATTGCTGTTGTTAACCTGATGACCAGAGACCGGCGCAGCGAGTTAGAGAACCTTTGTTGACTAGTCATCATAATCATAAAAACCTTTGCCCGTCTTCCGGCCCCACTCTCCCTTGACAAACTTCTCGACAACAATTGGGGAGGGCTTATAAGCCGGGTCCCCCGTTTCCTGGTAGCGCTCCATGCTGATATAATAGGAAAGATCGATGCCGGTGAGATCCATCAGGCGAAAAGGCCCCATAGGGTACCCCAAACCGTGGACCACAGCCGCATCAATGTCTTCAAAAGAGGCTATTCCCATGTCGTAAAGGTACAGGGCCTCGCGCCGGAGGGCCGAAAGAATCCGGTTAACCAGGAAGCCGTAGATTTCCTTTTGCAGCAGCACCGGTATTTTACCCATCCGGCGGGCCACTTCCATGACCGCCTCCACCGTCTCTACTGCAGTGTGCGGGCCTTTTAGCACCTCCACCAGCTTCATCACCAGGACGGGGTTGAAAAAGTGCATATTGCAAACCTTGCCGGGTCGCTGTGTGATGTCCGCCAGTCTGGAACTGACAATATAGGAACTGTTGGTGGTTAGAATGGCAACGGGGGGACACATCTTATCCAGGCGGGCGAAAATTTCTCTCTTTAGGTCCAGTTTTTCCAGAACGGCTTCGATAACCAGGTCAGCATCGCCGGCGGCTTCCTTTAAATCAATCGTAAAGGAGACATTGGCCCGCGCGGACCGGGCAGCCTCTTCCGAAAGCTTACCCTTGGTAACTCGTTCTGGGAGATAAGTCT
>DFZP01000027.1:0-5095 GCA_002382125.1 Firmicutes bacterium UBA4053
CTTACTTTTTATTTTCTCACTTTTTGTTACTACTCAGGTTGTTTAGGCTATAGGCTGTTAGTCACGCTTATTTCCTCCTACAGCCTAATTGTCTACAGCCTAACAGCCTAAATAGTTACAATTTATGTAAGTATTTAGTAAACCAGTCCCATCATTGGAGATCCTAACAAAAAAAGGCGCCCCCTCGAAAAAGGCGCCGAACATTATAGGCAAAAAGATCACACCAGAAACATGCGGAAGTTCTTAACGAGAGGGTAGAGGTAGATATCCTTAACCGGCAGCTTGTATTTTTTAAACCGATCCAGCTTACCCCGGCCCTGGGTGGAACCTACGAAGAGCCAGTTGGCCGCCCTGTAACAGGTACCGGCAAAACGATCCTTCTCAACAAAAGTCTCTATGAGCACCGGCTTGTAGCCATAGACCTCCTGCCAGTCGATAGGCAACCTTCTGGCGCAGAGAGACAGGATCTTAGAGGCAAGGTGTTTACACTGCACCCAAGGCAGGATTAGAAAGCGGGAATTATCGACAACCAGATGCAGATTCTGTACCCGGCGCCCGGTACTCTAGCCAATCCAGGCATCCCTGGGCGCCACCTTCCAGGCCGCGGCAGAAAAGCCGATAGCGCAGAGATAGCCTGCCGGAGAGTTGATCAGATACCGGATCTGGGCGCCCGGCGAAAGGAGTGTAGCCAAGATAGTGATAGCGGTCGATCAGTTCGTTCCATAGGAAGGAGTCCTTTTTGGAGACAACACGCTTTAGTTCCAGGGGCAGCAGAGACGGTAGCGGCCCGTCGATATTTTCTTTAGACTCACCCTACTCCATCCGGCGGGAGGACTTTTTACCGTTGCTATTAATATGCCTGGGTTCCGGCAGGGTGATCAGGCCAGATCGGTGCAGCCTCAGCAGTAATACCTTGCAGCTCATGTTTTTGAGACCTCCGTCCGGCTTGAACCAGGACCATGCACGACAAATATCCCGGGAAATCTGCTCCCGGGTTGCTTAAGGGATTAGAAGCAATGATCTGGCGGATCAGCTCAATGTCCTCAAGAGTAAGAGACCGGCCGCAGTGAGACAAGCGGGAAATCAGCCAGGATGATCCCTCCCGGTTCGCAGGCTATACTCCCGGATGATCTCATCCGGAATGTTCCACGGCAGAAACTGCTCCAAATCCGGCGGGGGACCATTGTTCCCGGCGCAGGCATCCAGATAATACTTGAGATACGCCTCGACATTGAGATTGTGTCTAGCCGCCGTCTGCAGGATAGACATGGAGGCTGCCAGCAGTTTGCCGCTCCACATCAAAAGTGAGTGCCATAGTAATTCTTGCGTCCCAGGGCGGCAGGTCTTAAGCATCGCTTAAGCCAGATTGTTGTCCATGGGTACGAACGGGTTATCTATAAAGACAGTCAGCCCATCCCAGTTCTTCAGGGCGCTATTTAACACCTTCTGCTGCTGCCAGTGCAGTTTGTGATCTTCCAGTTCACTGCGAATCAATTCCAACATCGATTCCAGGGCGCTTTCCAGTCGCAATTGAGCTGCGGTGAAGAGCGCCGGCTCATCCAGGACAGCCAGCCGCTCATAATTAAGGTGATAGATTTCGGCGATCCTGGCTACCCAGAGATCCGCCCAGGCTTTCAGGCAGTTCAGAGATTTACCAGCATCGACGAAATCCCGGCGATCGTTAAGACCAGCAGAGCGCTCTCACTAATCCCTCAATGAGAGCCACAAGCTTGCCATAGGCGGAGAACCTGTCGCAATTGACAATACCCCTGGCGTTCTCGCCAAAATGTTTCAGGGGGACATTACTTAAGCGGGATTGATCAAGGATAAACACCACCGTCAGGGGAGAGACAAAGACCCACAGCCACCAGTGCCAGCCCTGTTTGTCGGGTACTTGGACAAAGTGCATCCAGCCGGTCTCGTCGACATGCCAGTGATCTTCGCTGCGGTTGATTTCCGCCAGTAGGAGATAAAGGGGCTCCAAGAGCGGTGTTAGTTTCTGGAATATGCCCGTCAAGGTACCCTCGCTGATAGCCAGTCCCTGCATCCGCATGATCATGGCCATCCGGTGCAAGGGGATCTGGAAAAAGAATTTCATGACCAGGATATGGGACAGAAAAGCATTGGAGAATTTCCCCTTGGGTATGGCCTGGAGAGGCTTGCCGGCGGTGACGGATCTGCGGCCGGGGCAGTTGCAGGTGCTAAAGGCCTTCTGGCGTATATGTTTTTTAAGTACGAACCTTATTTCATAGTCGGTCTCGTAAGAGACTTCATTAAGGTTGGTGATCTTCTGCGGGTTTCCCGCAGATAGGGCAATACAACTGATCATCCGGGATTTTATGAAACACTTCGACCTCGGGAATGTTAGGGATCTTGCGTCCATGGCCCTTATGGCCGAATCTGGCGCCCCGCTTCTTGCCTTGATCCGGCGCACGATCATTAGCGCTATCGCGACCACCTGTTTGTTGATCACTTTGAGTTGCCGGCTTCTTTTCGGAGGAACGGCCAAAAATGGTGCTATTACACTTGTTGAGCAAGGCTTTTAGACGCTCATTATCTTGCGCCAACTGTTGCTTTTCAGCGGTGAGATGTTCTATTAAACTATCCTTTTGCCTGATAATTGGGCAATCAGGAAAAGAGCAAAAAGTTGTGGGTATAAGCTGGGTCAGATTTTCTTGAAGGCAGGTTGATAAAGTATTCATGTCCTAATTATGCAATAAAAAAAGAAACGTGTCCAGCCCTTCAATAAAACTTTTTATCTTGATTTAGATTATTGGCAAAAAGAAAAGGATGGACGAGCGGACTGGTTCACTGAATACTTACGAGAATTTATTTTTATTCATCAAACTTCTCCAGTATCAAATGTTTTGAGTAAAGAATCTTACATGTTTAAGGGACAAATCATTAAAAAAATCCAAAAAGGGAAATCTGACGAGGTGCTTCGAAACAAAATATTACAGAGTTTAGAAAAAGGATCTCAGCTTGAAGAATGGATGCAAGATGTTTTGGATGTGCCCCAGGGCTACGTCAAAGTTAAAAATACCTCAACAACAGCATAATTTACAAAATATGTCTGATGTTTCCCGAAGAGATGATCTATAATTATCTTTATGGATAACGGGATAAAATCAGACAACCTTGATTTCTTAGTGGTGCGGCCCATCTTTCGGAAAGAAGCAGGTATGTGGGACGAATTAATGCGTGCCCACCACTACCTTGGGTTTAACATACTTCCCGGCAAGAGCTTAAAATACGTGGCCCTGCTCGACGGACAATGGGTCGCCTTGCTGGGTTGGGGCGCCGCCGCCTTAAAGAACGGCCCCCGCGAAAAATGGCTAGGCTGGTCTTTAGAGCAAAAGACACAGCGGTTAAATTACGTTGTAAATAACCAGCGCTTTTTAATCCTCCCCGGGGTCGACCTGAAGAACCTGGCTTCGAAGGCGCTGGCCCTGAATACAAAACGGCTTTGTGCAGACTGGCAGGCGGCTTTCGACTACCCGGTACTCTTAGCCGAAACTTTCGTGAACCACAGCCGGTTTAATGGCACTTGTTACCGCGCCGCCGGGTGGCTCCCCTTAGGAAAGACCAGCGGTTATGGTCGTCAGGGGGGTACCTATTACTATCACGGGGAAACCAAAACCGTTTTGGTCAAACCCTTGCGTCCGGACGTCCAAAAGCTTTTATCCGCACCTTTTCTGTCTCCGGAAATAACGGGTGAAAAAGCGGTGCTGGATTTAAATACGGTCTTTCTTACCGGGGAAAATGGTCTATTGGATTACCTGGCGCAAGTCCCCGATCCCCGCAAAAAGCGGGGCATCCGGCACAAAAACTTAGTTGTCCTGGCGATTGCCGCCTGCGCCATCTTATCTGGAATGACAAGTTTTATCGCCATCGCACAGTGGGCCGGTAATCTAACCCAGGATCTCTTAAAACGCCTGGACTGCCGGCGGCATCCGAAAACGGGGATCTACATCCCTCCCAGCGAACCCACCATCCGCCGGCTCTTACAGGCGGTAGACGCCGACAAAGTGGATCAGTCGCTGGGCAGTTGGCTTAAGACCCAGGTTACTGACGGCGCCATTGCAGTGGACGGAAAGACCCTCAAGGGCGCCAGTATTGACGGGGAAAAGGTTCACCTGCTTTCTGTTTTTTTACAGAAGCAAAAGATCACCATCGGGCAGGTTCAGGTGGATAAAAAAAGTAATGAGATTACGGCTTTTCGCCCCCTTTTGGAACCGTTAAAGCTGGCCGGAAAGGTAGTGACTGCGGACGCCATGCATACTCAGGTCAAAAATGCTCTCTTCCTGGTGGAAGAGAAAAAAGCGGATTACCTTTTCCAGGTCAAACAAAACCAAGGTTCGCTTTTTGAAGCGATCCGTAACCTTCCTCCAGAGGTCTTTACCCCGAAATTGACAACCCTGGAAAAAGGTCACGGCCGGATTGAGAAACGAGGTATCCAGTCCACCACCGCTGTCGAAGAAATTAATTTTCCTTATGTGGCCCAGGTCATTCTGGTTTACCGCGAATTCACGAAGATTAAAACCGGGAAAGTCAGCACCGACACTTCCTTCTATATAACCAGTCTTTTCCGTGATAAGGCAGACAGCGAACGTTTGTTGGAACTGATTCGGAATCACTGGAGTATTGAAAACAGCTCCCATTACGTTCGCGACGTAACCTTTGACGAAGACCGCTGCCAAATCAAAAAGGGATCGGCACCCAGGGTGTTTGCTTCTATGCGCAACCTGGCCATCGCTCTCTTCCGTTTACGCGGGATCAAAAACATTGCCAGGGGTTTACTCAATATGGTGTTGAGGCCTCAGGAAGCGTTAGCGCTGATCGGGGTTTAGTAATATTTATGACCAGAGGTTACTATTGCCTTGATGCTGAAAAATTAGCGTAATATTTTCAAGTAACTATTGGTTATACCTGCTCATTAACATTGGTGTAAATATGTGTATCTGGTAGTTTATGTCCTACATGGGAAATGGTGCTATATTTATTTTTTAAATAAGACTTTGACGTAGTCGTGACCGGTTGATCCATGCGGAGAATTTAAGCGAAGGCACGGTGGCGGACGGCGTGGCAGAACCGT
>DFZP01000027.1:5122-6068 GCA_002382125.1 Firmicutes bacterium UBA4053
AATTTGTAGCAGATATTGTCGAGGATGTTGGTTTGTTTTTGAACTATTGTGAAGGCAAAGTGTAAGTAAAATAAAAGTGCGGATTTTACTTCTTAAGTGTCGTTGAAACTAACACTACAGCGTAATTTAAAAGTTAGCGGAGCCATGGGGACGGTTCGAGCGTCCCCGAAGCGTAGCGAAGGGCCGAAGGGGAGACGATGGAACCGTCCCCATGGCGCGGGCATAACTAAACAAGCAATACTACGCTGTAGTACTAAGTCCAGTGGTTAAATGCCAATAGCCAATTGGAAAAAGATGCTGTCAAGAAAACTTTTTTCTTGACTTAGTCATGGACTTAGTCTATACTCTTTAAATAAGAGGTGATTTTTAAATGCCACTACAGGTAAACATACATGAAGCAAAAACCCACTTTTCCAAACTTTTAGAACAAGTAAGCACAGGAAAAGAAATCATTATTGCTAAAGCTGGCAAGCCCGTTGCACGCCTGATCCCGATAACAAAGCAACCTGGCAAGCGCACCCCCGGAAGCGCTAAAGGAAGAATTACCATTGCGCCTGATTTTAATGCGCCGCTTCCCGAACTAATTTTAGAGGCATTTGAAAAATGAGAGCGCTTCTAGACACTCACACCTTTTTATGGTGGATCACCGATAACCCATCATTGCCAGATCGAGTTTGCGAAATCATAAGCGATGGGAAAAATGATTTATTCCTTAGCGCTGCCAGTGGGTGGGAAATGGCAATTAAAGCAAACCTGGGTAAGCTGCAGTTGCCAGACAATCTGGAGTCTTTTATTTCCGAACAACTGATCATCAATGCTACTGCTTCCTTACCCATTGAAATGCATCATGCCCTGTATGTCTATACCCTTCCGGATTATCACCGTGATCCTTTTGACCGGCTTCTCATTGCGCAGGCTATACTTGAAAACCTACCTATTATAACTG
>DFZP01000067.1:0-6561 GCA_002382125.1 Firmicutes bacterium UBA4053
GTTCAAGATCCCTGGAGCAATTTTTTTATACCTGCCTTTATATTTCCGGGAATATCATTTAAAATATATGATAACTATACAGCTTACATGTCACGGTTGACATTATTAGAACTCAGAATTCAGAATGGGGGCTTTACGGGAAGTGAAGCTTTATAAGACTGACGCCGTTGTCTTGAGGGCCATAAATAACCGCGATGTCGATCAGTTGCTTGTTTTGTTTTCGCAGGAATACGGAAAAATGCGGGTCATGGCCTACGGCGCGCGTAAAACCACCAGTCGTAAAAGAGGAGCGGTGCAACCCTTGTGCTTTTCCCGCTTTCTTTTGCATCAGGGACGGGAGATAGACTCGGTAAGCCAGTGTGAAGGACTGGAGGCCTTCCCGGAGTTGCTGATAGAATTAAGCAGGCTTTGTTATGCCAGTTATGTGGTTGAACTGGTTGAAAACTCGACAATAGAAGGTGAAGCCAGCGAAATCGTGTTCAGGCTTCTTTTAGAGACTCTGCGCCAGTTAGGGAAGAATGATGCGGAACTGGTAGCCCGTGCTTTTGCCCTCAAGCTGGTTACCCTTGCAGGGTATAAGCCCGTTTTGCATTCTTGTGCAAGTTGTCACCGTTCTCTGATAGGAAGAGAGGTTGGATTTTCTCCGGCAGCGGGTGGTATCTTGTGTATGGATTGTGCGAGGAATAAGCCCCCAGACAGTTTTATCCGCTGTAACCGGGGAACGGTAGAAATACTTAAACTCATGCTGGTTTGGGAACTGTCGAAGTTGGAACAGTTGAAGGTAGATGCCGGAACCCGGCGGGAGTTGCGTACATTACTTAAGGCTCATATAGAATACTACCTGGGGTACCAATGCAAGACGGAGAGATTCATAGAAATGCTTGGAGGGTCAAGCGCAACACTAAATAATGCATAAAATCCTCCGGTTGAGGGAAAAAGAAGAAAAGGGACAGGAGGGATAAGTTCTGTGATCAATAAACTGGAAAAAATTGATATGTTAAGAGCCAGGGTGGGAATAAGCTATAAAGAAGCTAAAGAGGCTTTGGAGAAAGCGGAAGAAGATGTAATACAGGCGTTAATTGACCTGGAGGAAAAGAACAGGAAATTTAATGAAAGAATCCAGGACAGTACTCAAGAGTTGGTAGAACAGATTAAGGAGTTTTATGAAAAAGGAAAGGAAGTGCGTCTGAAGCTAAAACGTGGCGGCGAAACGCTATTTGAAGTACCGGCGGTATGGGGAGCAGCAGGCGTGTTAGGAATTATGGCCAGCAGAAAGCTGGTCCTGCTGGCAACCATTGGTGCTGCGATGGCTGTGGCCAGGCATTATTCTTTAGAAATTGACCGGCCCGGCCCCCAAAATAATTGACTTTTGTATTTAACTTTGGTAAATTATGAGTTATCCAGGGTATGTATATATTTTTTAACTTTTAAAAAAAGCAGGTTGCCTTCCGCCAGTTAGTTATCATTATTCATCATCAGATTGTTTTTTACCGGGCGGGAGGTTTAAATTATGGAGGGATAAAACGGCGTGAACTTTCAAGATCTCATCCTGGCCCTGAATCATTTTTGGGCAACCCAAAACTGCATTATTCAACAGGGATATGATCTGGAAAAAGGAGCAGGGACCATGAATCCGGCTACATTCTTACGCGTGCTGGGACCGGAACCATGGCGCGCGGCCTATGTAGAGCCTTCCCGCAGGCCTACTGACGGCAGGTATGGAGAGAACCCCAACCGCCTGCAACATTATTACCAGTATCAGGTGATCTTAAAACCTTCCCCTTCTGATGTGGTGGATGTATATCTGGAGAGCTTGAAAGCCATCGGCATTGAAACTGACCGGCACGATGTCCGGTTTGTAGAGGATAATTGGGAATCTCCCACCTTAGGGGCATGGGGTTTGGGCTGGGAAGTATGGCTGGATGGCATGGAGATAACCCAGTTTACATATTTTCAGCAGTGTGGTGGCTGTGAGTGCAGGCCCGTCCCGGTGGAGATCACCTACGGCCTGGAACGGCTGGCCATGTTCCTCCAGAAAAAAGAGAACATCTTCGACATCGAATGGGTGAACGGGGTTACGTATGGTGATGTTCACCACCGGGGCGAGGTGGAATATTCTTTTTATAACTTTGAAGAAGCTGATCTGGAAATGCTTTTCAAGTTGTTCGAGATGTACGAACAGGAAGCCAGGCGAGTGGTGGAGAAAGGTCTTATCTTGCCAGCCTACGATTACGTGTTAAAGTGTTCTCATGCTTTTAACCTGCTGGACGCCCGCGGAGCGCTCAGTGTTACTGAACGCACGGCATTTATCCATAGAGTGCGCAACCTGGCCCGATCCTGTGCCCAGGGTTATATAGCGGAACGGGAGAAATTGGGTTTTCCTTTGTGTGTTTGACAAAAGGGGGTCGATAACAACGAACAAAGATTTCTTACTGGAGGTTGGTGTGGAAGAAATGCCTGCCAGTTTCATTGGGCCTGCCTTAGAACAACTCAAGGGACTGGCGGAGCAAAGGTTAAAAGAGCAGAGACTGTCCTGTAAAGCGGTTCACACTTATGGTACGCCTCGCCGCCTGGTGTTGTATATAGAAGAATTAACGCCTGTTCAGAAACCAATAGTACGGGAAATCAAGGGACCGGCGGCCAAAGTGGCTTTTGACGCCGAACGGAAATTTACCCGTGCTGTTTATGGGTTTGCCAAGAGTCAGGGAGTGGATGTAAGAGATCTGGTAGTCAAACAGGTGGGCCCGGTAGAATATGTTTTTGCTGTAATCAAACAGAAAGGGCAACCTGTGGAGGATGTTTTGCGTGAAATTTGCCCTGCATTAATAAGCGATTTGCACTTTCCAAAGTTAATGCGTTGGGGTGAGGGAGAGATGCGTTTTGCCCGCCCCGTTCGCTGGTTGCTGGCGCTGTATGGAGAACAGGTTATTCCCATCTCCGCTGCTGGTCTTGTGGCCGGGCGGACAACATACGGCCATCGTTTTTTAAGCAAGACTCCCATAAATATAAAAAGCCCTGCCGATTATTTTGAGAAAATGCGCCGGGCTTATGTGTTGATTGACCTCCCGGAGCGGCGGCAGGTAATCTGGCGACAGGTGCAGGAACTTGCTGCCGGAGAAGGGGGAAAGGTGGAGCCAGATCAGGAGTTGCTTGACCAGGTGGCCAACCTGGTTGAATATCCTGTTGCTTTAACCGGAAGTTTCGATCAAAAATACTTAAATCTGCCCCGGGAAGTTTTGATCACCACTATGCGCGGACATCAGCGTTATTTTCCTGTCTTTGGCCCGGATAGTTCGCTGCTGGCGCGATTTATTGCCGTCTCAAATACCGGTGATAATGAACTTATCCGCTTTGGCTTCGAGAGGGTGCTGCGTGCCCGCCTGGCCGATGCTGCTTTTTTCTGGAAGGAGGATCTGAATACCCCGCTATCTTCCCGCGTGGACGCTCTTAAGAGAATAGTATGGCAGGAAAATCTGGGTACATTATACGAAAAAGCAGAACGGATAACTTCCCTGGCTTCTTCTCTGGCCGGTATGCTGGGCGCGGATGAAAAGACCATGGCTTCTACCTTACGTGCGGCATATCTGGCTAAAGCCGACTTGACTTCCAGCATGGTGTATGAATTTCCGGAACTGCAGGGAATTATGGGACGGGAATACGCACTGTGTCAGGGGGAGGAGGAAGTCGTGGCCCGGGCTATCGCTGAGCACTACCTGCCGCGTTTTTCAGGGGACGAGTTACCGGTTACATTACCCGGCTGTATTTTAAGCCTGGCGGATAAACTGGATACTCTGGCGGGTTGTTTCGCCATTGGCATCCAGCCGACCGGATCCCAGGATCCTTATGCTTTAAGACGCCATGCCCTGGGTATTTGTCACGTGATCCTGGAAAAAAAGCTGGTTATTTCTTTACGTGAGATGATCACCAGGACGTACCGGGGTTTTTCGGGAAAAGCAAAGCTGGAATCGCCAGAAGAGCAACTCCTGAGTGATCTGGAAGAGTTTTTCTGCCAGCGGATACGAAATATTTTTAGCGAGCGCGGTATTTTTTACGCTGTATGTGATGCCGTTCTGGCGGTTAACATAGACGATATTTACGGAACCTGGCAGAGGGCCGCGGCTTTAGATAATTTCCGCAAGGAGCCGGCTTTTGATGATCTGCTTGTTGCTTTTCACCGGGCGTATAAAATATCGCAAAAACATTATTCCACCGCTGTTGACGTTTCATTATTGCAGCATCCTGCCGAGCAGGCTTTGTATCGTCAGTTGATAGAAACAACAAAAGAAGTTCAGGACAGTTTGGAGGACCGGGATTACCGGGAGGCTCTGGTTAAAATGGCAGGACTTAAGCAGCCGGTCGATAGTTTTTTTGACGCCGTTATGGTCATGGCGGAAGATGACAGGATTCGTCACAATCGCCTTGGCCTGTTAAGGAATATAATAAATTTGTTTCTTTTAGTAGCAGACTTAAGTAAAATGAGTTAGGCTACCAATATATTTACCGACTACCTTAATTCTGGGTAGAGTAGAGAACTGGCAATGACTGCTTTAGGCTGGCTTATCTGTTTCCGTCCCTTTCGTTTGACGGTGCCTAAATAGCCGCAACATAGTAGACTTGCCAATCCTCCCTNNGGTTTTCCCGCACACGGCTTTCCGATTGTGGCTTTGCGCGCAAACTGCAAAATATTTGCGGATAGACTGCCAAAAATATTTTTTAAATGGCACTAAAACTGGTAAATAATTTATAGAAGATTTTATCCCTCGCAAAATGCAAAACTATTTCGCTACTGTTTTTCACTGATGAAGGTGATTTCCTTAAATAGTTTTTTTCTGAAGTGGTAGCTGTCGGCGTGTTTCGCGTGGCCCAGCCAGCTCTGGACCGTGGCGCGTATCCGGGCAAAGTCGATTTTACCCTCTTTATGAAGTTTTTGAAAATGCTTCAGCGCCCGCCTAATCCTTTTAGTGCTTCTTTTCCGTAGTAACCTATAATGTGGCCAGATCTTGTAACCCAGGTAGTCAATGCCTTGAGTTACCGGAAAAATTCCCGTCTTTACCATGGAAATGCTCACCTGTATTATTATTTTTACTTGAAGTGGATTTGTAGGGCAGGCTTGTAGGGTAGGCATCCTGCCTGCCCAAAGCCTGCCTTTAGTAATCCATGATTTCTACCCTGTAAAACCGTATTTTATCGTTTTGTTTTGGGGTAAAATCTTTTTTTGTGTTCCTTTCAACGCTTGTGCTGCCTGGCCCCCCGGACATCGCAAAAAGCTTTAGTTAATTATCGTTGTAGTGCTACTATGTTGTAGAGAGGGAGGAAAGGTTTTATGAACTAATCATATAGCCATATTCAAGCTTACTGTTTAAATGCGCTACGTACCTGATTGACAATATACGGGGCAAACAGGGACGCCTGGCCAAAAAGAAACCACCCGACTCCTTCTAGGTTTGGTATATCCTGACCTAAAAACAACTTCCAGTAAATTGAGGTTCCAATCCCCAAGTCTAGGGCCAAAATTCCGCACAATCCGATAAAGGCTATTAGCCGGCTAGAACTGTTAATTAAAACTGGTTTACTGTTAGAGTCAACTAACGGTTTATCATCAGCGCTCCTTGCTTGTTCCGACAGAGCATCTCCCAGACTCCAGCCTGGCCTGCGCAAAGAAAATGCTATTATAAGCAGCATAATGACAAGAATAATGAAAGTCAACCAAAAAACCCAATAAAAAGCTTTTTCACCGGCACATGAAATTAAAGACAAAGGAAATGTTCCCTTTTCTTGACCATCAATCACAACCTTGACAGTCCCGGTCTTTGTTGTATCGGGTACATTTACCGTGATTGCCTTTTTATCCTGACTAACCAAAAAAGGTATAACCATATCTGTGCTACCAGAAAAAGTAATCTCATTTTTGGATAGTTCGTCTTTAAATATTGGCTCTAAACTTGAGATTACAATAATCCCGCCTGGGGATATTTCCCGAGGAGTAACTTGTATACTAGGAACTGCTGCCATAACAGTTTGCCCGAAAGCGAATATTGTAGCCAGGAAAAATAACATTACGAGCTTCTTTTTTAGCCAGATTTGCATATTCAAAAAAACCTCCCCCTTTGGTTAATATAAAAAGTATTTATAGAGAAAAAGCAAAAATAGTAAGTATTCAGTGAACCCGTCCAAAACATTTGTTCTTAAATGCCAAATCCCAGCGATGGCGCGGTACAGTATAAATTTTAATGGTAATAGTAATAATTCGACATAAAAGGAGTTTTTCCTTCTTAAACCAAAGTTTAATTTTAAAGTTGAAAAGCTCAGATTCCCAAAAACGGCGATTAAATTTAACCAAATTAAGCCTGCCTGTAACTATTCGGTGATCCCGTTAGTAAGAATTATACGGAAGTTTTTGGCGAGAGGGAATAGGAAGATTTCTTTCACCGGCTTTTGCCGGGGTTTGTGGCAATCGAGTTTGCCGCGGCCCTGGGTGCATCCGACGCGGATCCAGTTGGCCGCCCGATAGCAGATGCCTTGTAAGCGCTCCTGCTCCACGAAAGTCTCAAGCAACACCGG
>DFZP01000051.1:0-10980 GCA_002382125.1 Firmicutes bacterium UBA4053
AATCCTCCAAAATGATCCATGTGACCGTGGCTTAACACCACGGCTTCTATGCTGGATAAATCAATCTTCAGCAGCCTTAAATTATGCATAGTACCCTCGCCGGACCAGCCCGCATCCAGCAAAATAGAGCTTTCCCGATCACCCCTTCTGGCCCGCAAGAGCAGGGAAAGACCATGTTCTGCAAAAAGAGCGTCAGAAATAATTTGACCTCCGGCCAAAGTGGAAAATCTCTTAACCACAGCAGAACCGGGCAGCAAAGAATCTGCGTAATTATCCATCACCGAAACAACTTCCAGTTCGTCAACTTCTTCCAACACAATTTTCCCTGCCACGTGTATCACCCTCCGTAATAATTTATGACAAAACAGCGCGCTGGTCAAAAGTATTTCCAGCGCGCCGGCTTTAAGTTATCCTTCCCTGGGCTTGCTTTCCAGTTCACTTATCCTTTTCTTTATGTCGCTCAAGGCCTCTTCAAAGTAAGAAGCTTGCTCCTTAAGCACTTCTATCTCCCTGGGGGGAGATATTCCAGGAACAGGAGAAAAGGAAGATGGAGAGGGCAGCCCTGCCCCGGAAGTTCCGTACCAGGCGCCACTCCAGCGGGGAGCCCACCCGGCAAGGAAGCGGCCGCGTCCACCACGGCCCCCAAAACTCCTGGAGCCGCGTCCAGAACCGGGCCCATAACCCCAACCTGCTGCAGGATTGAAGCGCTCCGGTACAGGATAACCTGCGCAGTAACCCATGGCCCTGCCAGTCATGGGACCCATGCCCCACGGACCTGTTCTATTACCCCACGGCATTTGTAAACACCTCCTTTCTAAGAAAAATTTAACCACCCGAAGAAAGGATACAAACTCCTATATTGCTACTCATGGCAGCCTTCGTAACCACAACGTCCTTCCTCATCGTGTCCGCCTTTTTCGTGATCACAAAGGCTATCACCACTTACCAGGCGGTTAGCTATAAAGTCATCAATAGCCCGGTTAACCAAACCGGTTACTCCCACCATTGTCCTGATTCCCGCCTCATTAAAAAGACTTTGTGCCCTTGCGCCCATACCCCCGGCGACAACCCAATTGGCACCCAGCCCCGCCAGATAACGGGGTAAGAAACCAGGCTGGTGCCCAGGATTGGGGATCACCACTTTACCAGCAAGTTCCCCATTTTCAATTTCAGCTATGGTATACTCTGTACAGTGCCCAAAGTGTTCAGCCACCATGGCTCCTTCTGTGGCAACAGCAATTTTCATAAAGTAACACCTCCTCGAATTTTCCTTCCCTAACTTCTGCCGGCAGCCCGGCTCTTCTTAGCCACAGGACCGGTAGAATCCATGTCAGTCCGATGAACCACACCACCACAAACAGGGCATTTCGCTTGCTTCCCGCTCTGCCCCCTATCATGCAGCATTTCAAACTCGTGGCCGCAAGAAACACAGACAAATCTTCTTAATGTTTTGCGCATAAAATCACTCCTGTTTTTTCTTTTAGCGGTTACACCCTCCTCTCCCGCAGCGGCCCCAACCATGACCTCCCCGCCTGCGCCGGCAATCTCTACAAAAAACATTCCGGCCAATGGACACTTTCCCCGACCAGTATAAAATAGGTTTCCTGCGGTATAAACGCCACCCGCCGGCATTTTGCTGGTCGCGGCACATTTATCATCCTTCGTTAAGTTTTTTAAACAACTCTTGAAAAACCTCTGTCTGATATGCCTCAATCCGGCCTCGATCGCACAACTCCGCCAGCCTGGGGTCAACAGGCAAAGAATCAATCAGCTCTATACCCTCAGACCAGGTTATCTCCCGCACGTGGCTGCTGCCAAAAAGATATATCTTTTCTGCGCAGTGCGGGCACACCAGGTAGCTCATGTTTTCCACCAGACCAAGAACAGGAACATTCATTTGCCCGGCCATCCTGACGGCCTTTCGGACTACCATCGAGGCCAGGTCCTGCGGCGAAGTTACCACCACCAAACCATTTAGAGGCAAAGACTGCATTACAGTAAGAGGAACATCTCCGGTTCCAGGCGGCAGGTCAATAATCAGGTAATCTATTTCTCCCCAGATCACATCTGTCCAGAACTGCTTTACGGCGCCGGAGATCAGCGGACCGCGCCAGATCACCGGGTCGTCTTCCCGGGACAAAAGCAGGTTCAAAGACATAACTTTAATACCCAAAGAGGTTTCCACGGGCATGATGAAGTTGTCAACTCCCGCCGGACTGGTATGCAAACCAAACATCTTGGGAATGCTGGGACCGGTAATATCCGCATCAAGAATACCTACCCGGTATCCCTGCCGGGTCAAGCCAATGGCTATTAAAGCACTCACCACGGACTTGCCCACGCCCCCTTTGCCGCTGATCACGGCCAGCACATGCTTGATCTGGCTTGCCTCGTTTGGCGCCAGTAGGGAAAGGGGGTTCACACGAGATTCACATTGTTCAGTAGACACCTTTTCTCCTCCCTTTACAAAGACAATAGTTTCACCAATCTGTCCCACATATTTACTACTTCCTCAGCAACTCTGCCACAATCATATTGGACTACCGGACGTCCCAGGCGGACGGCATCATTGACCGCCGGCTCATATGGTATTTTCCCTACCACAGAAACATCCCCGGCCGCGCAGAAAGACTCAATCTCCCGGCTATTAAGCGGGCTTAAATCCCACTTGTTAATGCATACCGCGGCTTTCCCCTGAAAGTGTTCAACTAAAGCCAGCACCCGCTCCAGATCGTGGATGCCCGATAGGGTAGGTTCAGTTACGATCAGCGCCAGGTCCACACCGGAAAGGCTGGCAATCACCGGGCAGCCGATGCCTGGAGGACCGTCGGTAATAATCAGGTCATGCCCTTCTTTTTCTGCAATCTCCTTTGCCTGCTGGCGAACTGCACTTACCAGTTTGCCGGAATTACCCTCTGCTATTCCTAATTGAGCATGTACCAGCGGGCCATACTTTGTATCGGAAAGGTAAAGATACCCTGCTAAATGGTCAACCATTTTTACGGCATCGACAGGACAGGCATGAAAACATACACCACACCCTTCACAGGCCGAAGGGTTGACCACAAACTCACGAATGGCATCAAAACGACAAAGATTTGTACAAAGCCCGCACTCAAGACAATCTTTCTTCTCAATAACTGCCTTAGGCAAACCATAGAAAGGCCTTTTTTCATGCTCTTCGGGTTGCAACAACAAGTGCAGGTTGGCAGCATCCACATCACTATCAACCATGACCTTATTCCGGGCCAGCACCGCCAGCGAACCGGCTACACAGGTTTTACCCGTCCCACCTTTGCCACTTACTATTACCAGTTCCTTCACCTGCGTCTCATCCTTTCACAGGTTTCCCACAGAATTACAAAATCTTTTTTCCATTGGGGTTGTACTGCCAGCAAGGGCAATCCGCCAGCATAACCAACAGCAATTTCACGATCCAGGGGCACTTTCAAAAGCACAGGAAGGTTTGTATTCCGGCAAAATCTTTCCACATCTTCATCCTTTCCGTCCGAACGGTTAACTATTACCCCACCCGGAATATTCAGCTCTCTGATCATTTCCGCGGCCAGTTCCAGATCGTGAAGTCCAAAAGGAGTGGGTTCGGTAACCAAAAGACAAAAATCAGAGCCTTCCACAGCTTTGATCACCGGGCAGGAAGTACCCGGGGGAACATCGGCAATGACTGCTGCCTCAGACAAGCGGCGATCTTTTACACTCTGAATGAGCGGGGGGCTGATGGCCGTACCAACCTTCAGACAACCATGCACAAATTCCACTTCACCTGCCAGCCCTCCCTCTATCCAGCCAATTTCCTGATCCACCGGGACAATAGCTTTTTCCGGACAAAACTGCCAGCAGCCACCGCAACTGTGNNCATTTAGACTGCTCAACCCTGGGAACCGGCACGGTTACAGACTCCCGGTACATCAGGTGTGGTTTTAAGAAAAGGTGACCGTTGGGTTCTTCTACATCGCAATCCAGAAATTGAACTTTTTGTGTATCCGCTACAGCCAAAGCCAGGCTGACGGCCACCGTAGTTTTGCCCGTACCTCCCTTTCCACTGGCCACAGCAACAAACATTTGCCTTCCCTACTTTCTTTTCATCTTCATTCCTTCATGAGACATAGCATTGGCTGCAGTTGCCGGTGACAACTCGCCCTTCCGGTAAAAATCAACTGCCTGTTGAACAGTTCCACTTACCCCCGTGTAAATCTCTATGCCGGCTGCTTGTAACACTGCCACGGCGTTGGGTCCTACCTGCCCGGTAAGCACACTTTCTACTTTCCTGTTTACCAGTTCCTGGGCAGCATGGATCCCAGCACCTCCTGCCGACGACACTCCCGGATTAGATATAAATTCCCACTGTCCCTGTTCCACGTCCACAATAGCAAAACAATTACATCTTCCGAAGCGGGGATCTACCTGTGCCTGGTGCATTTTACCTGCTGCACTGACAGCAACTTTCACTCTCCGCACCCCCTTCAATTTATATTGAACTATTGCCCATAACAATTTTATTCCCTTTATGAGAATATGTCAATAACAAAATGGACTTTTGTTAAATAAAAATTTCGGACATTGGCAAGAAAATACTTGTCCCTACATGATTCCCCTGGAAAATGGCGAACCCCCCCCCCCCCCCGGGGGGGNNGGCGGCCGCAACAGGTTGTGCCCGGCGGGGAAGATCTTCCCTTGGCCACAAAAGGAGCCGGGAAAAGACGTTCAAAGGTTTTTCCATCACAATTGGGGCACTGTTCAGGATCATCTGCTGCGCTGGGCAAACGTACTTCCCAAACGTGACCGCACCCCCGGCATTTATAATCATAAGCAGGCATCTTTGTTCACCTTACCTTTCTGATATGAACATACGTTACTAACTTATAATAGCACAGGAAAGAATGGAAGATCAACACCAAAAAACGATGCCTCCGGCACGATAGCCAAAAGAGTAAGCGTAAACCATGCGNNGAGGGTTAGGGTGGGGGTGCTAATTCAACAATTGCCAGCGCCAGAACGCCTGTAGAAAAGGCAAGAGCATCCTTTGTATTTCGTCAGGGATGAAATATTGTTTGCTAACTAAAGCCTGCTATTCACAAGAGGAAATTAATGTCAGTCGAAAGCAGCTTACTAACGCCAAAATAATGTGGTATACTAATGAACAGATGTCCATAACTGAACCTGGAAAGGAGAAATTAATGATGTTTTACGTAGACAGTTCAAAATGCAAGGGATGTGGCTTATGTGTGGAAGCATGCCCTCAACAGGCAATTAGTATGAAAGGTGAAGTGACTTTTGTCAATCAGGATTTATGCGCCGGTTGTGGAACTTGCCGGGAAATATGCAATAACAACGCAATTTATGAGGTAGAGGTAATTACGCCCACGGCAGTGAGGACGGGCAAGCAGCAAAGCAACCCTCTAGTGAAACCTGGACCGGTAATGTTCAAGAACAATACCAAAAAAACAACGCTGTTTGGCGCTTTGACTACCCTGGTTCCTATAGTTATCGAAGGGTTGGCCAGTTTGACCAAACAGTGGGTTGCCTCAGGAAGAGGACAGGGCAACAAGCGGGGACAAAACAGCCGGGGCCAGGGGCGCCGGTGCAGGCGCAAAGGATGGCGGTAGGGCAGACAGGTGATCAGGGAAGCTTAAATGCACTGACCAGAATCTTTTTATTGTTGATCTTCTATCGCTTCCTATGTTATTATAATTAATAACATATGTTCATATCACACGAACAGCAATTAAGATTAGTCGCTTCCGAATATTATTATCGTACAACGGAGAGGAGAAAGAGGAGAAAGTGTTTTATGATTTTGATGGCAAACAACCTGAAACCGGCAAGGATACTTATGTCAGCGAACTGGCAATGGTAATTGGAGACGTAAAAATTGAAAACAACTGTTACATTGGTCACGGGGCCATTCTTAGAGGTGACTATGGCAGAATTGAAATTGGTTCCGGAACGGCTGTGGAAGAAGGAGTAATTGTCCACGCGCCCCCAAACGAAACCTGTAAAATCGGAGAAAAAGTAACCCTGGGCCACGGAGCAATAGTTCACGCCTCAACAATAGGGGATCTGGCTGTAGTTGGAATGGGAGCGGTTCTGAGCATTAGATCAAAAATTGGCGAAAAAACAATTGTTGCCGAAGGAGCAATCGTAACAATGAACCAGTTGATTCCTGAAAATGTGGTGATTGCCGGCAATCCGGCAAAAATCATCCGGAAGGTGGAAGAAAGGGATATAGAGCACTGGTCCTATGGAAAACAACTATATATTGACCTGGCTAAAAAATACCTTCAAATAGGAATGCACCGGTTACCGGCCAGATAACCGGGCTCGTGGCAAGGGTTGGGGGCTACTTTTACTATCGCACTACCTCTTTGTGCCATATTTATTCCAGGTGAAAGACCAGTAAAGGATAATCAGATGGATGGTGACATAATTCGGGGTAGAGTAGAGAACTGGCAATGACCGCTTTAGGCCTGGCTTATCTGTTTTCGTCCCTTTCGTTTGACGGTGCCTAAATAGCTGCACCATAGTAGACTTGCCAATCCTCCCTCGTCAAACCGTGCATGCGGTTTTTCCGCACACGGCTTTTAAAATGCTCTTCACTACAAGGCATGCGCCCTCGTCCAGACCGCTGTTGTCGGCACCTTGTAAAACCCGTACCTCTCGTACAACGCCCGGTATTTAAACCTTGCGTATCCCGTCTTCCTGTCTTACGACCTTGTGTCGCTTGCGAGAAGTCTAGACGGGGCACTTGTGGCAGGGACGCTTTTCTTCATTTCCGCTTTACGAGGCTCATCTATATACCGCGGCACAATACATAGAGCTTAATCCCATGCGTGCTGGATTGGTAGAAGAGCCTTGGCAATATCCCTGGAGCAGCGCCGCGTCACACCTTGCGGGGTGTGACGACCGGTTGGTACGGGTCAAGCCGTTATTGGAGATGTTCGGAGACTGGCGGGAATACCTTACCAGGGACATCCCGGAAGAGGAATTTCAAGCATTGCAACGTCACGAGAGGACGGGGCGGCCACTTGGCGACGAAACTTTTCTTGCCAGTCTCAAAGAAACACTGGGACTGACTTTGCGACCGCGCAAAAGCGGACCAAAAGGACCCCGGCGGAAAGAGTTGAACAAATAATTGAGTATGGTGTCCCTCTGATTTCACACAGGTTCCCTGCAAACTAGCCTGTATCTTGGAATTCATTGTCGAGTAACTGTTAAATAGTTCTGTTTGTAGGTGGTCTTTGTTTTCCCGGAACATCCGAAAACCCCCTATGTCGATTGTGTGGAATTATCGTCAAATTAATCTCTATTTAAAAATAATACTTCGACATTCGCCATAGATTTCCCTGCTATTTCTTGCAAATTATCCATATTTTTAAGGGGTTTTTACAGTGGGATCATAAATAGCTTGTTTCTTTCTTTTTGGGTCATTGATAATATCACCTTTCCATCTTACATCAGTGACATTTTCATGGAATTAAATTAATATTATATCTTGAGGGTCAAACCCAAGGAAAACCTGTTCTTTTAGAATCGGGCCAAGCCTGGAAAATTCTTTTAAGTTTAAATAAGCTACCCAGGTTAAACAAGAGGTTGCCACAGCAATTTCCAAATAACTTCCTTTATTATTAATTTCTTTAATAATTCCTGGTATACAAGGTATATTTTTCGTTTGCTCCTTATTTAATTTTATATTTTCCGGCCGGACCCCTAAAAAGTATTCTCCCTCTCTAAAATGCTGCCGGTCAAATAATTTAATTATTAATTCCGGTCCATTGCCGGTAAATTTTATTTTTCCATTTAAAACAGCAACCGGGAAGAGATTTTTTACCCCTGTAAAATTAGCCATAAATAAGGAGACCGGCCGGCATAAAATGTCTTCTACCGTTCCTGCTTGCCTGATCATTCCTTCCTGGATAACCCCCAGCCGGTCAGCCAGAGAACAGGCTTCCGAAAAATCGTGGGTGGCCATAATAATTTTGCTTTGTACCTTATGGTGTAAATTTTTAAGCTCCTTTTCCATGATTTCTTTGGTATGGGCGTCTAAATTGCTAAAAGGTTCGTCCAGCAACAAAACTTCGGGATTTAAGATCAAGGCTCTGGCTAAAGCAACTTTTTGCTTTTCCCCTCCGCTTAAGTTTGCCGGGTAGCGATTTAGAAGGTGGTTAATTTTTAATAAATCTACTAGCTCGTTATAATTTGAAGAAAACTTTTTCCGGTTGCCAAAGCGCAACCCATAACAAATGTTCTCCTTTACTGTTAAATGTGGGAAAAGAGAAAATCCCTGGTAGACAATGGCCATTTTCCTTTTTTCAGGTCTTTCGTTCGTAATATCCCTTCCGTTTAGCAAGATCCTGCCGGAATGAATTTCGCGCAGGCCGGCCAGGGTTTCTAATAAAACTGTTTTTCCTGCCCCTGTTGGTCCTAAAAGGACAAAAAATTCTCCTTTAGGAAGGAATAAATTAATGTTTTTTAGCTTAAACTGACCAATTTCTACAGATAACTGGTTTATTTCAATCATTTGAACTCCTTTTAACTTTGGTGAGCAGCCTTACCAGAAAAAGAAAAATTAAACATAAGATAATCATTATGGTAGTAAGGGGTAAGGCGGAAGTCAAGCCATAAGAGAGAAAAGTCTCATAAATTTTGGTGGGAGCAATCATGGGATGGTAAGATAAAACAATCACCGCTCCAAATTCACTGATGGCCCGGGCCCAGGTCATAAGCACGCCTTCTATGATTCCCCTTTTTGCCAGCGGAAGAGAAACAGTTAAAAAAGCCTGGCTTTGCGTAGCCCCTAAGGTACGGGCAACAGATTCCAAACGGGGAGAAACATTGGCAAAGGAATCCTTAGCGGTGTGAATTAAAAAAGGAATCGAGACAAAAACCATGGCTGCCACAATACCCAGGACAGTTCCTACTACTTCTATTCCTAAACCCTCCAGAAGCCGTCCAAACCAGCAGTAAGGGCTAACGATAGTCAAAAGACAAATTCCAACCGTAGGGTGAGGAATAACCACAGGAATATTGATAATACTCTCCACCAGACCTTTTCCCTTAAAGTCTTTCCGCGCTAACAAATAAGCAAAGGGTACTCCCAGAACCAGGGAAATAATGGTGGTCAGCGTGGCTGCCGTAATACTTAAGTAAATTGAACCCATTGCCTGCCGGTCTTTTAATGTTTGAAGCAGTAAATCGCCTTTCGTCCAGGTGATTGTATTAAAGATGGGAAAGATAATATAAAAAAGAACCAGCAGGCTGGAAAAAAAAGAAAGAAGGTAGATAAAATCCATCTGATTTCTTCTCATTTTCCTTCCGGCCTCTCCCCTGAAGAAACAAACTGAGCAGGACATTTTTCCGGATTGTCGGTTTGGGGAGGAATGACAGGATGTTTGCATGCCTGAAGGATCTTTTTTCCTTCCGGTCCAATAACAAATCGCACATATTCTTCGGCGCTTGCCTTATGACTGGAGTTTTTTGGAATGGTAAGGGCATAAAAGATTGTCTTGCCCGTCTGTTCATTGCTTACCCTGGTAAAGCGTGAAAAGCCGAACTTTACCTTTACCCGGTTGTAAAAGTTCTCCTGATCAGGAGAACCTAAGTTTATCCGGGGCGGCAATTCGATAAATTTAAGCCCGTGCTGTAAGGCTACGCTTTTATATTCAAAAGCATAGTCAATTATGCCGGTCTCAAGCAAAGAAAGCACCTGAATACTTCCGCCCCGCATATGGATTTTAGTTTCTTTTGGTTTTATTGCCTCCGGAATAAAAACAGTATAATGATCATTATCTTTTTGAGTGGTAATTGAGGGAGTAAAATTAGCGCTGATTAAACGGTCAACAAGTTTTGGTTCCTGGTAGTAGATTTCAGCTAACTGCATAACCATAAATGTTCTGTACCCACAGGCATCAGTGTAAGGATTGGAAAAACCAAATTTTACTTCCGGACGGGAAAGAATTTCGTACCAGTTATTACTGTTGATTTCGCCGGCATACTTGCTCCGGCCGGTATAGGCAATGACTATTTGGTTGGTTGCAAACCTGATCAGCCAATCAGCATAATCTTCATACATCAAATCCGGAATTAAAGAGTAGTCAGCTACAGCCAGGACATCCGCCTGTTTTTTTAAGTCGGTGACATGTCTAATCACCTGGATGCTGCCGTGTCCTTCCATTTCTACCTTTACTTTGGGATGCTTGCTTTCAAATTGTTTTTTTATTTCCTCAAAAGGCACTATTAAACTTCCGGCATAAATAACCTTCAAGGTAATTTTTTCTTCCTTGAAAACGCTGCAAGCAGTCCAAGCAGTCATACTGACCAGGAGCAGGGCAGTTATCAGACCATAAAAAAGCTTAATTTTGCTCATCTTTTTCCTCCTGAAGACCTTTCCGTACCTCCATTTTATTTACCCATTTAACCCAGTAATGGCCCTCGGAGAGAATTTTATCTTTTTTGCTTACCAGAGCAATGCGAAAAGGTTTTCCCCCGTCTTCGGTCAGGAAAGCCTTGTCTTGTTCGTACATTAAGAGCATTTTTAAATCAGCGCAAGGTACTTCTTTTAATGTTTCCGGGGTATAGGTAATAAAATCCCCTTTTACCTGCCCGTAAGAATAAACCATGGTATAGCCGTCAGGCGCAGATACCCACAGGGTATCCTCTGGCGTGATTCCCCCGACCAGATTTAAAAGTTCTTCCACCGGTATCCCCCGGCACTTAAACGGCCCGTTAACCAGACCAACAGTGGTAAAAAATCCTCCCCATCCTTCGTCAGAAGGCATATTTTTAATCTCCTGAAAAGTAAGGTTTTTGTTTCCTTCCCTGCCGGTTAAGAATAAGTTTCCCTTAGGTTCCTCCTCCGCAAAATGCAAATATAAGGCGCCAGCCAGTAAAACAATAAATACCAGAGCTAAAATAGAATAAACAAAACGGGGCTTAATTTGCTTCCCCTCCTCTTTTTGCCTTTAT
>DFZP01000051.1:11130-11567 GCA_002382125.1 Firmicutes bacterium UBA4053
AAGACATATTTCCCTTCCGGATTGGGAACCTCAGACATGAAAACAAGCCGCATGCCTGGATAATATTCAGGCACATAACCTTTCCCCTGACGTTCGCCATCGTCTGCTTCTTTACCGTTGTACCAGCAAAGGACAACAGGTCCTTGTCCCGGTAAAGGTTTGTAAATATTTGGATAGCCTAATTTTACGTAATAACCATCAAAGGCACAGATTACCACCTCATCAGCAGAAGACATTCCGCCCACCAGCTCACAAAGGTCTTTAATACCGGTTCCTTTAACTGCTCCTTTATCTTTTAAACTTTTTGTCCTGTCAGGGTCCCACTTATCTCCTTCAAAAACCGGTCCCTGGTGATAGTAATGAGTTTTCCCGTCTCCATATACGGGCAGGTTTTTTTTCATCCAGCGAAAGTCGATCACCTTTTCCTTAGCTACGGT
>DFZP01000051.1:11588-14790 GCA_002382125.1 Firmicutes bacterium UBA4053
TTTTTTGGGATAACATTTTATCCCCCCTTTTTTTCCGGAAAGCAACAATCGACTATCCCCGAATCCGCCGGCAAGGGCTCTGTTAACGACAGTCGGAAATTACTCCACGTCATATTTAAACGTTGCTACCTGGCTGTTGTGTTTTCCGAAGCCAATAACAATAGTTTTAATGATCACGGATTTGCCAACCGTAACCGGCTTGTTAAGATCCGGCTGAAAGTATGTTGTGCTGGGATTATATATTAAACTTTTTACATCTGGAGTGCTTCCGTCGACAGTGTAATATATTTTTACCCGGTCCTGCTTGGGATGGCTTAAAACGATCTTTGTCCCCCGCCTTACTTTTCCGGGCGCCGGTTCGGCATGAACCACGCCCCATTGACCGGGAGGCAAGGTCAATACTTCGAGCGTTATCACATCTTTGACATAGGCCGAAGTAACCATATCGTTTAATCCTTTCTGGCCTAAAAGCAGCCAGAGTTTGCCGCTGGATGCCTTGCTCAAATCGTTGGAGCCTTCCTGATACTCCCAGGCCAGGATCGCCGGAACCTCTCGTGCCCCTTCCTCACTACCTTTCAACAGTTTCGGAAAGCAAAAACGTTTTTCATCCAGTTGTTCCCTGGTAAAAGTGGCGTTATAATCGTCCGAAGCCCTGACAATGATCGTTTGGGCATCATTTTTAAGCCCGGCCTTTTTCAATACCTGGGAAACCAAAACGCCCTTTCCGGCAAAAAATTTTTTCGTTGGCCAGTTGTTTACGGTAGAATAGCATTCACTGGCCAGGGCGTCCTTCATGCTCTTCAGTTCCGTGAGGGTAAATTTTGTTTCACGCTCCACTCCGGTTCCCGTAATAGTCAGGATAACCGGTGCATTTTCCGGCGCTTTGCGGGTTGAATCAGGGTTCGCTGCTTGCTTTTGGTTGTGACAACCTGTCAACAGGCTCAGACCGGCAACCAGCAAGACCGCGATCAATCCCATTATTATTCCGGGTCTTTTCATCAAGAACATTGTCATTTCTCCCAGGATATTATACTGCCGGACAGAACGGATGCGTAACAAGTCTCAGTTAATATAAAAATGATACTCGGCAATGTCACTGTCATATTTGCCGAAACCTTTGACTAAAACCTTGATAACCGTGTCTTTGTCAATCACGATGGGCTTGTTTAATCCAGGTTGATACGTACTTGGGTTATAGAGCGTACTGTTTTCCGACGGCGTGGAACCGTCCAGAGTATAATACATTTTTACCTTTCCTTTTTCCTTATGCTGAAGTTTTACCGTATCTCCCCCGGTAATCTTTCCTGCCGGGGGAGATACGGCAGCCGCTATCCATTTTCCCGGGTCGTCCACGGTCACAATAATCCCGTTAACACCTCTTACAAAGGTATGATTGGTCTGCTCATTGACATTCGCCTGCGGCATGATCAGGCATAAACTGTCCGCCCTGGCCTCGCTTAATTTGTCACTGCTTTCCATATACTCGTAAGCAATTAACGGCTCCACCGGTTCGGCATTGGCCGGGTCTCCTTCAATCACGCCCGGGAAATAATATCTTTTGGTTTCCAACAACTGCTCCCGCGTAAACGACCACTCGTATCCATCTTCCCCCTTAACAGTAATGCATTTAGCCTCATCCTTGACGCCTGCGGCTTTCAGCGCCGCGGCCACCTTTACCCCTCTCGCTGCAAACTTCTTTTTTATAGGCCAGTTATTAATGGTGGAATACACGTGCTCAAACCGGGCATCAGGCAATTTGAGCATCTCTTCCAGAGTTATCCGGGTTTCTTTCAACACGCCGTTGCCGGTAATGACAACCGCCTTTTCGCTTGCAACGCTGCCGTCTTCCTCCGGTGGAACAGTATCCCTGCCATTGCAGCCGGAAGAAAAGAAAACGCCAAGCATGAAAACAAGCCCCAGGAAAAAGTATTTTTTATAGGAATTTTTATAGGAGAACGTTTTGGGGTTCATGGATTTTCTCTTCCCGCCCATCAATTTTATCTGATGATCGTAATCTTCCTGGTTTCAGCTTCATAGTCAACCTGCGCTCCCAGGGTCTCGCTTACGAAACGCAGGGGAACAAAGACGCGACCGGGCGGGACAGTCGCCGGAGCGCAGTCGGCGGCCTGCACCAATCCGCCGATCTGAACCTTGCTGGAGCCGAGGGTAAGGACAATTTCTTTCCCCCCATCGGTGATCGTTACCTGTCTGGTATCAGGATTCCAATCAACTTCGGCGCCCAGGGCTTCGCTGACAAAACGCACCGGCACCAGCGTGCGGCCGGATGCGGTGTTGACTATAGGCGCCGCGTCAAGGGTGTAGGGGCCGCCGTCAATACTGGCTTCCATCTGTCCGATGGCAAGCTTGACGATTTTCATCGTCGGCTGTTTCGGCGTCTCACCATTATTAACCACCTGCCCCTGATCGCCCGGTTCGGCGCCGGCAACCCGGTAGTTGAAGGTGGCGACATCACTGTCCGCCTTGCCGGGGCCAATTGTTACGGCCTTGATGGTTGTGTCTTTGTTAATAGGGCCAATAGGGTGATTTATAGCGCCCAAAACATCGGCCCGGGCCGACCACCACCGGCTGGCAATCCAGTTATATACCGGACTGTCCAGGGTCGGGACGCTGCCGTCTGTGGTGTAATGAATCTTGTCATCGTCATTATGAATATTGTTCAGTGTCACCATAGTCCCCGCAGACACTGCTCCACTGTCCGGATTAGCCTGCGGGCTATCCCATTTTTCCGGTTCGTTGGTCAATACCTCAATTTTATTTAAATATTTAACAAATAAATTGCCCGTCTGCTCGGTAACGGTCCGTTGCCCGAGCATTAACAGCAAGCAGTTCAGATCATTCATATACGCGGGATTATTACTGCCCTCGACGCTGACCAGTCCAATGAGCGGTTCCACCTCCACCTTGCCCGACGGATCTCCGGGAATATGCCCGTCGCCGTCACCACCGCCGCCAACGGTTTTGAAATTGGGGAAACGGTAACGTTTGTCCTGAAGCAGTTCCTTAACCGTAAGCGTCACTGTGTAGCTGTCTGTGGAAGTAAATTTGATCAGCCCGGCTTCACTTGTAATCCCGGCCCTGGTAAGCAAATCCCGCAATTTGACTCCTTTTCCCACATACCATTTCTTCGTCGGCCAGGTGTTAATCGCACTGTACAGATACTGATCTTGATCCATTTCCTTTA
>DFZP01000051.1:14826-19450 GCA_002382125.1 Firmicutes bacterium UBA4053
TGTTGAACAATTTCTTTTTAACAGCTTGCATAAATCATACTCCCCTTTCCCTAACTACCTGAAAACACAAGCGCAAACAAAAGCAGTGTTTCGTATTACTTATTAGTCAGCATGAACAACTTCCCGGTTGCGGGGTCTTTATAGACCGTGCCTATCTTCTCATAAAGCTTGCCCTGGTCCCGGGTTTCGATCAGGTCATCACGTAAACCCGGCGTTTGTGTGACCTCCCGCCCGCGATTCAGGTTGACGCGCTCTCCTATGGGGCCCAGGTCGATGTTCCAATAAACGGCCAGGGCTAGCATCAGCCCGCAGGCAAACACCAGCATGGCATCCACGATGTTGATGGCGCCCTCAAGAGGATTTACCTCTTCAGGCGTCCTTAGCGTTCTGAGTCTTCTGCTCCTCAATCCCCCGTGCACGGGCAAACACCTCCAATAAGCTTTCCATCAAGGCTTCAAGAGAACTTAAGTATTCCTCATACCACCTTTTCCGTAGCCGGGAGATGGCAAAGGCGACGCCGGCCGCGGCCAGGCCGGACACTGTTGCGTCAAAGGCAGTAAGCAGGGAATCTGCCAGTGTCCTGGTGTCACCCTGGCCAAGAGCGATCATGCCCGGCCCGAGTGGAATAAGAGTGGCCATCAATCCTAACATTGGCCCCAGACGCGCTACCAGGTCTGTCCTGTTGGTTATCCTCGCATAATGCAGTTCCTCGCCGGCAAGCAGCCGGCGCGCCAGGGCCTGCAGGGAAGCGGCGGGCAAACTGCCGTAATCGATCAGTTCTCTAAGAGCCGCTTTCTGGCGCCGGAACAAGCGGCTATTTTCAATCTCATCCATGATCTCCCCGGCATCTTTCTTCTGAAAGGCGTCCAGCAACTCTGGCAGGTTGACCTTTACCTTGCGCCGCTCCATTAGGAACTCAACCAGCAGGCCGCCCAGTTCAATCACCATGAAAGCCACAAACAGCAGCAGGATAGCGATGGTAGGCGCCAGCAAACCGGACGAGATGGCATGCATCATTTCTTTGAGCGGCGTCAATATAGCGCCTGTCACCTTGCTACCTCCTTCGTATATTCCGTGTACCTTCTACCTGCGCCCGAGAGGAACAGGATTAAAAATATTACTGCCGCATAAATATCCAGACTATTTTGCTCCTTCTGCAACTGCAGGGTTACAGCGCCGGTCGACATCTCGAATATCTGCCCGGACCGGCCGTCCGGCTGCCCCGGCCCCGCGGAAACGCTGTTGGCTGCAGTATTGGCCGCCATATCTTTTTTTTCTGCCAGGTACTGCCATTCGTCCTCCGTCGCAGGCGGTTCACCGGAGACCTCCGGCGCTTTACTTGACAATGCTGCCGTATCAAGTGCTGCGACATCTTTCTCTGCCGGGTTCCGCACATCATCTTTCTGTGCCGGCGGCTCTTCAAGCGCCTCAAGCGCCCCGTTCCCCGGAGAATCGCTGCCGGCGGCAAGTAAGGTGTTTTGACCGCCGTCTTTCCGGTTTGAGCCATTTACGATGCAGGTGGCCGTGTAGTCGCCGGCTTTTGTTTTTGCGGTGATGATTGCCTCTCCCGGGCCGATAACCGTTACCAGGCCTTTATTATCCACCGTGGCTACCCTGGTGTCGCTGGAACTCCAGATTATGTCCCGGTCAATGGCGTTGTACGGCGCTACATCCGCCGCCAACTGGAATGTGCCGCCTATTTTAAGATCGATTGTGTTCCGGTCGAGGCTCACGCCGGTAGGCGGTCCGCCCGGGATCTTCGCCGGATCGGCTGCCCGGCCCGTGAAATCAGCCGTGAATATATAGGTGACAATATCGCTGTTCTCCTTACCAGGACCAATGGTGACGGCCTTGATGACTGTGTTCTTTTTAATCTCGATGGGGCGGTTGATACTGTCCAAATCATTTCTTAACGGCCACCAGCGGCTGGCGCTCCAGTTAAAAACCGGGCTGTTCACAGTCGGGTCACTGCCGTCTGTTGTATAATAAATCTTATCTTCGTTATTATGTTTATTGCCAAGTTTAATCATGGTTCCCCCGGGGATAACAGTTCCGTCGGGAATATTCGCCTTCGGATTATCCCATTTTTCCGGCGCGGTGGTGAGCGCCTCAATTTTTATTGTATATTTTAAAAATGAATTGTTTGTTTGCTCGGTAACCGCCCGCTGTCCAAATATCAGCAACAATGAGTTCATGTCGTTCATATTAGCGGGATCATTACTACCCTCGGCGCCGGTTAACGCCAGGACAGGCTCCACCTCTTCGGCCCCCGACGGAGAACCGGGAACACTCCCGTCGCCGGCGTTAGTATCTTTTAAATGCGGAAAATAATAACGCTTGTCTTTTAATAATTCCTTGACCGTAAGCGTCACTTCGTAGCCATCATTGGAAACAAATCTAATCAGCCTGGCATCTTCTTTGATCCCCGCCAAGGCAAGCAGGTTTCTCAATTTAACCCCTTTCCCCACGTACCATTTCTTGGTGGGCCAGGTGTTAACCGTACTGTACACATGCTGGTATTGTTCCATAGCCTCAAGCTGCGCCAGGGTAAACGTCATGGGGGTCTTCACCCCGTCTCCTGTGATTTCAAGCGTATCCGACGTTTCGGCAAGAGCAAGCGGCGGCGCTGTTAGGTCAAACAAACCGGCGAGCAGCAGCAAACCCAGGACTGTCATCAAAAGCCTGTTGAACCATTTCTTTTTAAAAGCTTGCATTGATAACGCTCCCTACTTAGGTTGTTTAGGCTATAGGCTGTAGGCTGTTAGTCATGCCTATTTCCTCCTAACAGCCTACAGCCTACAGCCTATCCACCTGAACAGTTACACGCATTTACAATGACCGTCGCAGCCTCGGCCCTGGTGGAGTTGTTACGGGGACGAACGGTGTTGCCGGGATACCCCTTGATGATCCCGTTCTTCACCGCTGTGGCCATGGAGTTCCTGGCCCAGCCGGATATGCTTTCGCTGTCCATAAATGAGATTTTTTCCGTCACCGGAGTCAACCCGGCCGCTTTCACAGTCATGGCGGCCATTTGCTCACGGGTAACGGGATCATCCGGTCCAAATGTATTAATATCATAGCCGTTGACAATGCCATAGTACACTGCCGAAGATACGGCGTCCTGCGCCCAGTGCCCGGCGATGTCCGCAAAAATTTTGCCTCTTCTGGGCTCCAGTTTAAACGCTTTCACCAGTACGGTGACAAATTCAGCCCTCGTTATGGTATTATCGGGTTTGAAGCTGCCGTCGGGGTAACCGCCAATGGCCCCGAGGGCAATCAATTCTTTGATACTGTTCTCCGCCCAATGGCCGGCGATGTCTGTTAGAATTTGATCTTTTGGAATTTTTTCTTCTGCTTTTATGGCTGCCATTACAGCAAACTTGGTGAAGTGGTCCACCTCCACGGTTATGGTATTGCCGGATACGGTACCGCCGATAATTACCCAAAGGCCCGCGGCTTCGTCGTAGTAGTAGATGGCAGGACTTTCGCCCGCGCTGACGGCGCTGGGATCGAAACTCAGTTTTATGGTCACGTTCCCGGCAAAGCTGTAGCTTTTCTTGTCGCCCACGATAAACTCATATACGCCGCTGACCAGTTTGAGGCCTGCTGGCACGGCGGGAAATGCGGTTACTTTCTGAATTTTTACTTCCACTGCGCCGGTTTCCTTCAGCGCGTTAGCCGGCACTTCAATGGCGGCTTCACTGCCGAGGTTTATTGTGCAGCTTGTACCGGGTGTAACTATTTTGGCTGTGTCGGTCGCAGTTTCCTTTACCAGGTATGAAAAGGTAACGACATCACTGTCCATCTTGCCTGGACCAATTGTTACCGCCTTGATGGTTGTGTTCTTATTAATCTCTATCGGGTGATTAATAATATCCAGAACATCCGCCCGTGATGACCACCACCGCCTGGCAATCCAATTATACATGAGACTGTTCATATCCGGCGCGCTGCCGTCCGTTGTATAATGAATCTTATCATCGTCCATGTGGGCGTTGCTCAATTTTACCAATGTCCCCGCCGGCACATCTCCACCAGCCGGATTGGCCTGCGGATTATCCCATTTTTGAGGAGAATCAGTAAGTACTTCAATTTTTTTTACAATCTTCACAAACAACTGGCCGCTTTGCTCGGTAACGGCCCGCTGTCCTAACATCAACAGCGGCGAATTCAAGTCGTTCATATAGGCAAAATCATCAGTACCCTCGGCGCTCACCAGGCCAAGGACAGTCTCTACTTCTTGCGCGCCGGCTGAAGGTCCGGGAATATTCCCGTCGCCGTCACTGGAACTGTTGTCCTTAAAATGAGGGAAGAGATAACGTTTGTCATATAACAGTTCCTTCACCGTAAGCTTTATTGTATAGCCGTCGGCGGCAGTAAATTTAACCAGCCNNGCGCTGTATTTTTGTTTGACCTGCGTCATTGCCTTCAACTGCGCCAATGTAAGCTTAACCTCGTTGGCCACCCCGCTGCCTGTGATTGTCAGCACCACATCTCCGGTACCGGGTACACCACCAGTAGCCAGCATATTTTGCATCACACTGGCAACGGAATAACCGCCGGCCTTAACTGCGACCGCATAATCACCTGCAGCGGTGAACACGTCGGCGATAATGTTGATGTT
>DFZP01000051.1:19628-21369 GCA_002382125.1 Firmicutes bacterium UBA4053
GCGATGGAATTTCCGTTGAGGGTTACACCGGTAATAGCCGCCCGCCAGTCTGCATCATCGGTGAAGGTCAGGTATACGTCCCGGCCGACTGTATTATTAGTGTTGTCTGCCGTCAAAACCGGCGGCGCAGCAAGTATAACATGGTAATTAAAAGTGACGATGTCGCTGTCGTATTTGCCGGGGCCGATGGCTACCGCTTTAATTACAGTATCGTTGGTGATTTCGATCGGATGGTTTATTGTCGCCAGTTCCTCTTCCCGCGAACTCCACCACCGTTTTTTAATCCAGTTGTACATAAGGGTTTTATAAGAAGGGTCGCTGCCGTCCGTAGTGTAATGAATGTTATCTCCGTCCATATCGGAAGTGCTTAAAGCTACCTTGGTACCTGCCGAAACGGTCCCGCCGGCCGGTGCCGCCGCCGGGTTTTCCCATTTTGCCGGGGTTGTGGTAAAAACTTCAATTTTATTTACAGTCTTCACAAACAGTTCATTGGTCTGCTCCGTAATCCATCGCTGTCCCAGGACCAGCAGAGGCGCAACAATATCGCTCATTTCGGCGGGATTATCGCTGCCTTCCACACTTTTCAGGGCTATAATGGTATCTACTTCCTGCGCGCCTTCAGAATTTCCCGGAATGTAACCCAAAAAGGGATCGTTTTCTTTCAAGCCGGGATAATAGTAACGGGGATCCTGAAGCTGTTTTAGTGTTAATGACTTTGTAAAACTGTCGGTTGCCGTAACTTTGATTGTTTTGGCATCGTCTTTAATTCCCGCCGCTGTCAAAAGATCCGCCAGCTTGACACCCTTGGCCACATACCACTTCTTGGTGGGCCAGGTGTTAATTGTACTGTACGTCGCCTGCACCTGCGGCATGGTTTCCAATTGGGCCCGGGTAAAGGTGGTAGGTGTCGTTACCCCGTCCCCGGTCACCGTTACCGATATTTCGGCGGCAGCCGCCACCGGCGCCGTCAGGCCGAACGAACCGGCAAGCAGCAAACCAAGGACGGCCACCAGGAGACTGCAGAACCATTCCTTTTTGCTTATGATAAGCCACAGCCTTTTGATTCTTTGGTTGAGATTTACTATTGGTCTCATCCCTTACACTTCCCCTTAAAGATTTACAACCATTCTGTCGAGTCCGTTCACCGGGCGACGGCGGTGTCTGCCGGAGCCGCAATAACGCTTTTATTTATCGTATAGTTTTCAATCAGCTCACCGGTTGCATCTTTTGCCGTCAGCGTCAAAACATCGCCGTCAATACTAATAACCTGATAGTTGCTGCCGTATTGTTCCCGTGCAATGTAGGGAAAACCCGAGCCTCCGGTGTAAGTCTTGGAACCGGCGTTACCCATCACGTAGACAATTCCATACGCTGCCGGGTCAGTCCGGACCTCTCCCTGAAAAATCGGATGGGTTCTCATATACTCATGCTGGTGCCCGGAAAAAACTATATCCACCTCATTCTGCTCCAGAATGGGCACCCAATTTTCACGTATAGATTCATCAATTGTCTTATAATCCTCAAAGGCTGGATAGGCGGGATGATGAAACATCGCGAACTTCCAACTTTTCGTTGTACCTTGCAGGTCTTCCCTCAGCCATTGTTTTACTCGTTCATCAGTATTGTTGTTGCTGTTCAGCACTACAAAATGGGCATTCCCGTAATCAAAGGAGTAAAATTCCTGCTTCAAACCTTCGGGTCCGTTATCCGGCAACGCAAAAAACTTTAAATACATGTATCC
>DFZP01000051.1:21517-21963 GCA_002382125.1 Firmicutes bacterium UBA4053
TGGCTCTTTTACTCCTTATCCGGTAGACATATTTTGTATCCGGGGTCAATCCGGATATATTTACCGTATAACGGTAATGGGCACTGTCGAATGCTGCGCCGCCGGCGTTCATTCGTTGGGCATGAGCAAAATTACCGTCAAATTCATCTGCCTTTAAATACTGTACCCAGGCCGGTGGATTATTTGGCATTAACCAGGTAATTGTCTGAGATGTAGCCGGATCCCCGGTCCAGGTTAAAATAATTTGCCCGGGCCTTGCAGATTCCTTAGCAAAGGCAACCGGAGAAAAAAACCAACTGAAAGAAACCGCTAATAACAGTAGGGCCAGGCAGACAGTGCTTAATGCCGCCGGGATTATTCTTTTGATGTGTTCCCATCCAGGTTTCATAGCGCCATACACTCCTTTATACTCAAGTGTTGTAACTACTCAGGTTCAGAGGTGCAAA
>DFZP01000051.1:21971-22566 GCA_002382125.1 Firmicutes bacterium UBA4053
TGTTAGGCAGCAGCAACCACATTGACATTACTGTCACCTGTGGCGCTGCTGTCCTGATGAGCCTATAAATTCATCCTTCCACATATATCCTATTTGGCATTACTGCAGGATCACAGGGTTGACGTCGACAGCATTGGTCAAATCATCCACAATGAAGGCCTTGATCACATCGCCCGCCTAGACATTAAAACCGGCTTGGGCAATACCAACCTGGTCAAAACCAGCTTTGGTGGCATTAATTCCCATCTGAATGCCGTATCTTAAGTGGGCAAAGACCAATGTTTCATTATAGAGGCTGCCGGCGTCGTCCAACGCTACGCCAAAAGGACTATACAACTGCGCGCTAGTGGTCGTTCTACCGTCGTATCCGTAACTTATTGGTCACGCTCTGCGCGCTGAAACTTTCCAGCACCCCGCCATCCGCCGACTTTACCTGCTTGCCCTCGTCGTCGCTCTTGGTATAAGCGACAGTTACCAATTGACCGCCTTTGATTTTGGTAGCAAGCGTTAATGTGATCTTTTCTGCTTTATTTTTACTTGTTTTCACGACGGCAGTCACGGTTACGCTTTGACCGTCAACCAGCACCGCAAACTG
>DFZP01000031.1:0-474 GCA_002382125.1 Firmicutes bacterium UBA4053
CAGGCTCGCCCTCGTCCCAGATCCCGTCTCCATACTGGTCGTTCCACTTGTACCCAGAGACTACTGGAGGAACAAATTCTTCCACGGCCTGGTTGCCGAAGTTTTTGCCTGTTTCGCTGGTACCTGACTGAAGGTTTACCACATGGTTGCCTGGAGATGCCGGACAGGTTTGCTGCCAGTCGTCTTTAAGCACTTCGGAGATTGTCCACTCGCCCAGTTCCTCTTGGTTGAACTCAAAGCTGTAGGAACCATCGGAACCAGTGACATCAGTCTTGACAACTTCGCCTTTGGTGGCCTTGATGGTCCAGTCTTCCAGTGCAGGCTCGCCCTCGTCCCAGNNAGCCAGAGACTACTGGAGGAACAAAAGCATTTTTAACTTTAAAGTTATCTGTTTTTGCACGCTCAAAAGAAAGATTCATGCTGGCCCAAACTTTATATTCTCCGCCTTCGTTTGGTGTATCGTCATACCCATTT
>DFZP01000031.1:568-12133 GCA_002382125.1 Firmicutes bacterium UBA4053
GTAACTTGAATATAATAATCACCATCAGGTAAACCGCCGCCATTACCCTTGGGACCGCCGTTTAAATATACGTCCTCCTTGCTTTCGTAGAAAACATTTTCATTTACCTCTTCACCAGTACTATCAGTAGTCCAAATTGCTCCCGTCATGCCATCTGCGTACACTGGTGTCAGCCAGCCGCCACTCACTGCGACTAAAGAAAAAATAATCGTTAGTGCAATTGTTATTGCCAATTTACCTTTCATCTCTTTTTCACCTCCTTCCTTTTTTAAAAATGTCTATTTACTCGAACCAGAACCCGGCGCGATCAAGTAAAAAGTGTTTTTAATAAAACTCCCCGGCCCCGGTTCGTTAACAGGTTAGTTTGCGATTCACAAAAAGTTTCCCTGGGAAAACTACCTTAGAAAACCTTCCTGAATTTTACTATAAAAATTCACTTTAGTCAAATTATATTCTATATTAATAAATACGCATCTCAACCATAAAAAATGGGGGTTGTGAGAAAAATATTTCAAAAATTAACTTTTCCAGCAGGAATTTTTCCCATGGGATAGAAATATAAGGTAATAAAGAGATATACAAACATTTATAAAGAACTAAAATAGAGAATTTTGGAGATTTTATGTTCACAATGGACACTTGCCTGAAGGGCAAGGGTAGTGGCAAAGGCAATGGCAATGGCAAGAATAACTGGAAGCGTTGGTTAAACCTGTCTACCGTGCCNNATTTTACTCAGCTTTTTTGCTCCCGTGTACGTGATCGGCATTTTAGGAACACCTTTTGTGATTCTGGCGATCTTTGTCTGGGAAATGAAAGGGGGTGTGAGTGGGGCTCTATTTATGGGCTTGTTGCTCATGACGATCTATGGCCGTCATCCCTATAACACCGGTGCTTTGGTCACAGGTGTGGGAATTCTCTTGACAGTAGGTGTTGTTTTTGGATGGTTCGTGCAGGTATTAAGAGAGAAAAGCCACCAGGTTTTGGAACTCCAGCGTCAACTGGAGGGTATTTTAGAGTTTTTGCCTGACGCAACTTTTGCCGTTGACCTGAAACATGAAGTAATCTTGTGGAACCGGGCCGCCGAAGAAATGACGGGAGTAAAGAAAGAAGAAATCCTCCATCGTGGCGACTATGCCTATGCCGTGCCGTTCTATGGTGAAAAGAGACCTTTACTGGTCGATCTGGTGCTGGACAACGGGAAGGAATGGGAGGAACAATACGCCAGGATCCAGAAGAAGGGCCATATCCTGCTTGGCGAGGGTTATGCCCCGTGCGCCTGCAACGGCCTGGGCCTTTATTTCTGGGCCGCTGCCTCGCCACTATACGACAGCCAGGGAAATGTAAGCGGAGCCATCCAGTGCATCCGGGACATGGGTGAACGTAAGCAGAGGGAAGAAGAGCTCAAGTACCTGAGCACCAGAGACTCACTTACCGGCTTGTATAATCGCGCTTACTTCGAAGAAGAAATATTTCGCCTGGAAAGAAGCCGTTCCCGTTCTTTTCCCATCAGCATCATTGCCGCAGACTTGGATGACCTGAAAATTGTCAACGATACTTTGGGACATAATCAGGGAGACGAACTCCTGAAACGATTTGCCGTGATAATGAGCGGCCAGTTTCGCGCCACAGATATTGTAGCACGCATCGGCGGTGACGAATTTACCGTTATCCTGCCACAAACCGGGCGCAAGGAACTGGAAGAAACTGTTTTACGTATTCGCAGCTCCATCAATGAGTATAATGTTCAGAATACGCATCTTCCTTTGAATGTTTCTATGGGTACGGTAACAGTCGGGAATCCCGGTCAGTCATTACGGGAAAACCTTAAAGAAGCAGACGCCAGGATGTATGAGGAAAAACTTGCTAAAAAATAATTTCAAACAGTCTAAGAAAGGCAAAGCAACTGTCCTTCCCCCGGCGGGAGTTAGAGAGAGGGTTATCAGTTTTTCACACCAACTATTTCCCGTCAAGGGAGAGGGAAACTAAGTTTCAGAAAAGATAAAAAATATTTTTTGATAAATTTTAGCAAAAGTGGCAAGGAAGAAGGAAATTTGGAAAAAGGAGTCGAATTAGTTAACTAAGAGTGCAATCAGGGAAATCCTCCTCCCGCCAGGGAGGGGGAAGATTGGATTACTTCTTCTTTCCTCCCCCTTGACGGGGGAGGGTTAGGGTGGGAGTGTTAATTTTAAGATGTCCGGAAAAAAGTGGCTTCTTCAAAAAAAATGGCGTCTGCTGGCAATAAGCCTGATCATTGCGTTGCTTCCCATTTTTTGCCTGGATCTCTTTGTTTACCTGGGCGCCTTTAACACCCTGCGGCAAAAAATCGATAAAGAAAACTTTACAGTGGCGCAAATGGCTGCCGTCTCCATTGAGAACACCATAACCAGCCTGGTCTGCTACGGCCAGGGACGGGCCAGCGGCCCCGGCCTGATTGAAGCCGTCAAGAAGAAAGATGAAGCCTTCGCCGGAAAAGTTCTGAAATCAATTACAGAAAACAGCGCCTACATTTCCAGGGCCTATCTTGCCACGCCGAAAGGTATCTGCTGGGTTGACTACCCGGTCGACCCGGAAGCAAAGGGCAGGGATTCTTCTGGTAGGGACTGGTACAAGGGGGTTTCTAAAGAGTGGGAACCTTATGTGTCAGAGTTGTACCTCCGGGCTACCAAACCAAGAGAATACCTGATTGCAGTGGCTGTTCCGGTTAAAGAGGACGGCCAGGCGCTGGGCATTCTTGTCTTACAGGTTAATATGCAAAGTGTTTTCAAAACTTTAAACTTTAAAGTTGGCGAGGGATACCTTTACCTTGTCGATCATCAAGGGACACTTATTTACCACCCGCAAAAACAGATTGACCGGATAATCGATTATTCTTCGGTCCCCGTGGTCAGGAAAGTAATGCAAGGCCTGGAGGGCACGGAAAGAGCGTACAACCCCCTGGAAAAAGAGGAAAGGTTATCCGCCTACGTCCCGGTGAAACACCTCGGCTGGGGGATTATCGCCCAGCAGACGGTGCGCGCCGCCTTTGCCCCGGTAAAGCAAATGACCACGATTTTAGCGCTAATCAGCGGCATTTTAGTTCTGATAATCGCAATTTTCATCACCAGGTGGGTAAGCCTTTTCTGGGAAAACAAAAGACAGGAAGCGTTGCAGGAACATTACCGCCAGTTGCTTGCCGTACTTCACCAGCCCTGGGCAAAGGCAGAAGACCTGGGCAGGGTACTCTTTTCCCTGCATCTGGAGATTTGGGGGGAAAGCGCGGTCTTTTATGTCCTGAATGAGGAAGGCGCCTATGTTCCTTGCGCGAGCGCAGGCCTGAGCAAAGAACCACCGGCTTTCCGGGCCGGTGAAGGACAGCCGGGGAAAGCTGTCCTGAAGAAAGATTTTTATATCCTGAAAGAAATACCGCCGGACAGCCACCTGAATATTAAAACGGAATTTGGCGAAATACGCCCCAGGGAGATTTTGTATTTTCCTCTTCTGCACGAAGGAGAGGTCCTGGGGCTGATTGAAGTTGGCAGCCCGAAGCCCATTAACCGGGAGGAACTTAAAGAGCATGAATCCGGCTGTCAATATATAGGAATGGGGCTGTCTATCCTGTTTGCCCGGGAAAGAATTATAAGGCTTTCCGAAGAGTTGCAAAAGAAAAATGAAGAAATGGCCATGCAAAACAATGAGCTCCTGATGCAATCGGAAGAACTGCAGGCCCAGACAGAAGAGTTGCAGATTCAGCAGGAGGAACTGGCCCGTGTAAACCTTCAACTGGCTCGGGTAAGCAAGGCAAAATCCGATTTTCTGGCCAATATGTCGCATGAATTGAGAACACCTCTTAACTCCATCATTGGTTTTTCCGAAGTGCTGGAGGAACGTTTGATCGGACCGCTTAATGAAAAACAGGAACAGTATGTAAAAACCATTCTGGAAAATGGCCATCACCTGCTCAGCCTGATCAACGATATTCTGGATCTGGCCAAAGTAGAGGCCGGTAAAATGGATCTGGAGCTTGCCGAAGTAGAAATCAAAGAACTTTTGGAAAGAAGCATATTGATCTTCAAAGAAAAAGCTATCAAGCAGCAGTTGGAATTAAGCACAGAAATAGAAGAAGATGTGGGGGTTACCGTCGCCGACAGCAGAAAGCTAAAGCAGATTGTTTTCAACCTTCTTTCCAATGCAGTGAAATTCACCCCTGCAGGAGGCTCCGTAAAACTAAGCGCCCGCAGGGTAAAATCTGAAGCGGTTCCTTTTGAGGAGAGCGTCGAAATCAGTGTTGCCGACACAGGTATCGGCATTGCGCCGCAGGACATGGACAGACTCTTTAAAGAATTTCAGCAATTGGAGAGCCCTTATGGAAAGAAGCATGAAGGTACCGGCCTGGGGCTGGCGCTGACCAAAAGGCTGGTGGAACTGCACGGCGGCAGCATCCGGGTGGAAAGCGAACCGGGTAAGGGAAGCAAGTTTATCTTTGTAATTCCAGCCAAGCGGAGCAAACCTGTCGTTATGATTTAGGAAAGATTTTTTCATAACTTTTTGTGCCTTGAGCACAGCGAAAGGAATGATAATTTTTTATGCTTGAGCGCAAACCGGTAATCCTTGTGGTTGATGATAGTCCGGATAACGCGGAGCTTCTCGAAGCAAACTTAATACCTTTCGGGTATAAGGTTAAAAAAGCCTATAATGGAATTGAGGCCTTGAGGAAGGTTAAGGAAGAAAAAGTTGACCTCATCCTTCTTGACGTGATGATGCCAGGCATGGACGGCTATGAGGTATGCAAAAAACTAAAAAGCAACGAAAACACAAGAAATATCCCGGTAGTGATGTTAACCGCCCTACGGGGCACGGAAGAAAAGGTAAAAGGGATTAATGCCGGCGCAGAAGACTTTATCTCTAAGCCATTTAATAAAACGGAAACCCTGGCTAGGGTGAAAGCCCTGCTGAAGACCAAGGAACTAAACGATAGACTTGGTTATGCTTTTGATAGCGTGATACAATTAACCTCCCACGCCAAAAATATTGCCTTTGAATTTAACCCGTCAAGTTTTGATTTTGAAAGTTCGATCAATGACCTTATCGGAAAAGTACTCAGGCGGCAGGAAGACGATTTAAACAGGCCGCGGCAGGTAATTGCAGGGTATTACCGCAATCACGACAACTGGTGCTGGAAACTATACAGCTTTGGCAAAAACCTCGAAAGCCTCTCCGATTTAAGAAAAGAAGACATTTTTGAAGGTCTTTTGTATCCTCCAAAAGAGGCTGTTGCTTTTAACTTTGCCGAAGGTCTTCCGGCCGGAATAAAAAATCTCGGTTTGTACCTGAAGAAAAATATTGCCGGAATAGAAAATTGCGTTGTGTACTTTTCGGAATACCTGATCATCGTTGCCCTCAACTACGGAAGAAGGGTTACCGGTTACGACGCTCAGGTGCTCAATTTCCTGACGCTGCAGAGCAGCTTCCTGCAGTCTTTCTCAGAACAGTTAAGAGAAACCGAGGATGCCTTTAAATACACTATCCACGCTCTGGCCAGGGCTTCGGAAGCCCATGATCAGGATACGGGGAACCACATTTTAAGGGTAGGCGAATATTGCCGGTTGCTGGCGGAAAAGCTGTACCTGCCGGCTGATTTTGTGGAAGCCATTTTTTTGCATGCCCAGGCGCACGATGTGGGGAAAGTTCATATTCCTCCGGAAATACTGAAAAAACAGGGGCCGCTTACTCCTGAAGAATTTGCCCTGGTGCAGGAACACCCTCTTTCGGGCGCCAGAATCCTGGGCAACGAAAAAAGGCTGCACCTGGCCAGGAATATTGCCCTTACTCATCATGAAAGATGGGATGGCTCCGGCTATCCTGGGAAACTTAAAGAGGAAGCAATTCCCGTGGAAGGAAGGATCTCCATTCTTGCCGATCAGTATGACGCCCTGCGCAGCCGGCGTCCTTATAAACCCGCTCTCGATCACCAAACTGCTTACCGGATTTTAACGGAGGGAGATAGCCGGACTATGCCTTATCATTTTGCTCCCGAGATACTGCGGACATTTAAAGATATTGCCGGTCGTTTTGAAGAAGTATACGAACAGATGTTCGGGTGGAGGGATCTAGAAAATAATTTCCAAAAATGGGTTTAAAATATATTTATGTACAGGCCTTCCACCATCAGGAACAGGCTTGCTTGGAGGTTGAAAAATCTGTCTTTTCGTACCAAAGAAAATTATCTTAATTACCTGCGGGTTCGTCTTGAAGAAGCGGACTTTACAACCCCCTGGAATACTCGGGCTTGAGCAAAGAAGGATCCTTTTTAGCCAAAACATATTCCAGTTGTTCCAGCATCTTTTCTTTTTCACCGGGCAACTGCCCCCGGATGGAGAGGTAATTGGAAGCGTGCATGGAACTAAAAAAACAATTGGTGAAGCTGGTATTTTCGATGATTATCTTGAGTTCTTCCAGGGACCTGAAAGGTGTAATGGGATGAAAATGGCCGTGCCTTGTTTGTTCTTCGAGGGGTGTGCCGGGAACCAGAGTTAAGGTCAGCGCTCCAACATAATCTGGATCAATAGCGCTTAAAATTCCGGCCGTGGCCAGCGCATGTTCCGTGCTGCCCTCCACCCCGCCCAGACCTAAAATAACGGTAACAGAAAGGGTGATCCCGGCTTCTTTTACTCTTTTCCCCGCCGCCACCATTTCCTGATAGCTTACTCTTTTGCATATCCTCTGAAGCACTTCTTCGTCACCGCTTTCAACTCCCATATAAAGGATGCCCAAATTCAGTTCTTTAAGAATTTTAAGCTCTTCCACGCTCCTGCGCAAAACATCCGCCGCCGTGGCGTATGAACCAACCCGCTCCAGACGCGGGAACTTCTCATTTAAATGTTCCAGTACTCTCTTTAATTTCGGAAAGGGATAAACCAGGGCGTCGCTGTCCTGCAAAAAAACTTGCCGTCCATCCCAGCCGCGGGCAATAGCATAAACTATGTAAGGTATCGAAGGTATACTGATACCGTGCTGTTTATAAAGAGCCAGGACGTCGATCTCTTCGATAACTTCTTCAACCTTTCTTATTCTGAGTTTTGAGCCGTAGGAGCGGCAAAAAGTACAGGTATTGTTTGAGCAGCCGCTGGTCAGGGGGAGAAAATAGCTTTTCCACTCGCTCGGTGGACGAATGATCTCAGGTCTTGTAAAAGACATGGAAAACACCTTACCTTCTATAAAAAGTAACCGGTTAAAAGCTGGCCTGTTATTCTAACTGGAGGATTTTCCTCTTGTCGCACTAAACATTATACCATTTAAGCCAGCTTGATAAAACAGGCTTAGGGAACCGCCTGGACGCCTGCTTCCAGTATTCAGCCTGTTAGCTTTTGGATAATTCATTTTTCCTACTTATACACTTGCTTTCTCTCCTCAGAAAATAGATTTTTGCTTGTCGATTGTTTGCCAATTATCTTGCATGTTATCAGCAGGAATGAAGAGACTTTTACCGAATATATTTTTAAAAGTGGAGAAAAAAACACTATAAGAAAGGAGCATTTCTTTGACTCCGGAAACCGTTCTGGCGGATCTCATTAAAATCAACACTACCAACCCTCCCGGCAACGAAATAGAAGCAGCCCTCTACCTGAAAAATCTTTTTGACGTCGCGGGCATTCCCGGCGAAATCATAGAATCAGAACCAGGGCGAGGAAACTTCATTGCCCGCCTGGGAGAAGGAGAACGAAAGCTTTTATTTCTTTCCCATACTGACGTTGTTCCGGCAGGAGAAGGATGGGATTTTGATCCCTTTTCCGGAGAAATAAAAAACGGTACTGTTTACGGCAGGGGGGCGATAGACTGCAAAAGCCTGGCGGCGGCCGGGGCTTGTGCTATGCTCATACTGGCAAAGGAGTACCCACTTGGCGGCGCCCTTATCTTTGCTGCCACAGCAGACGAAGAAAAGGGGGGAAAGTATGGAGTCAGGTACCTGGTAGATCGTCACCGGGAGAAAATCCAGGCCGACTTTGCGGTAAATGAAGGGGCTGAAGAACCGGTGGTACTGGGCGGGCAGCCCGTACACTTTATCCAGACGGGGGAAAAGGGAACTGCCTGGAGCAAACTGGAAGCAAGAGGGGTTTCCTGCCACGGCTCGCTGCCCGGTTTGGGAGACAACGCCGTTGTCAGGATGGCCGGGGCGGTAAAGACGCTGGCGGAATATAAACCGGAAATACGTATTATTCCGGAAGTTGCGCTGATGCTGCAGGAAATTCTCCGCATTAAGAAGCTGAACGTAAAACCAGAGGAAATTGATGCTGTCCTGGGAAACTTTGAAGACAAGACTTTTGCCGAATATCTCCGGGCACTCACGCGCATGACGGTTTCTCCCAACGTGATTTACGGTGGGGAAAAGGTGAACGTGGTTCCGGATTACTGCCAGGCAGAAGTGGATATCCGCATCCTGCCCGGCCAGGACGATAATTACGTCCTGGGAGAGCTGCAAAAACTTCTACCGGATGGAACCATGGTAGAAATTCTAAACTATCACGTCCCTTCCTTTTCGCCTGTCAACTCCCCATATTATACCTTGATCGAGGCAACTTTAAAGAAAGTTGCAGGAGAGGTCACCTGTCTTCCTCAAATATCAACCGGTGCAACCGATTCACGGTTTTTGCGGGAAGCGGGAATTTCCTGTTACGGCATTGCTCCTATGGCTAAAGACTTTGATCCACAAATAAAGGCAACCATCCACGGTAAAAACGAAAGGATAGACGTCGCCAGCCTGCAGGTAAAAGTAGAGTTTTTAGTTGCTCTGGCAAGAGCTTATCTGAGCTGAAACAACGCAGGCCGGTAATCATACCTTATCTTTTGTAGTGACTTTAGAAAATTTGGATTCCTGTTTAATTAAGAACAAATGACCATAAATAATCACTATGGCTGAGTCATTGTTTGCATCTGACAAAATGCGCAGCAGAAGGGAATAGTCCTAAGTTCAGGATCAACTATCTCGCGTAAACAATCTGGAAATAGGGAGCTTTACACGATAACAAAATGATTGATCTTCAGTGAGAACTCGCAGCCTTACTGCTGACGGCCGGTTTTTACCCACAACTCCCGGCCGTCAGCAGTAAGAATTGTTGCTCCATCCCTGTCCGTTTGATATATTTTGGCCCCGCTTTCCTGCAGCAAATTGATGGTTTTAGCTGCAGGAAAGCCAAAACGGTTATGCCGGCCGACGGAAATGAGTGCTACTGAAGGCTTCACTTTTCCCACAAAATCGCTCAGGAGAAACCGGCTGCCGTGGTGAGGTACTTTTAGCACCTCAGCAGCTAGGCCGGTGCCTGAATCCAAAAGCCATTGCTGGGCTTCCAGCTCTATATCTCCTGTCAACAGGAAAGTTTGCTGGCCGTAGCGCAGAAGCAGAACGACCGAGCCGTTGTTTGCATCTGAATGGGTTCCATGAAGAGGCGGACGGGGTGGAGCTAAAATCCGTATTTCCACTTTCGGGTCCATTTCGATTAAATCTCCCGCTCCCGCTGTTTTAACCGAAGTCCCCCGGCTGGCCAGATAGCGCAGTAGCCGGGCATAATAATCCGGTTCATCGTATACTCCTTTTGGATCTTTTGCGTTACCTGCAACTGCCGGTCCTTCCTGAACCAATTGACCAACCGGTGATACAACCGCCAGAGCAACCGGGAAAGCCCGGGCCACTGCTCCGGCGCCACCGGCATGATCCTCGTGGGGGTGGGTAATCAGCAGCACATCCAGGCGGCGTATTCCCGACCGGCGCAGGTAAGGTACTACTACCTTATCCCCGGCTCCTTGACCCGACTCAAATTCACCGCTCCACCCACCCGCATCCACTAGCATGTTTTTGCCTGCCGGTGTTTGAATGAGGATGCTCTCTCCCTGTCCCACATCTATCATATGTATGACCAATCGCTGCTCTCCCGGCCATTGAGTCACCCAGGCCACCAATAATAACGCCGTTCCTAAAGCAGCAACTGCCGCCACACGGCGCCGCCTGACAAGAAAACTCTCCACCAGTGAGCGGCCCTGGACAGAATACAACGCCGTACCAAAGCACAACAGGAGATACCATGCCGGCAAAAAGAGGATTGACGGCGCCGGAACGTAAATAAACGCTCCGGGTAATGTTCGTATAAAGGAAGTCAGTCCCAGAAAAACATCCAGTGCCAGCGAGGTACTGGCATTGATTAAACCGGCAAGGGTGGTGGAAAAAAGACCCAGGATACCCGCCGCGGCGCCCAGGGCGAGAATCAGACCGGTAAGCGGCGCAGCTATGATATTGGCCAGCAGGGAAACCGGGGAAACGATATTGTAATACCAGGCTACCAGCGGCAGCGTTGCCAACTGTGCAGCCAGGGAAACCCAGATAATCACATGCAGCCAGGCTGGCCAGCGGATAAAACTTTTAAGCATTTTGTCCAGGAACGGACCAACGTAAAGTATACCCCAGGTGGCGGCAAAAGAAAGCTGAAAACCAATATCGTAAACAGCCTGGGGTTTCCACAATAGGATCATTAAAGCGGCAAAGGCCAGGGTGGTTGGCCAGTCCTGCTGCCGTCCCAAACGGTGGGCCCAAAGAAACAATAAAGCCATTAACGTGGCCCGTGTAACCGCCGGCCCAAGGCCGCACAAAAGAGCATAGAAAACCAGGATCATACTGGCTGCCGGAGCTACCAGTAACACTGACACGTGCAGAAGCCCCAAAACAGCCAGCACTCCGGCCAACACAAGACCTACGTGCATACCTGAAACGCTTAAAATGTGCTCAATGCAAGCGGTGTAACAGTAACTTTATTGTCAACAGTCGCACCCCATACAGGTGCGTGGATTGAAACAATCGGTATAATACATTCAATATCAACAGATACCAGACCGTTTTCCTTAGTGTCTACCCAAATGTTTTTAACCAGCTTTGAGAGAAACGCACGTTTTTCTTCATAAGGAGCTTCTAATATATCCTTTAAATCTATGCTTTGATAATTTTCAAGTACGGTTTCTACATCTAGAACCTTTTCTTCTTCTAACGCAGCCTTTAGTTTTATTTCTTCCAGCTTCTGGCTAAGCTCTTTCTGTCGTTCCTTAATTTTCCCCATTTCTGCGGTTAATACGTCTAACTCAAACGCTCCTTCCCGGTAAGCTTTCAGAATCCTTTCTTTCTCGATTTCGCACCGGGCAAGGAGCTTTTCAATCTGTTTACTTTCCGTTTCTAACTTATTCTTTATAGCCCCAATATTCTCTCTTTGAGAGTTGAGCGCCTGTTTAAGTTTTTCTGGGTTCATCAAAAGGGAAATGAGATACTCGAAAATTCTATCTTCAAGATCCTTTCCGCGCAGCCAGGGAGCGTCGCATTCTTCCAGACCGCGTTCTGGATACCGGCGGGCAATTAACGTTCTTGTACAGCGATAATAGTACCGTTCGCTGATAACGCTTCCTTCTTTTTTTCCATTTTTTCTATACCGGTATACATCTGTTGTTCCACCCATCTGCATCCCGCATTTTTTACAGCGCAAGAAGCCGCGCAAAAGATATTGCCTCGGAGTAGAGCGATGAATCATATTACGCCGTTTCTTAAGCAATTCTTGC
>DFZP01000031.1:12189-12807 GCA_002382125.1 Firmicutes bacterium UBA4053
CATTATTCATCTTTAGCATTTTGGGTATCGTATGCGTGCTTGCATCAGGTTTGAGATACTCTGCATAAACAAAACGTACTACCTCGGCTTCTTTCTCATTGATACTGATCCGAGCGCTTGCTTTGTCATAGTCATAACCGTACAGTGGGCGTGACATGAGCACATATCCTTCTTTGGCCCGGCGTATTTTGCCCATCTGCGAGCGTTCAATGAAAGTGTCCCGTTCCAATTGCGCTATAGAACCTAAGAGGGAAAGCATGAATTTCCCGATAGGGTTGGTGGTGTCGAAGGGTTCGGTAACAGATCGAAAAGCGATGCCCAGTTGATCAAGATAGTCAACGATAATCAGAAGGTCTTTAACGCTTCTGAAAAACCGGTCGATTCGGTAGACGAGGATAAGTTGAAACCTACCTTTCCGGGCGTCTTCCAGAAGCTTCTGAAGGGCAGGTCGGTCTTGCGTAGTGCCGGAATAGCCGGGGTCTACGTATTCGTCGTAGATTTCGTAGTTCATGCTTCTACAGTAACTTCGGAGCAAATCGAGTTGAGCGTTAATGCTAAAGTTTTCGGTTTGTTCCTCTGTGGACACGCGAGCGTAAATTGCCACTGTAGACAATGGGA
>DFZP01000044.1:0-7259 GCA_002382125.1 Firmicutes bacterium UBA4053
CAATATCCCGGGCCAGCCTACGGAACAAAGACTGCGAGGGTTCATTTGACGGAGTGACCGTGGTTTCCAGAAAACGCACTCCGGCGCAGGTTTTCCTTTTGAGTATTTCTTTGAGCATCGCCGTTCCCAACCCTTTTCCGCGTTGCTTTTCTGCAACCACCACTTGCCACACAAAGATCGTCTCCGGATATTGCGGGAGCCGAAAGGCAGAAACAAAACCGGCGATTTCGCCGCCGCACCTGGCTACAACACATGAATCAGGGAAGTATTTGCACAAAATCAGATAACAATAAGTAGAATTCAAGTCGAGGACACCGGTGTCCCTGATCAGTTCCCAGATCCGTGCCCCATCCTCTGCACGCGGCTTGACAAATTGGATCTTCCCATCAATCATTTCTTCCCCCCTTTTAAAAAACATAAAAGGTGCTCACTATCTGACAACTTATTATATATTACTAAGTTGTTAATGGCAANNAATAATCTCCAGAGCAATAGATAATATTACTCAGATAATGCCTGAATATGGTTATTGTTGAGATCGTGATTCAGGTAAATGCTTAAAGCAATTCCTTTTCAATAACAGGTTCTGTGGACGATAAAGTTTACATAAAAAAGGGCAAAAATGTAGTTGCGTAAAGACACGAACTATAGTATAATAGAGACAACTTATTAAATGGAAGGAGGTTGGCTTGTGTGGAAGAACAAAAGGACATTGTTGTCCAGCAAGAACAAACTGGTCTTGGCTCTATTAAAATCGCCGATGAAGTAGTAAGAATCATAGCCGGTCAGGCTGCCAGCGAAGTGCCCGGAGTAGCCGGGATGAGTGGGGGAATAGCTGGTGGCCTGGCGGAAAGATTGGGACGAAAGAACCTTTCCAAGGGCATCAAGGTAGAGGTAGGAGAAAAGGAAACAGCAGTAGATATTTTTATGATCGTGGAGTACGGAAAACGAATCCCTGAAGTAGCTTATCAAATCCAGCAAAAAGTCAAATCAGCCGTTGAAGAAATGACTGGTTTAAGCGTAAAAGAGGTCACTATCAATGTTCAGGGAGTATCTCTTGACGACACAGAAGAAAAAAGGGAAATTTGAGGCTTTTAATACCCCAAATCAAATAGGAGGAAGGCTTTCTTCCTCCTATTTCTTGCTCATTTCTTCTCCGCATTCTTCCATTTTTTCTTTTCCTTCCTTGATGGAAACCTCGTCCAGCCTGTTTTTTAATTCTCTTATTTCCCCCTCCAGTTGGCGGACATACATAAATTTCTTAAATTGCCACCAGATACCTAAGAATATTACAACCAATGCGCCGATTGCCGTTGAAGCCAGGATAACAAGCACTTTGGAAATTTCTTGAAACCGCCAGACTAAAAAGTTAATACCTATACTTTCGGGATTCTGGAGAGCAAAAACGGTCACCAAAAGGGCAAAAATCAGAGCCGAAACAAAATAAACCTGGGCCTTATTCATCAAGAGTCACTCCTTTCCCAATTCAAGACAGGGCACTTTCCAGGTCAGAGTCAGCTACAAACAAAACGCTGCCCGGAACCAGGTGCATCAACTGAAACATCTGGCTGTATGGATCAGGCATCCCAAGAATCGTGACATATAAAGCCAGCTTAAGAATAAACTAAACTAAGGTGGCTAACTTTGTCAAGACATTTTATCGCCTCTATATAAGGTTAATTTTATCCCTCCAATCTAATTGTTTTAAACAAGGCATATTTTTGTCTGAATTTCTTTGGCCATTATAAAAGCTGGTGGTAGTAAGCCAGCAAACGATAATTTATTTAGAAGCCGTACCTGAAAAAAACCGGTTAAGTGATTGAGAAAACCAGGATGGGAAACTCTCCGGTCAGGATTTTGGGTTCAAAAATAATTCGTCAAACGATGGAACTTTTTCTTTCTTTAAAACGTCTATTATAGTAAAGGCATCCGGGATTCTTCTCCTCTTTCCAAAGGAAGAATCTAAGCACAAATTCCTGTCCGGTTTGCTGTTACACTATCCGGAAACAGGGGGTATAATCTATTGAAAGGGTTTTTAAGCAGGCCGAAAGCACTGTTTTGGGCAGCGTTTTTATTATTGGTGGTATTCTGGACTTTAACTCTAAGCGGCAAAACAATTCCGGGTGCGGCGCAAACCAAACCGGCACTGGAATTGCCCCGGCTTTTTACTGATTTACACAAGGATTACTGGGCATACAATACCATTAATCAACTAGTGGAAAGAAGCTTGCTCATTGGCTACCCGGATGGAACTTTTCGTCCGGACAACATCCTTTCCAGAGCGGAGTTTGCAGCTCTCCTGGCCAGAGCAGCAGGTTTAGCCCTCGAGCCAGTGGACAAGCCTGCTCATCAGGACGTCGGGCTTTCCATTTGGTATGCCCGTGTGGTTGGCGCTACATATAAATACATAGGGGATTTTGCCGGCCCTGCCGGCAGCCGTCTGTTTAAGCCTGGCAAACCAATTTTAAGAGAACAAGCTATTGCTGCTTTTCTGAAAGCAAGGAATGACGACAACAAAATACCCATCAATCAGAATATCTTAGCTGCTAAATTCAAAGACTACCGGAAAATAACGCCCGAGTACCGGAGCATGCTTGCCTGGGCAGTGGAACAAGGCCTGGTGGTGGGCGATAATGAGGGCGCTTTCCGTCCCCAAGGGATACTTACCAGGGCTGAAGCTGCCGCCTTAGTTACCAGGCTGTTTCCCAAAATCGAGATATCCATCAAAGCTTTCTTGGAATCCGGGAAACTGGTTCCTCTGGACAGTACCGAACCGCAATATAAACAATTAGTCGATAAACTGCAGCAGGATTATCCGGTTATTGCCGTCGAGCAAACTCCCGTTAAATTGCAGTATTACGCCGGTGATTTCCCCCCGGTAGGAGGAAGCAAAGAAAAGGCATTGTATGTTTTCGTTGCTGTTGATCCTTTAAAGTATTTCACTTTCAGCGATGTAGACTTTAAAAACAAGCCGGATGCCGTAGCTGAGTTTAACGAGGCAATAGCGCTTGAGGCGAACAGCATCTTTCCGGACAAGCAGGTGATGGTTTTAATCGGCTACACAAATACGCTATATTACGACCCTCATGGGGTTTATGAGGCTCGTTTCATAAGTTACAACAAATCAGAGCAGGCCTGGCAGGTTATTCGCTACTACACCGGTGTGCGGGTTCAAGAAAGCAAGATATTAGAAAAATGGAGGGGTGAATAAGAAGGAATCATCCACGGGAAACAAAAGACGCCGCCATATAGCCAGTCCCCGTAGCTGCAAGATGCTTCGTTATAAAAAACCGTTTTAAAAGCTTGCTTTTGCTAAACAAAAGAGGTATTATTTTTATATAATGAAAGCAAACATTGCGATTATAGAAAACCTTTGCAAAAAGTGCGGACTCTGTATTCATTTCTGTCCCCAAAAGGTCCTGGTTTTTGATTCCAACGGTTATCCATCCGTTGCTCACCCTGAAAAATGCACAGGTTGCCGACTGTGCTTTTACCGTTGTCCGGACTTTGCGCTGGAGGTGGAGTCAGAACTTGACAAAAAACCAGTTTCTCTCAGGTAACGAAGCCTGCGTTCTGGCAGCCATCAACGCCGGAGCTGGTTTTTTTTCCGGCTACCCGATCAGCCCGGCTACCGAAATTGCAGAAATGTGCTCTACTCTTATGCCCGCTAATAACGGCATATTCATCCAGATGGAAGATGAAATTGGGGCCATAGCTGCTGTTATAGGAGCCAGCCTTGGTGGAACAAAGGCATTTACCGCCACCAGCGGGCCGGGCCTGGCCCTGATGCAGGAAAACATAGGCTTTGCAGCAATGGCCGAGGTACCATGTGTAATCATCAATGTTCAGCGTTTCGGTCCCAGTACGGGGATAGCAACTAAACCCGCCCAAAGTGATGTAATGGCCGTCCGGTGGGGCAGTCCGGGCGACCACAGCCTTATTGTGCTGGCGCCTTCTTCCGTACAGGAATGCTTCAATCTCACAGTCGAAGCTTTTAATTTATCGGAACGCTTCCGCACACCCGTGATCGTGCTCTTTGACGCTGTCATCGCCCATCTACGTGAGAAAGCAGAAATTAAGGAACCAAAAGAGCTTAAACTTTTTCAGCGAAAAAAACCATCCGGTTTGATCAACACGTATTTACCTTATCGCCCCGTACACAACGATATTCCTGTTCTCTCCAACTTCGGTGATGAACATATCCTGCGGGTTACCGGTCTTGTCCATGATGAAGGAGGTTACTCAAGCTCCCACCCGCAAACAGCCGAAGAACTTGTTCAGCGACTGGCGAGAAAGATAGAAAACTACCAGGAAGAACTTCCCCCGCCGGTTTTCTACGGCAAGCCGGATGCCGAAATAATGGTCATCTCTTACGGTATTTCAGCACGTGCCGCACACGAAGCAGTTTTCAGAGTCAACAAAGAAGGGTTGTCATCGGGAATGCTCCAACTTTGCACTTTATGGCCTTTTCCCCAGGAAATAGTGAAAGAAACCTGTACTGCGGCAAAAAATATCCTGGTTGCAGAAATGAACCGCGGGCAGATCCGGCAGCAGGTACTGACCTGCGGCTTTCCACCAGAAAAAGTAAAAGGTGTAAACAAGCTGAACACAGAGGTAATTACTCCCACCGAAATCGTATCTGCCATCAAAGAGGTACATAAGAATAATGTCCACAATTGACTATAAGCAATATCTGGCGACAGATCGACTCCCTCATCTCTGGTGTTCCGGATGTGGCAACGGGGTCATTTTAAAGACGATTTTGATAGTTCTGGCCGAACTGGGCTGCCCGGTTGAAAAGACTCTTCTGGCCACCGGCATAGGTTGCTCCGGACGGGCTGGAGATTACGTCCGCTGTCACCGGTTTCAGGGCACCCACGGACGAACACTGGCTTTCGTTACAGGAATAAAACTGGTTCGACCGGAGCTCACAACCATCTGCCTGATGGGCGATGGCGATTGCGCCGCCATAGGCATGGGTCATTTCATTCACGCTGCCCGCCGCAACCTGGATGTCACTGCCCTGGTTATTAACAACCTTAACTACGGCATGACCGGGGGCCAGTTTTCACCATTAACACCTTTGAAGGGCATCACCAGTACATCCCGTTCCGGCAAAATAGAACCTGCCGTGGATATATGTGAACTGGCAGCCCTGGCCGGGGCAAATTATGTTTCCCGCTCCACCGTTTATCACGTTTCAGAAATGAAAAGATTCTTTTCTGAAGCCATCCAGAAAAAAGGATTCTCGCTGGTGGAGATTTTATCACCATGTCCCACTTACTACGCCCGTTATAACAAGATAGGAAGCGCCATCCACCAGTTGGAATGGCTAAGAGACAGGGTATTTCCAAAAGAAGAATATGATCAAATGAATGATGCCGAAAAGGAAAATTGTTTCTGGCGAGGCAAGCTTATCGAGAAGAATTTCCCTGATTTACTATCCAGGTATGCCCTGGAAGAAAAGGATGGTTAGAACAATGCGTAAAACATGGCGCATTATTTTAATCGGCTCCGGCGGTCAGGGGCTCGGGGTAGGGGGTAAAATATTGGCCGAAGCGGCAGTTTTGCAAGGATTACACGCTGCCCACAGCCAGACATATGGCGCCAGCGCCCGGGGTGGCTTCAGCCAATCCGGAGTAATCATCAGTAGTCAGGAAATCCTGTTCCCCTTGATCGAAAAGCCAGATCTGCTGGTAGTGCTGGCAGAAAAAGCATACGGTATGATCACCACCTTCCTTCATCCAGACACAATTCTGGTTTACGACCTGGATTACGCACCCTGCCCCATCGGTAGAACAGCGAAAAACAACGCCTACGGATTCCAAATGCTCAAAAAGGTCCGTGAAATATTTGATGAAAGAGGAATTGCCATCGTTGCCCTGGGTATCCTTGCCGGTCTTTGGATACCGGAGGAACAAGAAAGCATCCTGCTCGCCATTGATAAAAACTTTTCCGGAACTTCTGCTCTAAAAAATCGCCAGTGTTTTAAAGAAGGTCTACAAATGGCGGAAAGAACATCTGTTGTTGATAGTCAATAGATTTGGCCACCTAACTGCAAATAAAATTGACCCTCTTCTTAAAAAGCATATGTTGAATTAAAACCATAGCCTTGCCTTTATCCCAGACCTTAAACCAACAATATTACCGTTTTCATCTACCAAATGCCAGCCATGCTCATCTTTATCAATCTGGCCATAAAGCCACTGCTCCCCAAAAAATAAACCGATTCTAGCGCCTCTTAAGAAGCCAAACATCTTTGCCTTTTCCCTTGGATAAGCACGAGCTTTATGCTGGTTCTTTAATTGCCAACACCTTAAATTTTACGTATACTCCTTTTGTCAAAGGGCTAAAGGAAACCTTTGAATTTTACCAGAAGTATGTTTTTCCGGCTAAAGCAACTGATTAAATAGCGGTAAATTCTATTGTTCCTCCTCCAATGACTAAATCTTCCTTATAAAACACCACTGCCTGGCCCGGAGTAATGGCCCGCTGCGGTTCCTTAAATTTTACCCGGATTGTTTTTTCGTTAAGAGGGGTAAGCAAGGCCTGAGCTTCAGAGTGCCTGTACCTGATTTTTGCCCTTACTTCCAGCGGTTGCTCAAGCTTTTCAAAGGGAATAAAATTTACCCCGGAAGCAATAAGTTCAGCCTTAAAAAGCTCTTCTTCCCCGCCTACAATAATGGCGTTTTTTTCCGGATCTATACTGGCTACGTAAAGGGGCCTTCCGGCGGAAATACCTATTCCTTTTCGTTGGCCTACGGTGTAAAAGACAAATCCCTTATGCTCCCCCAGAATTCTCCCTTCCCGGTCCAAAATTGGGCCGGGTTTGGCTGCCTCAGGAAAATGCTTTCTAATAAACTCCCCGTATTTATTATCCGGAATAAAGCATATTTCCTGGCTTTCCCTTTTCCCGGCCACAGGAAGGTTAAGGCGTCCGGCAATTTTTCTTACCTCCTCTTTTCTTAACTTACCAAGAGGCAAGAGGGTATGTTTAAGTTGCTCCTGAGTCATGGGGTAGAGCACATAGGATTGGTCCTTGGTAAAGTCAAGCCCTTTCTTTAGCAAAAACCTTCCACCGGCAAATTCTATCCGGGCGTAATGCCCGGTGGCAATGAAACCTGCTCCTAATTCCTTTGCTTTTTTAAAAAACATCTCAAATTTGATAAATTCGTTGCACCTAATACAAGGGTTTGGTGTTCTTCCCCGTAAGTACTCCAGACAAAAGTTTTTTACCACTTTCTCAAAAAAAACTTCCC
>DFZP01000055.1:0-2379 GCA_002382125.1 Firmicutes bacterium UBA4053
TTCACTGGGCGTCTCTTTCTACTTTCATCTTTGTGGAAGGAATATAATCCATCTCAGGAACCAGGGTATTTTGAACTTCATCGCTCAGCATGTATTGTAAGAATTCCTTTGCCAACCCGGCGGGTTCGCCTTTGGTATACATGTGTTGATAAGCCCAGACAGGATATTTGCCATTAACAATGTTTTCCCCGGCAGGTTCTACCCCTTCTAATTTAAGTGCCTTTATGCTTTTATCAATATAGGAAAGAGCCAGATAAGAAATAGCGCCAGGAGTTTCTGCAACTATCTTTTTTACCTGTCCGGAGGAATCGATTTCCATTCCCACGGCTTCCTCTTTGCCGTCCAGGGCAAACCTTTTAAAAGTGGCCCGTGTTCCAGAACCCTTGGCTCTGTTAATCAGCACAATCTTCTGATCTGGTCCCCCCAACTGCTTCCAGTTGGTTATCTTTCCTGTAAAAATATCAATGAGTTGTTGTTTGGTGACGTTGTCCACGGTGACTCCAGGGTTAACGACGGTGGCCATGCCTACAACACAAACCTTTGTGTCTGCCAACTGTGTCGCGTCGATGCCTTCTTTTTCTTCGGCAAAGATGTCAGAATTGCCGATGTTTGCAGCGCCTTGAGAAACCTGGGTTAAGCCGGTGCCGCTACCGCCACCCTGGATGCTGACCTGCACTTTTGGATTTTTTTCCATGAATTTGTTGGCGGCTTCTTCTACGAGTGGCTGCATGGCCGTGGAGCCCACAGCAGTAATAGATCCCGAAAGTTCAGTTGCCTTTGAGTCCTCTTTTTGTCCGGTTTGTTGAGGAGCGCCACATCCTGCCAGGGCAATCGTCAGCGCCAGCACACAACAAAGAGCCAACAACCATTTTACTTTCCTACTCAATTTTTCATCCTCCTTTGCATTGCTTTAAAATTCATTATAGAGAAGATATGTTAAAATAATATTAAATGTTAATTTTTGGGCCACTTAAAAATAACAGAGCTCTCTCGATTCTGCATCGAATGTCGGTATCGAGAGAGCACGCCCAAAACACATGAGGTGTTAGTTAGACTGTCACAAGGGGGATACTTAGTTAGGTTTTTTACTGGCTATAGCATTCCTGATGCAAGATATTATGTCTTCTCTTCTTGAACCAGGTCCTGGTGGAAAAACGCCGGCAAAGCCCATCTTTATGAGATTTGGTACGTCTTCCGGTGGAAATATCCCTCCTATTATAAATATAGTTTTCTCTCTTATGTTTTTCTTTTCGGCTGCCTCGAGCAAATCCTCGCCGAAGACTACCGGGCTGCCACAGTAAGTACTTATTCCGATAACATCTGCTGACTCTTGAAGAGCCGTTTCTACTACCCGCTCTGGAAGCTCATTACCCAGTAAGATTACTTCCATCCCGGCATCTCTGAGCATGCCGGACACAGTAAGATATCCTTTAGTATGATTTTCCAAAGCAGGTATTGCCATCACTACTCTAATTTTTCCTTCAGCCATTGTAATTGCCTCCTTTTTAAAATAAGGGATACACTTGTTTTTATCTTTCCTTAATCTCTTTTAAATACCAAGTCGTCACTTGCAGCGCTACCAAATTTTTTTAAGCTTTAGAGCATGAAAGGAGGTTTCCACGTTCCGAAAGCTTCAGTAAACGCCTTGCGCATCTCTCCCTCAGTAACATTTGCCCTGGCACACTCCAATGTAAAATAAGTAACGTTTTTCCCTCGCTTGCAAGCATCTACCAGAGCCCTAAGACAACTGCTAGCTTTCTCGTTGTCCCTCGTATCCCTTACTTTTTGCAACATTGCTTTTCTTTGCTCATAGACCTCCGGCTGATAAGCGCTGACTTCTATTTGGGGCTCCGGCTCCTCGGATTTATAAACATTACGGCCAACGACGCTTATCTCTCCGCTTTCAATTGCCCGGTTCTCACGTTCAATATGTTCGGCTATCTTATGATGTAGCCTGCCACTCGCTATGGCCTTAGCAATTCCCCCCATTTTCTCTATCTCATCTAGTTCATCAAGGACTTTTCTTTCCATTTCGTTTGTTATCCACTCTACAAAGAAAGACCCTGCCAGGGGGTCAACCACCTGCGTAACTTGTGTTTCTTGCTCTATTAGTTGCTGAGTACGCACCGAGGGAAGTAAGGTTTTCTCTGAGGGAACTGAAAACGCCTCATCAAAGCAACTCACATGCAACGATTGAGTTCCGGTGAGTATTGATGCCATCGCATGGTAAGCTGCTCTTATTATGTTATTAATAGGCTCTTCTCTGGTAAGAGAAGCCCCGGAGGTTTGTACATGGGTTCTCAGCCACATTGACCTTGGGTTCTTGGCTCCAAATCTATACTTCATGATCTTATACCATAGTCGCCTGGCAGCACGATT
>DFZP01000055.1:2406-34384 GCA_002382125.1 Firmicutes bacterium UBA4053
GTGATGCCTGTAGTTCCATATTCACGCAAGTTATAACCATTTAAGGTAATGTAATTCCATTGAGGAACTTCTTTCCTGATGAACTCTATATTGTCACATTGAACCCGGAAGCAGTCCTCAGGAGGTATGTACTCTATAGCTCCACGGACAAGATTCTCCATTACAATGTCATTTTGCACACTGCCGGTTAGCTTGTCCCAGGGTATACCCCTTCTTTCTGCCATTACCAGATACATGGGAAGCAAAATGGCAGTGTTCCTCGGAAAATGAGTAACTATTGAATAACTTATTTTGTCAATCGGGATATCCTTAAAGGCAACTTCCCAATCATCAACACAACAAAGAGGAACTCCAACTACAGCAACATGACCTTTTGCTTCCGGCTCATCGGAATCAAACATTTGAACTGTGGGCAAATCTAAAGCAACACTAAGGCCTGTAGCTCCTTGCTCTATAAGAAACTTCCACTTGCGGTTCATTTCCTCTGTTGTGCCGGCGCCAGGCAGGGGGCGCATGGTGAAAGTACGCCCGCGGTACATATTGGCATGAATACCCCTGGTAAAAGGTTCTCCTCCAGGTAAACCTATATCTTTCATATAATCAATGTTGGCTATATCAAGAGGTGTATATGTCAATCTGCGTGGTATACCAGAGCCTAGTATTGTATGAGGAGTTATCTCCCAATTTTTTCTATCTTTTTCACGAACAGTTTTGTTTTTCCATTCTTCAAGTTCTTTTTCTATTACCTTTAGGGCTTCGGGATTATATAAAGGAACTCTTTCCCCCCCGGCCAGTTTTTCTTCTAAGATTTCTTTAGTTGTTCTCTCTGCACTCATTTTAATCCTCCCTTAGATTCAATTCATAACAATCGGCGTAAAAGTTCTAAGAATTTTTGAAGCCGCCGTATAAGGGTCAACTTCCCTACTTGCTACTTTATTTACCAGTTCCTCTAAGTAAGCATCTTTGCTGGTAGCTTGATAAATATGTTTTTCAACAGAGTTCTTGATAGTATCCATCAGTTCTGTTCTTGCTCTTTCTTGACGGCGTTTTTCGAGTTCTCCGGTGGCAGTGAGAAAATTCCTGTGTTCAAAGACTGATTCCGTTAATTCTTCAATGCCCTTATCTCCAAGGGCATTAGTCAAGATTACCTTTGGTTTCCATTCACTTAGGGTAGAAGAAGCCGCCAAGGATCTACTATAAATCATACCTTCCAGTTTTAGCTTTACTTCAGCAGCGCCCTCCTTATCTGCCTTATTAACCACAAAAATGTCAGCCACTTCCAGAATGCCAGCTTTCATCATTTGGACTTCATCCCCGGCGCCTGGAGAAAGAATTATAACACAGGCATCGCTAATTTTGCTTACTTCTATTTCCCCCTGACCTGTACCCACTGTTTCCACTAAAATGATATCCTTGCCCAGAGCATCCATAACATGTATCATTCCTATGGTAGCCTTGGATAATCCTCCTTTCCACCCCCTTGTAGCAACACTCCTGATAAATACCTCCTGATCAAGACTATGCCCTTGCATCCTTAGGCGATCCCCCAATATTGCTCCTCCAGTAAAGGGGCTTGTGGGATCAATAACAATCACACCTACTGTCAGTCCCTTTTTCCTCAAATCCTTGATGAAAACATTAATCAGAGTACTTTTGCCAACACCAGCACTGCCGGTAAGACCCACTACATAAGCCTTGCCAGTATAAGGGTAAAGTTCCTTCAACTCTTCATTAGTACCCTGAACCTCATCCTCGATACAGTTCAAAAGCCTGGCTGCTGCCTGGATATCCCCTTCTAGTATTTTTNNTCGTTCTGTTGGTAAATCCCCTCTTATTCTTGAATCGGCGGCTCGTAAATTCTAACATTAGCTTCACCCTCAACAACTATTTCCTTTTTCTGGTTGATGCAGGTATTTTTAAGTTTCACAATGCCCTTATCTTCCCTTGTTTCTATTACCTCAGCTATCGCAGTAATAGTATCTCCAATTCTGATCGGCCTTAGGAATCTTATTGACTGGGAAAGATAAATAACCAAACCAGGAAGCTTAGCCATTGCAGCGGAGAGCAGTGCCTGTGCCAGCGCTCCGTGAGCAATCCGCCCCCCAAAGAAAGTCTTTTCAGCGTATTCTTCGCAAAGATGAACCGGGTTGAAATCTCCTGAAACCCCGGCAAAAAGAACAATATCTGCCTCTGTTACAGTCTTCATGTTAGTAGTCTTTAACCCAACCTTAATACCTAATTTATCCAGCATTAGAATCCCTCTCTTCCATATTAGATTGATTAGATTGGCGCCCTTCTTTTTCACCGCTTTCTTCACTTAGTTCCCTGGCTATTAAAGCAGCCCCTAAAGCAGTAACAAGTTGAGGCTCGCGGGGTAAAAGCAAATTAACTCCCACCTTCTTCTCCAGAGCTCTAACAAGTCCAATATCAAGACCCCCACCACCACTGATGGCACAGGGTTCTTCTAAGCCAAGTCTAGCAGCAAGCGCAGCTATTTTGCTTGCCAGCGCTTTATGTACCCCAGCCAGGATATCTCCTTTAGAAAAACCCTCACAAACCCTGGAAATAGCTTCTGATTCACCAAAAACAGCACACCCGGTAGTAAAAACAACGGGTTTTCTTGAGCTAAGGGAAAGGGAGCTAACATCTTCCAGCTTTATTCGCAAAACATTAGCGATGGTTTCTAAGAAATAGCCGCTACCAGTAGCACACTTCTCGCTAACAATAAAATTAATTAATCGCCCTTTTCCATCGGTGAGGATCAGACGGCTAGATGTCTCTCCGATATCGATGATTGTCCTTACTTCAGGAAAGATGTGGCTTACACCTCGAGCACAGCAGCGAAGCTCGGCAACATACTGCTGGCTGAAATCAATATTTTGTCCCCCGACTCCGGTTGCTACAGTATAAACTGTACTTTCTGCCGAAAGGCCTGCTTTTGCTAAAAGTTCTTCTTTTAACATACGTGCTGTCTCTTTATAATTAGTACCTGAAAGCAATAAATGATGAGCCTTTAGCTTGCCGTCTTCAGTTATTGCTGCCTTGCTTGCCCTTGCTCCTATATCTATACCCATGAAGAAAGCTATCTCTTTACGCGTAAAAAGTAACCTCCTCTAAATGGCGCTTCTTCTTCTGGATTGGTTTACCTTCAGCCACTGCCTTGGAGAAAAGCTCCCATCCTAACATAGCGGCGCCCAAGGCGCCACTAAGAAGCGGTTCCTCAGGAACAAATACTTTTTGTCCCATGTTTTCTTCCATTGCCTTGACCACCCCAATATTTTTAGCCACACCTCCAGTAAAAACTATATCGGGCTCTGGTCTCAGCTTTCTTACCATTGTTGCTACCCGGCTAGCTATAGCATAATGAAGTCCGGCTACAATATTTTCTAATTTTACTCCCTCGGAGAGGCGGGCTACGACCTCCTGCCGTGCAAATATAGTACAAGTATTGCTGATTATAACCCTACTGGTAGATTTTAGAGAAAGCTTGCCCAAATCTTCCATTTTGAGACCGAGGGCAGCGGCAATGACCTCAAGAAACCTTCCTGTGCCTGCAGCACATTTATCATTCATAACAAAATCAACTAACTTGCCTCCGCTAAGCTTTAAACCTTTAGCATCTTGCCCGCCAATATCAATTACTGTTCTGGCAGAAGGAAAAAGCTGACTTATTCCCCTGGCGTGACAACTCAGTTCGCTAATCTGTTTATCAGCAAAGGGAACATTGAATCTGCCATATCCAGTAGCTATTATGTAAGATATTTGCTCAAAAGTCAAACCAGCATCCAGCAAAGTTTCTTCCATTACTTTATTGGCCAGGCGGCGATGCTCAGCTCCTGTATTACTAACTGAATAAGCAAGGATCTTACCCTCTTCATCGATAATTACCACCTTAGTCATGGTGGAACCTATGTCCAAACCAGCGAAATATAAACTCATGTGAGTAATTCAAGGAATCCTTGGATCCTGGTCCTCAGTGGCGCTAAAGAAGATTCGCTATAATCATGTTCAAGGTACATACTGCGAAGACCATAGCGATCAAAATAATCTTTAACTAAAGGCGCTTCGAAACCATGAATATCGCAAAACCTTAAATTATAAAGGATTGCCCCTTTGACATTCCACTCCTCTGCATATTTATGTAAGTAACCAAATCTTCTTTCCAAATCTTTTGGATAATCCCTTTTTGTATCGCCAACAGCAGCCCCTATAAAGGTACGGGGGCATTTGAGGTCAAGTAAATAACGGCGAGCCAGACCATCTAGAGGATCCTCGGTCATGTCTACGTCTGGAAAATAAAAGCGGCTGCCTACACAGAGGTCATCCATTACTACGTTAGCACCAAACTCTTCCATTATCTCAATAATAGCAATGTCGTCAATATTACTTCCCCAAAGGAGTAATCTTGTTCCTCCTTTGGGCCCTTCTCTACGCTCCTTAACCTCACTTATAACTTCTTGCAACAACTCATTTCCTTCTTTAACAGGAATACTCATCAAAGCTTTCATCACCTGGAGGGTTTCCGCTCCTGAAATAAGAGGGGGCTCAGTTTTTCGCAATTCGTATAATCTTCTTACTAGAGCTCGTTGCTCATTATGAGCTTTTGTCGCCTGTTTTAGACTTTCTGTGGAAAGTTCCTTCCCCGTTAAAGATTCCAGGCTCTTCTTAAATTCATTAAGCCATTCTTTATGGTATTCTAAAGCAGCTTCACTTTTTGAATGAGGTGTATCTATGTAAAAGGAATAGGGAAGGTCTATATAAGTTCGCCATATATGTGCCAGCTTTTCACCTACTTCGCAAACATGCGGCATCACAGACCCATCTAGAAAATCATATTTGCCCTTTAGTCCCAAATCTAATATACTACGGAGAAAAGGGCAAACTAAGGTGGGAAAGTAAGCATCTGCATTAGTTATCGGCTCTCGCATATTCCCAAACAGCCTGTAAGGCACAATGTCAAGAGCTGTTAGTATTTCCAAAGGAGTGTAAATACATAAGTAGCCTATGATCTTTTTATCTTCTGCTTTAAGCTGCTTAGCGTAAAAGGAACGATCCTCATAAATTTCCTTCACTTTGGCAAGCCCCGTGTTTCCTCGTTTTGTCATTAGCAAAGCCTCCTTCTTCGTATCCCGCCAGTAATCTGTAATCTTGCCTTTTCGTTATAATCTTTAGAATCCAACACATTCTAGCCTTTCTTTCTTACTTCCCGGTAATGCTCTATAACCTCTTCAAATGCCTCTGCCCTTCTTAACGCCTCTTCGGGATTAAAATGCTTAAGATCGACAATGTCTCCTTCTATAACTATAGTAGGGACTTTCAGCACTTTCATTAACCTGTCCTGAACATAGGCTAAATGATTCGTAGCTGTGCGGCAGGTAAGAAGAGGATGCGCTACCAAGGCATCACATTCATATTCTTTAACATAATCCAGATAAGGATAGCCGAAGTAGCCTAGATGTTCTCCATTTTTGTAAGCCTCTTCGAAGAAGCCGGCAAAATGCCGATAGGTATGTCTAGCAATACGTTCTAAAGGATTGCTTATTTTGCTTAAATCTGTGGGCTTCGGAGGGTGATAAGACCAGCTTTCAACTACGAAATTCCAGCCTCTTTCTGCGAGTTTATCGAAAAAGCCCAGGCTATGCCATGGAGGGAGTTCAGCGAACGCTAAGCGATATTTTTCCTCTGGAATAGCTGCCTCTTTTTTATCTATTTTTTCCTTTACCTCGTCATACAAATTCCTATACAAGACAGCTGTTTTTCCAGGATCTTCGGCTACATAAAGGGAGGCTGGCATACAACTCCAAAAGTCACGAGAATGCATAGGACATGGCTTGGCTTTGCGCAACTCATTAACTTCATGCCATACACGGTTCATCTCTATTAAATCATTTACCACTTCGTCCAATTTATCCCAGTCCATCTTTTTACCTACCAGATGTTCCAAGAAAGCAATAAATTCCCTCAGTTCTTTAACCATAAATTCAATTATATGTTTCTGAGTACCATCTCCACTAAGGCTTTCCCTCACCCCAGGATGAGGCATTTCCAAAAGCCACACCGGAGCATCTAAATAACGTCCCAACGATTGAAACCATTTATACCTCGTGTCACAAAAGTAGCCTGAACAGAGCAATAGAGTCGGTTTAGGCATCCCTGACATGGGGGCTTCTGGAGGAATTCCGCCTAGCTCTTTCATTCTGGAGGCATAACCAATACCATTGCGTGCATAGCCACACAAATGATCAGGGAAACCGTCTGAATTACAACGATCAAGGAAAGCTTGCGCAGTTCCAAAGGCAGCACAAACAGCACCATAATCTTCTGGATAGACCGCAGCTATATCCATTGTCCGGAGGACTGCATCAGCCCCCCACCAATTGACCATGCACCAGGCTGTAGGCTTCCCCTCCTCGTTGTATTCAACGGCTCTCTCATACATCTTGTCCACCAAGCTTCGTAGTGGATACATTGCCTTCAGTCTTTTAATTGTTTTTTCTTTTTTTTCTCCTGACATTTTTTGTCCCCCTTTAGTCAGTTAATTTGTCATAGCGTTCAAAAATACAAATTATTTCCAAATACCTATACCCCCCATCTCTTCCCAAAACAGTTTCTTAGTACAATTCCACAAAATTTAAAATCCATATTTTAAAGAGTGAGAAAAAACGCATTGCACTCAACAATTTGGATACTGTTTTATGTGGAATTGTACTTAATAATTTCAGGTTTATTTATTTATTTATATTCTCTCTCCTTTCGTGGCAGTCTAAGTATACCAATTGCGGATATTTCTGTAAGGCATTATGATAGATTATAATAGGACTTACGTTGTTAATACAGACTCATAGACGAAATGGAAGTGTTCAAAAATTGGTTATTTTTTAGCTTGTCTGAGACAAACCTACAAAAAAAGTCTACAATACTACTCCTCCTTTGTCAAGTAGGAGAGCGGCGAAAGATGCTGTCCGGACTCAATGTTCTAAATTCAAAGCCCGGCTATAACTCTCCAGTGATTCTTTTACCAGCCCCCATCTCATTTAAAAGATTACCCCTTAGCCCCCCCCCCATGTTTCTATGCGGCCAGGCTCGCGGACCAATACCTCGTCGCAAACTTCAATAGACTCCCGGTGAAGACCTGACTTGTAAAGACAAACAGCCTTGTTTTGCAAAGTTTTTTTACTGCAGGGATTCAGGGCAAGGGCACGCTCGTAAAAGTCCAGGGCTTCTTCATAACGACCCATTTCATCCAGACAAAGAGCATAATTATTGTATGTTGTAGCATCATCTTGGGCGCAACGCATTGCATTTTCATAACAGGTCAGGGCCCGTTTATACAACTGCCCTTTCTTGCTAAAAACTACAAATATGCTCCAACAAATCCCTATTTTATACGACATATTACGGCTGTAAAATTTAAGTCATACAACACCCCTCTTTTCACATAGGTTTTTACTAGCACTACAGCGTAATTTAAAAGTTAGCGGAGCCATGGGGACGGTTCGAGCGTCCTCGAAGCGTGAGCTGTGGGCCGAAGGGGAGACAATGGAACCGTCCCCAATGGCGTAGCGGGCATAACTAAACAAGCAATACTACGCTGTAGTACTAGAACCGGAGGTGAAAAGAAATGTTAAAAAAAGAAAAGACAGGAAACAGTCCCTCCTTCGACTTATCGGCCGTACTCGCCGGCATCCTTCTCAGCATCACAATATACTTCCTGGGTATGATTACCATGGGCACTGTCTACCACCTGGCCACGTCATCGGAAGACACTCTACCCTGGGCATCTGCCGGCCTGTTTTTCATCAGCGTGTTCCTGGGCGCGGCATTTACCGCCCGCCGGGCCGGCAGGAAAGCATTATATCATGGAATTTGCGTGGCACTGGTCTTCTTTATGCTGGCATGGGTGACAATTGCTGTTTTTTCACCACTACCGGTATCATCTTCTATCCTGTTCTATAAACTGGCGCTTGCTCTTGCCGCCGGTGCTCTCGGAAGCATTTCAGGCACTATCACGGCCGGCTGAAAGTTATTTCCCGCTTCATAAAAAAAGCAGGGACAAGCCTGCCTGCCATGTCCCTGCTTTTTATTTCCAAAACCTTAAAAGCAAACTTCTTAAGAGGGAGGGCAACCTTATAAAGTAAACGCGCAACGTCTCTTCACCCCTTCACGTGATTATTTTTTACTATTCTATTATTGCCGGACCACAAATGTGACACTTTTATATGTCCGTGCGTCAAGTTTTTGATTCAGAATGAGTCCTGCAGCCATTGAGCTATTCTTTTGTTTACCATTGCGGTGTCTCCCCGGATGTGACTCCTGATCGGTAAAGAATTTAAGAACCGCCTGCCATATTGCTTGTTTACTATCCGGTGGTCTAAAACCACCACTACGCCCCTATCCCGCATGGTACGAATAAGCCGCCCGAACCCCTGCTTAAAACGGATCACAGCCTGGGGCAGACTAAAATGCCGGAAGCCATCTTTCCCCTGGCGGGTCAGTTCTTCGATCCGTGCCTCGATTACCGGTATGCTGGGAGCCCAAAAGGGCAATTTGACGATAACCACGCAAGACAAAGCCTCGCCAGGAATATCTATTCCTTCCCAAAAACTGGAGGCGCCGAGCAACACTGCTCTTTCATTGTTGCGGAACTCCTCAACCAAACGGGAGCGGCTGCCATTGATATTATGGGCCAGCAGGTAAATATCTGCTTCTTCACAAATCCCTTTTAAACGGCGATAAGTTTCCTTAAGCACCCGGTGAGATGTGAAAAGCACGAGGGTTTTCCCCTGGACAGTCCGGATCAAATCACTCAAGGTTGCTAGCAATGCTTCAAGATATTCCTCTTCCGAAACCTCGTTCTGCAAGGGTACATCTCTTACCACGCAAAGTAAAGACTGGCGTTCATAACTAAAAGGAGAATCCACCTGGAGTTGCAGCAGCCCGTCCTGCGAAACCAGGTCCAGGCCCGTTCGCTCCATGAAATGCTGAAAGGAACCTTCAACCGTCAGGGTAGCGGAGGTTAAAACAATCGTATCCTTTTGTTGAAAAAGTTGTTCATATAAAATCTCTCCTATCTGCACAGGAACAGCATGCAGAGAACAGCTTCCGGTATCGTTTCCCCTGGTAGCATCTATCCAATATACATAGTTATCTTCCCCGCAGGCTAAAATAAAACCAAGGTCCACCCCTAACCCGCTGCCGGTAGAAAATTGTTGATCAACCTCGCTATAAAAACCACCCCAACTCTCACTTGCAGATGACCACTCTTCCAGCATGTTCACCAGCCTATGCAGGTATTCAGAGAGGCTCGCCCAGCCCAGCTTTAAATTGGCATATTCTGCTTCTAAAAAAGGCGCCTCCCTTTCTTTAGCAGTTGGCCTCAAACGCAACGTCCAGCGATCCATTTCCTGGTTTCCCGCATCCGCACAGGCAATAACCAGGGCACAAAGCGCATTAAAGAAAATATCCGCCGCCTGTGCTGCCTGTTGACGGATGTCCTGGGCTTTTTTTATGGTCCTTTGCCATAAAACCACATCATCAGGAGGAACCAGGGCGCCCAGGCGGGTTAACAACCTGTTTACCGCGCCCAACCACCTTCTTACGGCAGACCATGTTACCTGACGGCCCAGTTGTTCAGTAGCAGCATCTTCCAGATGGTGAGCTTCATCTATAATCAGTGGTCCATAAGCAGGAAGAACCTTGTTTTCTACACGTACATCAGAAAGAAGCAGGGAATGGTTAGTAATGATTAGCTTTGCTGCCTCGGCTGCCCTATGTGCCCTGGTCACATAGCACGCACCCTTAAACCAACGGCAACGCGCGCCCAGGCAACCTTCACTATCAGCGCAAATTTGTACCCAGGAATCCTGTTCGGACATGTTAAGGTTAAGCTCAGCCTTGTCTCCGGTGGCTGTCCCGGTAGCCCAAACCAGCACCCGGGCATAAAAGGATGCTTCTTCCGGGGTCCAATTACCTGCCGTTAAGGTATTAAGCCATCGACGCAGGCACAAGTAATTTTGCCTGCCCTTAACCAGTGCAGCCTTACAAGGCCAGGACAAAACCCCAAGCAGGGTTGGAACATCTTTCTCCCACAGTTGTTCCTGAAGATTTATTGTTCGTGTGGATATTACCACCCGCTGATCATTTTTTATCGCCCAGTGCAGCACAGGTATCAGGTAAGCCATGGACTTGCCCGTTCCTGTACCGGCTTCCATCAGCAAATATTTTTGCTCTTCCAGTGCCCGGCTAACCGCACAAACCATCTTCTGCTGCTGGGGGCGGTATTCATAACTTTCCAGGCGCGTGGCCAGCATTCCTCCTGCTGCCAGCAAGGAAGGCAGTTCGCTGGATTCAGGAAAGGGTTCGGAAAAACCGGTTTCCTGCTGCTGCCTGCCGGGCGAAAATGATTCTGCAACATTCCTGGCAGGGAATGAAAAGAATACAGGACCGGTGATTTTCGCATTCATGTTCTGCCCGGCCACCTGCCGGATCATCAGGGCCAGGGGCGCGGCCCAGGAAGAATTTGCCCGCTGCAAAAAAGAATTAAGCTGCAGTAAGACCTGAGCGTCCAGCTTCGCAACAGCAGACACTAGGCTGCGATACAGTTCCACGGTAGCCAGGACATCTGACAACGATCTGTGTTCGTTCTGGTTTTCAATGCCCAGGAAACGGCAAAGAACTCCCAACCGGTAACCAGGCGAGTCAGGCAGGAGGATACGAGACAGTTCCAGCGTATCATAAACAGGATTTTTTAACGGGCCGGCCGCTGCCTCTAAAAAACTTTTGTCGAAAGCAACATTATGCCCCACCAAAGGATAGTCATGAAGAAAGGCCAGGGCCGGGGGCAGTACTTCCGGCAATCCCGGGCTGGTTTTTAACTGACTGTCATCCAACCCCGTAAGACGGCGAATGTTTACGGGTAATTTTTGCTCCGGACGCACAAGACTATGAAAACTGGCGGTAATTTCTCTATTCTCTACCCGTACCATGCCTATTTCGATAATCTCGTGCTGCTGAGGAGAAAGCCCCGTTGTCTCCAAATCACAAACTACAAATGAATCCAACATTCTTTAGCACCCCTGGATAGCCTCCGGCTTTATTGTGGTAAATACTTTTCTACAAATCAAAAAGCAAATCCTGCTTTTATTCTACTCAACATGTTCCGCCGGCACAAGCGCTGCTCCAGGCGCTTGCCCGGAAACATCGCGTTTATCTAATAACAAACCAAATAAACTTTGTGCCTTTGGTGCTCTGTGCCTTTGAACCTGAGTAGTTTAGTATTATTTATGTTTTTATAAAGCAAGTATGCTTTATTTCCTGGAGCAAAAGAACGCTCACCGGCATAATCTTATAATAAGATTTAACTACAGGAGGCGATAATAATAATAATAATGCCAACCTCTTTGCTCGACCCGGAGAATTTCCCTGAACCAATCCGCAATCTGTTACAGAATTTTGATCCGGCAGCGTTGGGACAACTGGCGGCCTTAATTGATCCGGATACCTTGACGGGGTTTTTAAACAATACGCTGGGCACCTTGCGCCAGTCACTGAAACCAGAAGACGCAGAAGCATTTGACCAGATACTGGCTTCACTGATAAGGACGATGAAAAAACAAAGCAGGTAGCCCGGGCGATCACATCTCCTGAAAACGTGCGTTATTACAGTTCGTTTTCAGGAGACTTTTATTCTCCAAAAGTAACGCAGCACAAGCAGCAACAATTGACAAAAAGAACATTGTACCGTATTATATTTGCTATGAGGGGGTAGAAAGGATGGCTACACAAGAAGCAACAATCCTTAAAGTAGAAGGAATGTCCTGCAACCATTGTAAAATGTCAGTAGAAAAAGCTCTCCAGGCCGTAGCAGGAGTAAAAGAAGCGGCGGTTAACCTACCCGGCAAATCGGTTAAGGTAATCCATGATCCTGGGGTGGTGTCCCGGGACAAGCTGGTAGCAACCATTACCGGCGCCGGCTACACGGTAATCTGATTCTAAATTACATCCGGCTTACGCCAAGTAATAAATTGAAAATATACTCCGCGGCCAGGACGTCCTCTACCGAGTTCCCACTGGCAGCAATTACAGCAATATCTGCCTTTAACTGCCGGGCAGTTTTAAGCGCCCGCTCTACAGCAGCCATGGCCGGAGCTGAACCCTTCTTTTTAGCGGTACGGGCAACTGTGCCCGTCAATACTGCCGGCGCGCCAGCAGTCATTGCTGCATCGAAAGCCACCCCGCCGCTGCCCGTAGCCGCCACTACCACCCGTCCCTTAACGTCAGCCAGCTTTACCGTTTCCGCACCCATGTTCGGCAATACCAATTCTACCGCTGCACCGCTGTCCTTGATCCCCTTTAAAACCTTTTGTATGCCGGACAACCTTTCTTCAGCGGAACCAACCCGCGGTTCGGCAACCAGAACTACACCAGCGCCAGCAGAACAGGCAAATTCACCCGCCTGCTTTCCAACCTGTACAGGATTAACCGGCACTGGCACGGAGGCAGCGTCCGGAGCAGCGCCATAAACGGCCAGCACTCCCTCGTCAAACATCGCTTCTAAAGTAGTGGACATATCAATTACATCCACAACAACAACCACCTGTCCCAGACGGGCGGCACGGGTTGCCCCGCTGGCATCGGTGGCCATTGTCACGAGCGGCGCCATAACTTCTCCTCCCTCGAAAATAGATTTTGCCTGCCGTTTGTTTGCCGTCGCTTATCACTTGCCGCCAGCACCATTAATTAGAGACACAGCATAGATACCTGCCGCCCCGGCTGCCAAAAAGAACTCCGGATCCTGTTCCGGGCCGCGTCCCATGGTGGTTACCGACAGACCATATTCCTTCAAGGCTTCCAACGTCACGAAGGCATCCACAGAGATTACCTGATGTTTTAAAGCCACTCCGCTTTCAACCAGTTGCCTGCGTACATATGCTTCACGCCCCGGTTCCATTTGCGGCAGCGGTACCACACACGGCGCCATTGCTACCCGGCCCAGGGCGGTGCGCGTGTGATGGCTTACACCCCGGTGCCGTTCCCTCGGGTCGGCAAAACTCAAGCGGGGAATAGCCACCGGCCGGCCGCCTAGAACATTGACGGCGTTAACCAATTCTCCCTGTTCCAGCCCGGTATGTCCGAACTCAGATGCCGTGCCGGCGATACCCGGTCCCATAGTAACAATAACTATATCCGCCCCTGCCACTCCCCGCGCCGCCAAAAGGCCACTATACACCGTAACAGCTTCAAAATCACCGCCAAAGGCATGGCCGCAGGTAACAGTTGCAACCAGTAGCCCTTTTTCTTTTAATCCGGCTACCAAACCGCTTAAAGCCAGGGGCAGCGCCCCCCCGTCGGTCATCACATATACAACGCGGGCCCTGCCGCCGGTAAGCCTGGCAATCACTGCCGCCGCCGGACCCAGCATACTGTGCAAAGAGCCAATTATTACCGGCATTTCCTCCAGCGAGTTGGTCGTCCGGAAAAGATGATTTTGAGGATGTTCTTCTTCTTCTACTGCCAGCACTTTAACCTGGGCAGGTGTGTAACGTACTTTCATTATATGCCCTGCTTCTGAAACGTCCTTCCGGCAACTGGCCAGCCTGGCCATAACAAAATGGGTACCACCAGTACCCAACTGTTTATATACTCCAGTCGTATTTAATACTACTTCGTCCCCCGGTTGCGCCGGCCCGGTTAATTTATCATAGTTTATAGTTCGCTCAAGCCTGCCTTCTACTTCCACCAGCAACTCGCAAATCCCGGACCTGGCAGCCACCATACTTTTTACCCGGCCTGTACGAATACGAATCATAAACTAACCCCGCCCCAATCGATCCAGATAATCCAGCACCCGGTTGCCGGCAATAATCCTGGTCAGCGAATACTTCTCCGTAAGAAGATGAAAAAGAATCAATAAAAGCAAATAGATCAGCAGAAAAAGCTCATTCATTATCCAGACCGCACTAATCCCCAGTACCGCTCCCAGAGGATTAGAACCTGCATCTCCCATCATTGCCCGCGCCTTTAAGTCGGTTTTTGAATACATAACCAAGCTGCCAAGCAGAGCTATCAAAAAAAGCAATTCTCCCCGGCTCCAACCTAACACAAGGAAAACCAAAGCAAGCAGGATAAAACCTTTCTCAGCCCTGCCGGGCCGGAGATCTAAAAGGTTAATAGCATTAGCCGAAAGAGTGATTACCAGGGCATTCAGTGGAATCCACTGCCAGGAACCAATCATGGCAGACACAAGAATGGCAATCACCAATCCTGCCAAGGCCTTCAATGCTCCGGTGGTAAGCCGGCCGCTGCAAAGTGCCCTTAAATGCCCGGCCAGGCCACCGGTATCCCGCGAACCCCAGACATCGTCAATCAAGCCCAGGCAGGTAAAAGCAGCTACCGTGGACAAAAAGACCAGAGCATTTGTCCGGTCATCAAAAAACAACACATAAATACCTGCAATCACAGGGCTGACCAAAAAGAAGATCAGCCCTGCAGCGGCAGGAATCGCGTTACCCCGGTAGTTAGGCCGGAGGAATCCGGCCCCCTCTATTAACCTTAATAAACTTGGTAAGAGCAGGCAGGTAATCAGCGCACCTGCTAAAAACGACAATCCATACACCCACGTAAAATTCAAACAACTGATGCCACCTTTGATGCTATTGCTAAATCCTTGCCTGCATCAATGTTAAAGAGCGACTTATACGAAGGGCATTGATGCAGGTAAGGAAAAGTTGAAGCAAAAGCCGGCCGGCCATTGATCGCTTTAGCAGCATTGCTACCGCCCGGCCCTGGCCAGCACACGCGCCACGTGCCAAAACTGTTTCCCACGGTGCAAAAACCCCTCCAGGTCACGCCCGGTTTCTTTATGACGCATGTTTACAGGCACCTCCACCACCCGAAAGCCATTACGAAACGCGGCAATAGTCAGACCTATTTCTACGCCAAATCCTCCAGCAAATGGAGTTATTTTTTCCAGCACCTGCCTGGTCATGGCACGCTGGCCGGACAGGGGAGATTCCATCACCAGCCCCGTGTACCACTTGATACCTTTCCTGGCCAGTTGCTTCACCAGGCCAAAACCAGCTTTACGGCTGCTTCTGGGAAAACGGGCGATGGTCATATCGGCTTCATCGTTCAGAACAGGCAATACCAGACACCTGGCCTCAACAGCGCTGGCACCGAGATCGGCATCCAAAAGAACTACCACCCAGGCAGCAAGTTCTTTAATTCCATGGTTTAATGCCTCGCCTTTACCTGCGTTGCCGGCCAGAGACAGCACCCGCGCGCCAGCCAGGCGGGCTTTTACCGCCGTAGCATCCGTAGAACCGTCGTCTACCACCAGCACTCCGTTAATTTCCGGCAGCGACAAAACGGCCTGTACCGTTTCGTAAATATAATCCTCTTCATTATAAGCCGGGATCAACGCCTCAACTTCTTTACCTGAGGACATTTTTAACCTCTTTCGCATCATCCAGGGCCGGAAGCAGTTTCTGGGCAGTAGGTTTAATCCCATAATGCCCGGACTTACCAGCCATCGCCAGCACCAATGCCACCTGACCGGGAACACTATCAATATTATCCACAGTGCTGATCCTTCTTTTCTGATATTCCTTCATATAAGAATAGGGAATGTCCATCTCTTCCACACCGTAAACCGGGATTTTGCCGGCCAAAAAATAATCGATTACCGGAAGATCTACTGCCCCGGTTTTAATCATTTCGCGCTCCTGGCTGCCACCAATAATAACCACCCCACTTAAAGGTTTACCGTATTCACCTGAAATTTTAACCACGCCAGCTTCCACCAGGGAATCCAACACCGGCCGGTTATCATTCACCAGTATCCCGCGGGCAACCTCACTGGCCAGGCGGGTAGCCAACTGGCCATCACCAACATCCTTCCAGCTCAATCGTGCTTTTAGCGCTTCCATGTTTACCGACTGATCAAAACTTCCCATGATAGTAGTAACGGATAATACCTTCACTCCCGCCATCTGCAGGACAGCAATCAAATCATCGGAAAAGCTATAACTATTGGTTTCCACTAAAGCTATCTGGTATCCTTCCAGGCGGCCTTTTACAAGCAGTGGAAGGATCTGTTTTTCAAATTCTTCCTGCGCCTTATAATTAACCTGCAGGGAAGACACCTGGGCCTCTACAGCCTCATTTTTCTGGCGCAACTGTTCCAGTTGAATTTCAAGCTTGTCGGTCATTTGTTTTTGCCGGTCAACAAGAACATCGCTTTTAAGCATAATTCCCCCTACCAGAATCCCCAGCCCCAAAGCCAGAAAAACTGCCACCAGGGATGCAATATGATAACGAAAATCAATAATCACAATACCACCGCCTAAATCCCGAGGATTAGTTTAAATTGCAAATATACCAGACGCAACAATTCCCTCGTGACAGGTGATACAAACATGATCACCCCCACCGGCAGTAAAGCGGCAAGAAATATTTGAGCCAGGTGACGTGCCTTTAACCGGTCACGGTAAAGCTTACTTACCCCCTTGGCATCAACAAGAACAGAACCGATCTTCATTCTGACCAAAAATGTACTTGCCATCCCTTGCCGCCCTTTTTCCAAAAACTCTTCCACACTCGAATGTGTACCCACCGCCACAATGAGCTCGGCGCCCTGATCATAGGCCAAAAGCATGGCTATATCCTCGCTGGTGCCTGGAACTGCAAACGTTTTGGCCTGTAAATCCAGACGCAAAACCCTCTCCAGACCAGGCGCCCGTCCATCAGGATAGGCATGAACAACCAATTCAGCCCCACATAAAAGCGCCTCGTTGCTTACACTATCCATGTCCCCGACAATAAAATCCGGCCGGTAACCAGATTCCAAGAGGGCGTCGGCGCCACCATCGACTCCCACCAGAACTGGCTTTACCTCCCGGATGTATGATCTCACCGCATTCAAATCTTCTTTATAATTCTGGCCACGCACCACCACCAGCGCATGTTTTCCCCGAAAAACAGTATCAATTGCCGGAACAATATATTCGCCCGCAACCAGGCCGATTTCGTTTCGCGCGTGCTCTATAGTGTTTTCTATAAACTTGGACAAAACCTGACTCATGTTGGCAGCAGCCAGGTCCATTTTCTCTTTTATGCTTTCCGCGTCCAAAAGCTTGACGCAACCTACCAGGCGGTCTTGGCAAAATACCTGCCCGTCAATTATTTCTACAATCCGGCCCTCCTCAACCAGTTCCATAACCTTTTCACCTGCCTCGTCCAACAAAAGCACACCTGACTGAACAAGAAAGAGGGGACCGGTATTAGGATAATAGCCGGTTATTGACGAAACAGCATTAATTACCGCCTTGGGCCGGGCGGCAACTAAAGACTGGGCAGCCAGGTTATCCAGATCACTATGACTGATTATGGCAATCTCACCAGGCAACAGACGTTTTACCAGATCCTTCGTCCGCCGGTCAACCCTGGCCACACCCTTGACGTACATATCACCACCACCATGGTCATATTTTATATATTTTGTGGAACATCGTCAAGAAAAGTTCTAAAACAAAACCTGACACAAGCGGTCAGGTTACTTGCCAGACAACGTCGAAAAAATACCTTAATTCATTAAATGAAGCCTCTATGCATCTACTCAAAACTAACTTACCTTTGATTCAATCCTCAGCTTATCAGCAACCATTGCAATAAATTCTGAATTAGTCGGTTTACCCCTTTCTAAATTAATAGTATATCCAAAATATTTTGTCATCATTTCGACATTTCCACGGTCCCAGGCCAGTTCTATGGCATGACGGATTGCTCTCTCCACGCGGCTGGGGGTTGTCTGGTACTTTTGGGCTATCAACGGGTACAGTTCTTTAGTTACTGCTCCCAGCAGATTAATCTCACTGATCACCATTAAAATAGCATCGCGCAAATAATGATACCCTTTTATGTGTGCAGGCACACCCATTTCATGAATAATATTTGTTACTGCCATATCCAAATTTCTTGGCTTAGCGGAAGATATATACTGGGGAACATTAAGTCCATCCGACAGTTGACGAATGCGAGTAGTCAGAACCGAAAAATCAAAAGGCTTAAGAATATAATAATCAGCACCCAATTCCATTGCCCGCTGGGTAAACGCCTCCTGGCCAAAAGCAGTTAAGATAATTACCTTTGGTCTTGTATTACCAAAACCAACAGCCAACTTCTCCAGCACACCAATTCCGTCCAAATGCGGCATGATAATATCCAGGACAACAACATCCGGGCTATGCTCTTCAATCTGATGCAGGGTCTCCAGCCCATTATAAGCAGTTCCGGTAAGAATGAAGTCCTCTTGTTGAGTCAGGTAACCCTTTAATAATTCACAAAACTCCCTGTTATCATCAGCAACCAATACTTTCACCTTTTTCCTGTCCATTCTTGATTTATTGCCTCCTCATTTTATTTTTTCTCCCCCAGGCATTTATATCCATTTCCTAAGAGTGATTCGACGGGCAATAAAAAAAACCTTCTTTGTGGTAAAATGTACCATTTTATTACTGTATCTACTATTCTTGGATATGGCAATGGACATAAAACTACAAAAAAAGAAAGTCATGCCACTTCGTTTTCCCAGTTCCCAAGGGCAAAGAAGCCGGCCTCGCGAAGCATCCACTCAGCCGGCACACCAAAACCCCGTGTAGGATCATTAATGAAAACATGGGTAACTGCGCCGACAAATTTCCCCTCTTGAACAATGGGACTGCCACTCATTCCCTGAACGATCCCGCCCGTCCTGCGAATTAATTTTTGATCGGTAACACGGATCACCAGTCCTTTCCCATCTGATCTGAAATAGGGGATGACCTTTTCAATTTCAATAGTAAAACGTTCTATATTCTCACCTTTGAGCACAGTAAGAATTTCTGCCGGACCTTCCCTGATTTCATATGTCATGGCTGCAGACACAGGGCCCGTGTAAAAAAAACTCCCGGGTGGATTTTTTAGTTGGCCAAAGATGCCGAAGGGAGTGTTTTTTTTAATGTTCCCCAGTAATCCGGGGTTTCCCTGGTACAACCCCACCTTTTCCCCGGGCTTGCCTTTTCGCCCGGGATAAATATTCTGCACCACGGCATTTGTTATCTGACCATCAGTCAAGTCAATTTTCCTGGTTGTACCTGCGTTTGTAACCATATGTCCGAGGGCCCCATAACACCGCGTTTTCGGATCATAGAAAGTCAAGGTACCCATTCCTGCAGTACTATCTCTGATAAATAAACCTATCCGGTACCTGCCTGTTTCCCTGCAAAACACAGGATATAAGGACACATTAAACAAACGCTTCCCACGCCTGACTTCTAGGACTACAGGAAATCCTCTTCGTCCAATGCGGTCAATGTCACCTTGCAATTGTTTATCGCTTTGAACCGGCTGTCCGTTTATCTTAAGAATCAAATCGCCGGGTGCAAGACCAGCATTTGCTGCCGGATCATGCTTGCGGCCCGCGGCATCCTGTACCGTCGTATGGCTGATCACTACCACGCCCTCGGCATGAAGGAATACGCCAATCGAATGTCCCCCTACCATCACCCGGACAGGCTCAACAACATTAACCACTGCCTGTCGAAAGGGAATAAGGCCAAATAATTTTATCTGCATCTGCAACTGCCCCGGCGCGTAAGCAGCAGGAACACCCTTCGACAGAACAAAATCTTTTTTAGCTTCCCCTCCGTAAAGCCGCATGGTAAAATTTCGGTAGAATCCATGATAGGCCAGTTGAGGCAATAAAGGATCGCCCACCTTGATGTTTTGTTTCACCGGAAGAGTAACAAGATCTTTTACCAGAGCGATTAAAACAAAAAAGAGTATGAATAACCACAAAATCTTTTGCACATTTCTCTTCAGGCTACATCCCTCCTTCAACATTCACCCGTTTGATTACATTAAATTCAACAATGAAAATCAGAGATATGCAAGTTCAGGGCTAAATACAGCGTGCATTTTTAAAGTAACCTGAGCGGACAGTTAATATTCTGCCTAAATGTACCGTAGTTTGCCAATATGCCGTTTTATAAGCACTAAATTAAAATTGTTATCTTTTGCAAAAAAATGCTCCTGTAAAAACATTGTTTTTACAGGAGCATTTTGCCAAAATAGAAAAACATCTTAATCTGGAAGGTGGAAAAAAGAAAATTCCTGTGGGATGCTCTTATACCAACTCCAGCCCGATATCCAATGCCCGCGCTGACTGTGTAAGAGAACCAATGGAAATGAAATCGACGCCGGTTTGAGCCACGGTTACAATGTTCTGTTCATTAATACCTCCGGAGGCTTCCAGCAAAGCCCGCCCGGCCACCATTTCCACCGCCCGGCGCATGATTTCGACAGGCATGTTATCCAGCATGATAATATCCACCCCCGCCAGAAGAGCTTCCTCTACCCCGGCCAGATCTTCCACCTCCACCTCAATCTTCATAACAAAAGGTACAGCCGCCCGTACAAGCTGAACTGCCCGGCATGTACTACCTGCCACCTGAAGATGATTATCCTTTATCAATACCGCATCGTATAAGCTAAAACGATGGTTATTCCCTCCTCCTGCCCGCACAGCATACTTTTCTAAAGCCCGTAAGCCAGGAGTAGTTTTACGGGTATCCACAATTTTTGCCTTGTGTTTTTCCACCATCTGCACCAGGAAAGCGGTATATGTCGCAATCCCCGAAAGATGCTGCATAAAGTTTAAGGCAACCCGCTCGCCGGTTAAAACAGCCCGGCCGTCTCCTTCTACGCTGGCCAGTAATTGGCCGCGCTCGATCCGTTCTCCATCCCGAACCCGGGGATAAAAACGAATATCCGGGTTCAGGCGACAAAAAACTGCCTGCGCCACCGGCAGACCGGCCATCACACCTGCTTCTCCCGGACGTATAAAGGCAGTGACAACATGATCAGGAGGAACAATGCTGTTGGTGGTAATGTCACCTGCACCAATATCTTCTTGCAGGGCACGGTCAATAAGTTCTTCTAATGCTATATTACAAAACATGTCTGCATATCCTCCGGATATTAGCTTAACTTACTACCCAATTTAAGCAAAAAAATGTTGGTTACCAACAAAATCAGCCCCGCTTAAAGATAACATGCCTGCGCCATCTTTCACTGGGAGCCGGAAAATCCAGCCTGTAGTGACATCCCCGGCTTTCTGTACGTATGATGGCAGCTTCAGTAATCAACTCAGCTACACAGAGCATGTTGCGCACCTCCATCTCTTCCCAGTTACCTGCCTGGCGCCCGGCAAGAACGCCCAGGCCTGCAAAGAAAACCAGTGCCTCGTTAAGACCTTCAAAACTACGTACCGGCCCGGCATACCTGTCCATAGTCGACTGTAAAGAAGTACGCAACTGCTCATAATCAACATCTTCAGACTCAGCCAGTTGAGTACAGGAAAAATCCTGCCCGGACAGCCTGTAGCCGGCCAGATAACGGCGCGTCTGTTCAACAATCCGGTGGCCAAAAACAAGACCGTCCAGCAAAGAGTTACTGGCCAGACGGTTGGCCCCATGCACCCCCAGGCAGGCCATCTCACCGCAGGCATAAAGGCCGTCAATGCTGGTCTCTCCGTACAAATTAGTCTTGACGCCGCCCATCATGTAATGAGCCGCCGGAGTTACCGGTATAGGGTCCCTCTCAATATTCAGGCCGTATGTCTGACAGGTACGGCTGATGGTGGGGAAACGCCGGTATATTTTTTTCGCATCCAGATGAGATAAGTCCAAAAATACTTCTTTTGATTCAGTCTCCATCATTTCTTGCAGAATTGCCCGCACTACCACGTCTCGCGGCGCCAGTTCCGCCATTTCATGATAACGAAGCATAAAATGTTCACCATGGCAGTTACAAAGGTACGCACCCTCACCGCGCACGGCCTCAGAAATCAAAAAACGTGGCGCCCCCGGCAAATTCAACACAGTGGGATGGAACTGAATAAATTCCGTGTCCATTACTTCCGCACCTGCCCGGTAGGCCATGGCAATCCCATCTCCCGTAGCCACCTCAGGATTGGTATTGTGTTTATACAACTGCCCCACACCACCACTGGCCAGTATGACCACACGCCCCCGGAAAACCTTTAAACATCGCTCTGTGAGATCATAGGCCAAAACCCCGTAGCAGGTATTCTCTTTAACCAGTAAATCCACCACAAAATGGCTTTCCCGGACATCAATAGATGGATTTTGATAAGCCTGCTCAGTAAGCACCCGTTGGATTTCCGCTCCCGTAGCGTCCCCCGCCGCATGCAGGATCCGCCGGCGACTATGGGCGCCCTCCCGGCCCATGACCAGCCGGCCATTATCCCGATCAAAACGGGCGCCCAACTTGATGAGTTCTTCTACCTGCCGCGGTCCCTCATTAACCAGAATACTTACTGCTTCACGATCACATAAGCCCGCTCCGGCAGCCAGGGTATCCTGAAGGTGCAATTCCGGGGAATCGGCAGCCCCAAGGGCTGCGGCAATGCCTCCCTGTGCTTTGTCGGTATTGCTGTCCAGTACAGTGTGCTTGGTAAGTACAACTACCTTCCCCCCTGCCTTGCTGGCTGTGTATGCAGTATACAACCCGGCTATACCGCTTCCTACCACCACATACTCCCATTCTTCTTGCGGTAAATGCCGGGTGTCAAAATTCGTAAGATACTGCTGGTACACCGGATGGGCCTCCTCAAGTAATGGCCAACATTCGCTCTAAAGACCTCAGTGCCCGCTTTCTAATTTCTGGAGGCACTGTTATCTTCGGCTCCAATTTAACCAAAGAATTACGTACTTTTTCCAAATTAGTAGCTTTCATATTGGGACAAACCATTTTTTTCGAAGCCGGAAAGAATTCCTTTCCCGGACACTGCTTATAACATTGATGCAAGATGCCCGTTTCAGTACCGATTATAAATCCTCTTGCCGGACTCTCACGTATGAAACGAAGCATTCCAGAAGTGCTGGCTACTTTATCAGCCAACTCCACCACCTCGGGCCGGCATTCGGGATGCACCACAACCAGGGCATCGGGGTGTTCTTCTTTGGCCGCCAAAACGTCCTGACGGGTCAGCTTGTGATGAGTATTACAATAGCCATCCCAGACATTAATCTTGCGCCCTGTCTGCCGGGCTATGTAATCACCAAGGTTTTTGTCGGGAATAAAGAGGATAACTTCATCAGGCGGCAAAGAATTAATAACCTTTACTGCATTGGCGCTGGTACAGGCTATATCACTTTGCGCCTTCACTTCGGCCGAGGTATTAACGTAGCAAATCACAGTAGCCCGTGGAAAATTCTTCTTCCATCGCTCCAGATCTATCGCGGTAATCATGTCAGCCATCGGACAGCCTGCATTCTCCTCAGGCAATAACACAATCTTGCCGGGAGATAAAACAGAGGCGCTTTCAGCCATAAAATGCACACCACAAAAAACAATTACTGCCGCCTCCGTCTTTGCAGCCTGCCGGGAAAGCTCCAGAGAATCCCCAATAAAATCTGCCACCTCCTGGATCTCCGGACGCTGGTAGTAATGACTTAAGATAACAGCCCGGCGCTCTTTCTTTAGCTCTTTAATTTCCTTCGAGAGTTGATTAATTTTGTCCTGTGTCAATGTGTAGTCACCTTTATCCATGTGCATATTTTACTTACCAGAGCATAAACTTGTCAATGCCCGATAGCCCTTACTACTTATTAACCCAATTCAGCGGCTACTTCATCCCGGCGAATCTCTGCAACCTTATTGTTATTATCTACCATGACTATCGTGGACCGGAAAGCAAGAGCTTCTTCCGGCGTCATCATGGCATAAGAGATAATTATCACGGTATCTCCCGGTTGAACCAGACGGGCAGCCGCCCCATTCAAGCAGATTATCCCTGAACCGCGCTCGCCACAAATAACGTAGGTTTCAAATCGCGCCCCATTGTTATTATTTACGATCTGTACTTTTTCATGGGGCAATATGTTGGCAGCCTCCAGTAAATCCTGATCAATCGTAATGCTACCCATATAATTAAGATTGGCTTCGGTTACCGTAGCCCGATGGATTTTGGATTTAAACATGGTTAAAAACATATTCCACACCCCCTGCACACAGTACTGTGTTATCAATCAACCGTGTTTTGCCAAAACGTGCCGCTACCGCCAGCAGTGCCGGACATTCCAGACTGGTTACCGGCTTTAAGTCAGGAAGGGAACGGATTTCTACGTAGTCAATGTCAGCAAGTGGTTCCTCAGCAATTATTTTTCGAGCCATTTCCTGCAGTCTTGATGCATCCCGCTCCCCATCTACCACCTCCTGTTCGACTATCTCCATGCTGCGTCTTAAACACCGCGCCGCCTGTCTTTCATGGGGCTCAAGGTAAACATTACGGGAACTCATGGCCACCCCGTCTTCCTCCCGGACTGTAGGCACAACAACAATTTCTAAGGGCATATTCAGATCTTTTACCATCCGCTTGATCACCAACACCTGCTGGGCATCTTTTTGTCCGAAAAAAGCCTTATCCGGGAAAACAATATTGAATAGTTTGGCAACTACCGTAGCCACCCCCTGAAAATGGCCGGGGCGGGAGCGACCACACAAACATTGAGTCAATTCCCCTAACTCCACCCTGGTAGAAAAACCGGATGGATACATTTCCTCTGCTGATGGAAAAAACACAACATCCACCCCCACTTTTTCTGCCAGGTGGACGTCCCGTTCAAAGTCACGGGGATACCGGTCAAGATCCTCCCGGGGACCAAACTGAAGGGGATTCACAAAGATACTGACCACAACCAGGTCACAGACTTTTTTAGCCTCATGCATCAGGACCAGGTGCCCTTCGTGAAAGTAGCCCATAGTAGGCACGAAACCTACCGTTTGCCGGCGATCGCGAGATTTTTGAACAACACTCCTGATTTCGCTGATTGTTCGACAGACTAACATCCGTTTCCCCTTCTTACGGAAAATAGAACTAAATTTAACCACAGAGGGCACTTAAGAACACAGAGTTATAGCACTAAATACACCAGAAATATTCAGTAATCAGTAGATTCAAAATACCTGGAACAAAGGGCCTAAGGAGCTTTTGCAGTAATCTCCCGGCGCAGTCTGGTCAATATCTCCTCAGGCATGGCAAAACAGTGTTCAGTTGCAGGGAAAGAACCCGTTTGCACTTCTTCACGGTAGGCTTGCAGGGCTTTTGTTATATCCTGGTGCAAATTTGCATAACGCTTAACAAACTTTGGTCCGGCGCCATCATACAGGCCCAAAAGATCGTGGGTTACCAGGATCTGTCCGCTGCAGTTAGGGCCGGCGCCGATACCAATAGTCGGTACTTCCAGCGCCCGGGTTATCAATTCAGCCAGGGCAGCAGGCACACATTCCAAAACAATAGAAAATACTCCTGCCTCCTCAAGTGCCCTGGCATCATCCAACAGCTTCCTGGCTGCCGCTTCGTCTTTCCCCTGCACTTTGTAGCCTCCCATCTGGTGAACGGCCTGCGGAGTTAAACCTAAATGGCCCATCACCGGAATACCTGCAGTCACCATCGCCCGGATAACAGGAGCTACCTCCTGCCCGCCCTCCAGCTTAACCGCCTGGGCGCCGCCTTCCTGGATAATACGTCCTGCATTCTTCAAACTTTCCTCCAGGGATAGGTGATAAGAAAGAAAAGGCATATCACCTACCACCATGGCTCTCGTCACGCCGCGGGTAACTGCTTTAATGTGATGCACCATGTCGTCCATCGTCACCGGAATGGTGGACGTATAGCCCAGCACCACGTTCCCCAGGGAGTCACCTACCAGAATAGCGTCAATACCGGCAGCATCAACCAGCTTGGCCATGGGGTAATCATAGGCTGTCAACATAGTAATCAGGCGGCCTGCAGATCTGGCTCCCCGGAAAAAAGCAGTGGTTACGCGCTCTTCGGCCATTTAAGTCCCTCCCTTAGAAAATAGATTTTTGCTTGCCGTTAGTTTTCCAGCGTACTGACACCAGCGCGATTCGCGCTGCCGATTCGCTAACCTCACCTGCGCCGTGTCTCGTTACCGGCCTTTCGCATATGTAGCTCCTTGCAAACAACGGCAAGCGTGTTATTTTTATTCCTTATGGAGGAAACGAACGTTCCCATGGGTAACTCCTAAGCAAAAACTTTTTTTAACTGTAAAGCCTGCTCCTGATCTATGCTGCCTTTTTCCAAAGCCACCGAAACCGTATACAAACCCAATGCACGGTAAAGATTAATTTCTTCCTTACCCACCCGTTCAAGTGCCGGAAGATGGTCCAAAATGGTAGTCCCGTCACCCCTGGATACCGGCCCGGTCAGAGCTTGAACAGGGCCTATCCGCCGGACATTGTTTATTGTACCCTGAACCAGTGGGAATAACGCCTCAAATGCTTCTTCGCGGGACAGACCAAAACAACGGTAAAGCCCGGTTGCATAATGCATCAGGGATACCAGATAATTAGACGCAACACATGCTGCTGCATGGTATAAGGGCTTGTCCTCCGCCCGGATAGTAAAAGCTTTACCGTCCAGATCAGCAACGATCTGCCTGGCTACGGCCATCGCTGTCTCATCTCCTTCCAGGGCAAAATATGAACCGGGCAGGTTTTCTATAGCGCCCTGGAGATCAACAAAAGACTGTAAGGGATGAATGGAAACTACCATCGCCCCAGTTCCCTGCACGCCACGCAACTCAGAAGCAGCGTGGGCGCCACTGGTATGAGCCACTATCTGACCGGACCGGAAACCCTGCCGGCTGGCAATCGCCTCTGCAACCCTGGCAATTTCTCTATCCGGGGTAGTAATAAAAACAAGCTCCCCCAGTCCTGTTACTTCCTCCGGCCTGCCGGTTGCGGGACAGTTTACTTCTTCCGCCACCCGGCGGGCTGAAGATATACTGCGGCTGGCTACACCCGCGATGGGATAGCCTTTTTTGTGCAGCAAGATAGTCAGGGCGCCACCTACCTTACCTGCTCCCACGATTACAACAGCCGGCTTTTTCACAAGGCCCTCACCACCTTGGAAATATTCCCGTAAAAACCTTGCCAAAAATAAGAAAACCTTCCGGACAGACCGTTCCGAAAGGCTAACTACCCTTACCCCCCGTCTCGGTCCATCCCGGATCCAAGCGGTTACCTGATAAATATCATTTGTCACGGTAAAATTATTCATGCATAAGGTATGGTTTCTTAATCAAATACCATTCTTCGCAAACATTCTAGCACAAAGCAAGATTTATGGCAAGAAAAAAGCTATAAAAATCTTCTACATAAATACAACGGCAATCTCCTAACTCAGCAACCCCCGAAAATCCTCAACAAGGCAGGCATCATTCGTTTTCGGCCATTTTTTGAACCTCTTGGGTCTGGCTCAATTCTACACTCAGGTGAGCAGCTTTACCGTAACCGCAGATGTAAAGGTCCGGAACCAGTTCAGCCAGCGGGACCATTACAAAAGCCCGCCGGGACATACGCGGGTGGGGTACCACAAGACCGGGAGCATTAATCACGGCATCACCATAGAGCAACAAGTCCAGATCAATCGGCCTCGGACCCCAGCGGATACCACGCACCCTGCCCATTCGCACCTCAATTGACAAAAACACGGTCAGTAATTCTGCCGGCGATAAGGTGGTTTCTATTTCAACCACCGTATTTACAAACCAGTCCTGCTCAGTATAGTCTAAAGGAGCGGTGCAGTAATAAGAAGCCCTTTTCTTTACATCTATACGCCCTTCTTTGCTCAACCAAGATATGGCAGTCTCAAGATTGGCCTTTTTATCACCTAAATTTGAGCCAAGTCCAATGAAGGCTCGCACAGGCTCCATCCTTAAAAACCCACTCTCTTTTCAAACAAGTTTTTCATTTTCCTCAAATACTCCACGCTTTTAACCTGAATTAGTTATAGTGAAGATACAATACTGAAGAAATCCTTTCTTTTGCTCTTTGCAAATAAGTATACCACAAAGGCCGGAACAACGGAACTAACTCAATTCCATCTGTCTTGCCTTCAAACAAATGATCGTGTTAAAATGTAAACAAAAAGACTGGGAGGTGGAAACTTGATGAGCCTGGCGCTAACAGAAACCGGGATTCCTAAAAAAGAAGTATATACTTATGCGGACTATTCTTTGTTGCCGGAAGGAGCCCCTTACCAATTAATAGGAGGCAAACTTATAATGACGCCAGCGCCTGCTACCTTTCATCAGATCATACTTATTCGCTTAACAGAAAAACTACTGAATTTTAACGCCAAAGAAAAATCAGGACAAGTTTTAGTTTCACCTATAGATGTTTACTTCGAAGAAAAAGAAACTTACCAGCCCGATATTATCTTCATCGCCAAAGACCGCCTGCATATTATTGAACCAGCAAAAATACACGGGGCGCCTGATCTGGTGGTTGAGGTTTTATCTCCTTCTACCGCTTATTACGACTTAAAGAAAAAAGCCAGGACATATGCCAGATGTGGAGTTAAAGAATATTGGATCGTAGATCCGGAAGAGAAAAGCATTGAGGTGTATAATGGTCGGGAGGGAAAACTTACCCTCAGCCAAAGGGTTGAAGAAGAAGGTAGGATCAAATCGCTTATTCTGGATGGGCTGGAAATAGAAGCAGGAGAAGTTTTTGCTCAATTACAAACGCAAAAGTAAAAGTATGAGTGACTATCCAGCAAGGCCGCTCAGGGCAGGCATGACCCGGCATTCACATGGTTATCCTCTGCTTGCTACTACTTTTTCTTAACCTTGATTATGCGCGATTTATGAAAGAAAAAACTGTCAGTGAATACCTGGTCACCCGCTCACTCCACCGCGATCGCGCCGACAGCACCATGCTTTCATTTGAAACTAATTTTCGACAAAATACAACTATTGCTTTGAAATTTTATCCACAGCCAGATTCCTTGACTGATCAGTTATTAACAGACTTATCCACATTATCCACAGGATTTAATCCACAGCAATTTCTTCCCTAGCCCAAAAACTGTAAATAATTAATACTTTTCTTCACCCAATTTTAACCCGGGTACGGCATTTAAGGTAAGGGGAGCCAGATCTGAACGCAAGTACTTATAATAAGCGGCACAACCAATCATGGCCGCGTTATCTGTACACAACAGCGGCGGTGGATAAACCACAGGCCGCATTTGCTGCCCGGCCTGCTCTTTTAAATGCGACCGCAGGCGTTCGTTAGCCGCCACCCCGCCAGCCAGAAGAACAGCGTTTGCCCCGTACTTTTCCGCAGCCTGCAGGGTTTTACTCACCAAAACATCCACCACAGCCTTTTGAAAAGAAGCAGCCATGTCTTTCATATTAACCTCTTCACATTGCTGTCCGGCCCGCCGCAAGTAATTAACCACTGCTGTTTTTAAACCACTGAAACTAAAATCCAGCGTTCCCTCCTCCAGGTACGCACGCGGCAAAGGAATAGCTTCTTCCTTCCCACCATGTGCCAACTTATCAATCAGGGGCCCCCCCGGGTAGCCCAGGCCCATGGTACGGGCTACTTTGTCAAAAGCTTCTCCGGCCGCATCGTCACGTGTACAGCCTACCAGTTGATAACTACCGTGCCGTGCAATCAAAACCAGATCCGTATGACCTCCGCTTGCCACCAGGCAAATCAGGGGAAAAGAAAGGTCCAGCTCCACCAGAAAATTGGCATAAACATGCCCTTCCAGATGATTTACAGCCAACAATGGTATATCCAGGGCACAGGCAACAGCCTTGGCCGCCGCCACCCCTACCAGCAAAGCGCCTGCCAGACCCGGACCGTAAGTAACCCCAACAGCGTCCAGAGCCTGAAAATCCAGGCCGGCTTCATCCAATGCCCTTTGTATTACGCCATTAATTAATTCCAGGTGTTTGCGGGAAGCAACTTCAGGCACCACCCCGCCGAATTTTTTATGTATCTCCACTTGAGAAGAAATAACATTAGAGAGTATTTCTTTCCCATCGGCAACCACCGCAGCACACGTCTCGTCGCACGATGTTTCTATAGCCAGTATCTTTACACTCACCCTATATCTCTCAACCTTCCAAAGAAAATAGCTTAGTACATTTCCACGTAAAAACAGTACCCAAACGCCAGGTCAGCCATTCTGCAGCGACTCTCCCAACACGTTCATCAGGTCTTGAAAAACCGTCCCTGCTGAATGATGTATAACCAGTTCCGCCTGCTCGTCCCAGGGGGTAGAGTTATGATTTATAATTACCAGTTTTCGTGCCAGTTGGGGCAGACCTGCCACCGGATGCACAGTGAGGCTACTGCCCACTACCAGCAGCAACTGGCAGCCGGATAATATTTGCGTGGCTTCAAAAAAATCCTCACTCATTTGATCCTCGAATAAAACTACGTTGGGGCGAAGAACGCCACCACATTTCTCACACAAAGGAGGATTTTGACCACTATTGAGCAAAGTAACCAACAAATCAAAAGAGTAATCTGCCGCACACTTCATACAACGACAGGTCCGCAGATGTCCATGTACCTCCCACACACACCGGGAACCGGCCTTGCGGTGGAGACCATCGATATTCTGAGTAATTACCCCCAGCAGGTAGCCCAGTTTTTCCAGTCGTGCCAGTGCAAGGTGAGCATTGTTAGGTTGACAAGCAACATAAGATGTCCAGCGCGTCATGTTAAGCTCATAAAAAGCAACAGGGTCGCGACGCAGTGCAGTTAAGCTGGCGGTTTTAATCGGGTCATACTTTGTCCATAATCCCGTTCCCGGACTGCGAAAATCCGGTATTCCACTTTCGGTGCTGATGCCTGCTCCCGTAAGAGCAAAGTTACGGTCACAACTCCGCAACAAGTCAGCCAAAGCAGCAACCTGTTCATGGTAATTCACTTCGTCACCCCCACTTGTGTTTTTCTTTATAAAATATTTTTTTGCCTTCCGGCAGCATTAAACTCCAAACGTTCAATAAGATTATAAATTTCCTGCCAGGAATAGCTTCGCCCGACCAGAGGCGGTAATTCGCCCTGATTATAAGGCGCGTCAAGTAAAATTACTGGAATACCACAGTCACTAACCTGGCATGCATTTTTAAGGCTGTCTTCAACCAGAAGGTCTATTGCCATTTTAGTGCAGGTTGCTCTTTTGTCATGTTGACCCAGCAATATCAGATGATCATACGGAACCCCGCGCTCTTGCAGCCATATTTTCGTCGAAAGAAGATATTTATCCTCGCGAGCAGAAACAAGATAGATAGTATGTTTTGTGCTTAACATGTTCAAGTATTTATTCGCACCATCTTTTAGAACAGGTTTCCCAATTAAAACCTCTTCCCTGTCGCAGATAAACCTGTGCATATCTACTACTGTAATACCGTATGCCTTGGAAATATCATAGTCATCAATATCTTCCAGCTTTAGGCCTGCGCCAAAATAATCATTCATTTCACGAACTAAAATAGAAAAAGTATCAGCAATAACCCCATCTATATCTACGCCTATACGCATTTTAAACACCCTTTTTCCCGTGTCTGTTTTTACACCGCTTCATATTAAAGAAAGCCGACAATTAAGTTATTCATGCCGGCCCGGCAACCTCCTTTCCCGTCACCGCAAATATACATCAATGCTTCAAGAATTGTTCCTGTTGCCATCGACCTTCACGTAGAGAGCATTTCCCGGTTCATCAAATATGGCTTCGTACCTCCCCTTTAGATTAATACCAAAGTGTTTAAAGAAACCCTTGCCAAATACCTTGGTCTTCTTTATCTGTATACCATCTTCTTTCACAGCACGAACACGTATAGTTTTTGAATCATTATCATAAGACAGCTCAACGTATTGCGCACCCAGTTTCTCTCTGGCCACTTTATTTAAAACAATCGAACTTTTTGAAAAGGACACCATGGGTGCTTTTTCTGCTTTCTCTCCACGAGGTTTATATACCTCGAAAACCATAGTTATCATCTCCTTTTGTTTCCTGAAAGTCATTATACCTTATCTCAAAAGATCATGTCAAACCCCAAATTGCAATTTTACAATCACAGGATAT